>JANXOP010000368.1 GCA_025357755.1 Kofleriaceae bacterium | reverse complement strand
GTCGGCCGGAACACGACGGTCCGGCGAAACAATCGAGAACATCGAAGCCTGCTTGTCGTCGGCGCCACGCATGCGCCGAACCTATCCGGACAGGATCACCGCGTCGATCCCCAGACTGGGGTTTCTCAGCAGCCTGCTAGGCGCACGTCATCAGTTTGCCGTGACGCTGCAACCTGTTGACGCGCCGCTCACGATCGGGGCACGCGGGTCGCGGAGGGTCGGCTGGCAGGCAGACGATCACCGCAGAGTGTGGGTCACGCTCAGGGCGCGAGCTCGAGCCTGCCGATCGCGACCTCGTTCGCGAGGACGACCGCCGTGCCCGCACGATCGCGCATGCCTCCGGACGGCAAGAGGAAACCCGCGGCGCTCCCGTCGAACACGACACCGTGCGCGTGCGGGACCATGGCGAGCTCGACCGAGTACAGCACCGTGCCGGGTTGCAACGTGGTGTCCGAGGGTGTCGCGCCGTCACCGCTGGCCTTCTGGCTCTGCGCGGTGACGAGCTCGTGGGCGAGCGGCCCCGACCGAACGAACGTGCCGACGGCGGCGATCGGGGTCGTGCCCGGGTTCAGCGCGGTGCCAGGGTGGAACGCGCCGAAGGTTACCTTGGTGTCGTCGAGCGGGAGATCGAAACCGACCGAGTACCCGGTCAGCGGTTGATCCCCGACCACGAGCTCGAGCAGCAAGCGGTCCGCGGCGGGAGAAGGGCCCTGGATCAGGCGGAGCTTACCCGCACCCGGATCGGTGTATCTGATCGGGCCTCGATCGTTGTCGCCGCACGCGGCGAGCGAGAGCAGCAGGACGAGCGCTTTCACGGGTGACCTCCGAACTTCGCGAGCAGGGCATCGAGATCGTTGGCCTCGATCGCCTGGGTGGGTTGGCTCGGATCACTGGCGACCATGTCGAGGATCCACGAGTAGAGCGGTGCGGTCGTCGTCATCGGCGTCTCGCCGAGGCGCGCCGACATCGCGCCGAGGTCGACCCAGTCGATGATCAAGTTGCGATCGAAGTCGCCATTGCCGGGAGCGCCCTGGTTCGCGCCCGCACTCGGATAGATCTCCCACAGCCCCCGGCCGTAGGTCGCGACCCGGATGAAGTCCTGATTCTTAGCGACGTACATGTCGCGCACCGGCACGAGTGGGAAGTTATCGCCCATCCGATCCCAGGTCACGCCGTCGTCGGTCGTGATGTAGACGCCGATCTGGGTGCCCGCGTAGAGGGTGGTCGCGGTGACAGGGTCGTACTTGACGACGTAGATCGGAACATTTGGAAGGCGATGCGCGGGGTCTGCGCCGACGATCGAGGCCCAGGTCGTGCCGCCGTCGGTGGTGCGGTACAGCCGGCCCTGGTCATCGGCTGGCACGCTGCCGTTGGAGAGGATGCCCGTGAACGCACCCACGAACACCTGGCCATTCCCGCCAGGTGGGAAGTCGATCGACGACGCACCGGTTTGGCGGACCGCAGTGCCACCCGGATGCACGGGCTGCGCGGCGTTCCAGATCGCGGGCGTGTTGCCCGTGGTCGTCACGTAGAAGGGTTCCGCCGAGACCAGGCCGGCCGCGCCGTACAGACCCGGAGTCGAGCGCGATGCGGTGACGGTCGCGAACCCGGCGCCGTTCGTAGCACCCGTGAGATCCTGCGAGATCGAGGTGAAGGCGAACCCCGTACCCGACGGTGTGCTGACGAAGACTTGCTCGTCGGTGTGGGTCAACACGCTCTGGCCCGCGGTGTCGGTCTCGACATCGGCGTAGTGGATGAAGAACGGATCCTGGTCCTCGCCGGAGAGGTGCGCGCGCTGCTGCATGCGCTCGTCGACCTCGTCATCCTCCATCGACGCGCCAACCGGCGATGGCATCGAGTGCCAGTGCGAGTCTGCATCGGCCGCCATCGGGACCTCGGTCGAGCAGTCGACCTCGGCAGGCTTGCAGAACAGGCGTCCGAACTCGAAACTGCCCCAGTACGTCGTGCCCGATGTCGAGTTGTGGATCGTCGCGCCGATGCCATCGCCGCCGATCGGCTGGTTGAAGGCCGAGGGGTGCGCGGGCGTGGCGCGGAACCGCGTGCCATTGTCCTGGAGCCCCGAGAACGCGACGAACGGATTGCCCGCGGCCGGATCGCCGGACGCGACCGAGTACATGAGGTGCGTCGCGAGGCCCTGGTTATGGTGCGTCCACGCAACGGACTCGGGTGCGGTCGCGGACCACAGGTTCGTCGAACTGAACAGGCCGCCGTCGGTGCCGGCGAACGTGGTCAACTTGCCGTTGACCACCACCGAGGTCGCCGTGTGCCAGTCGGCGTGGACATATGCGAGCCGGCCATTCGCGGTCTCCCCGAATCCCGGGCCCGGCAACCAGTGCGAGACCAGCTCCCAGGTCGGCGAAGCCGCGGTGCCGTTGACGGTCCGCATCCCGCACAGGTTGCCACCGACGAGGACGTGATCCGGGTTGGTCGGATCGACCGTGATCGCCTGATTGTACCAGCTCTGCGCGTGACCGACGTCGATGCCGAGGCACGAGTCATCGTTGTTCTCCGCGAGGAGCGTCGGGTTCGCGAGCGTGCCGGTCGCGTCGACGTAGGTCGCACCACCATCGTTCGAGCGCCAATAGCCCTGCGTGTGATCGCCGCCGATGCCGCCGACGATCGCGTAGACCACCGTCCGAGCGGGATCCGTTGTCGGGCCCGCGGCGAGAAGCGAGTTGCCGGCGCCGAGCTTGGAGGGCGTGGTCGCCTCGGCCCACGTCACGCCATCGGCCGACCGCCACAGTGCGACGTTGTTCCCGGCGGTGCACGTGCTGCTTGGATCGCTCCCGAAATAGACGAACGGTGGCCCGGCCCCGGGCCTGCACGAGGTGACTCCCGACGCGACGAACGCGGTGCCCCCTACCGAAACAATGCTCCAGATCGATTCCACGAGTGAACCCGCGGCGTTCGGGAGATCTACGAGTTGATACGAAGCGCCCGCGTCGCTCGAAGCGAACAGCCCGACATCGGTGCCGACCAAGATGCGATCGCCCATGACGGCGATGCTACGGATCGAAGCCGCGGTCGCGGCAAACCCGTTCGGGTGTGTGCCGGTGAGTGCGATCGGCGCGGTCCACGTGCCGCCACCATCGCTGCTCTTCTGCATCGAGCCGCCTGCGGTGTCGACGAAGTCGCCGGTGCCGACGTACAGCGTGTCCGGATGATCGGGATCGAGCGCGAGCGCACCGATCGCGAGGTTCGGCTCGATATCCATCGTCGGCGCCCACGTCGGCGTGGCTCCCGACAGAAAGTCGAACGACTTCCAAACGCCGCCGCCGGACACCGCCATGTACACGACGTTGCCGTCGCGCGGATCGACGACGATGTTGTTAGGGCGACCCGAGTCGACGCTGGCGATCTCGAAGTAGTTGACCTCCTGTGGGGCGTCGGTCGGGCCCATGCTGACCCACGAGGTCGCGGGCACGGACTGCTTCGCTAACGACGAGTGGCGCTTCGCGAGGATCCGGTCGCGCTCGAGCCGGCCAGCGCGCTCGATCACCGCGCGCTCGGCGGCACCCGCACGATGGATCCCCGGGTGCTTCGGGCGGTCATCCGAGAGCGAGCGATGGAGTGGATGGGCGGCGTGATGCGGCGAGTGCAGCACGACCACGGTCGTGATCGTTGCTGCTACCACCAACCCGACCCCGCCGATCGTCACGGCACGCGCAGTCTTCATGCCGGTATGACGAGCGTATCGCGATCTCTTGTCAAGGGATGGTAGCGCCCGCATCATCGCGTACCAGGTTGGCGAACGCCTCGGCCAATTACCACGCCGCCTGCACGAGCCTCTCGCGTCGTCCCACCCGCTTGGGCCAGCGCGCACGCGGACGGCTACGTGGAGAGCGACCTCGACGGCGGACCACCCCGGCTCGCGATCGCGGCGAACTACGCGATCGACTTCGCGCGCGGGACCGCGTCGGCGCCATCGAAGCTCCGCACGGTGATGGTTCCCTGACCGAAGCTTGCAACGCAGCGAGCCGCCGTGGTTTCCTGGACCGATGAAGTGCGCGGTCTCGGTCCTGACCCTGGCCGCGTGCGGTCGGCTCGGGTTCGAGGTCAACGACGCGCGCCGCGACAGCGCACCAGGCGACGCCACCTCCGACGCCGATCCGCTGAGCCAGGGGCTGTTGCTCCAGTTCGCGTTCGATAGCGACGGTCTGCTCGTCGACCGCGCGAAGCAACACCCAGCGACGTGCAGTTCGTGTCCGACCGCGGTCGTGGGCCGCATCGGCGACGGTGCCGCGCGGTTCGCCGCGACCGACTGCGTGACGATCGCCGACCCGGGCGACCTCGAGCCAGCACAGTTGACGATCGCGGCGTGGGTCGCGCCATCGACCGCGCAGTTCTCGACCGTGATCGGCAAGACGTTCCACGGCGACACGGGCATGTCGAACTCGATCGAGATGGGCGAGCAGAACAATACCGATACCTGGAACGTCTACCTCGTTGGCGCCAGCGTCGGCACGCCCGCCCAGCTCGGCGGGTGGCATCACCTCGCTGGGGTCGTCGACGCGTCCACCGTCACGTTCTATGTCGACGGCGCACCGGTTGGCTCGAACGCGGTCTCACCGCCCACCTACACCACCGAGCCATTCCGGATCGGCTGCGACCTCGACGTCAACATGCTTTCCAGCTTCTTCCAGGGCGACCTCGACGATATCCGGCTGTACGACCGCACGCTGTCGGCTGAGCAGATCGCGGCGCTGATCGCGCTGCCCTAGCGCCGGTGGCCGGTAACGGACCTCCGGTGCGAAGCTCGCGCTCGAGCGGTCGTACGATCGAGGGGGATCCAGATCGCGTGGATCACCGCCAAGCAATTCGAGGCGCAGTTCAAATCGGCGATCTCGGCGAACAGTCTGACGACTGATGTGAGTCAGCTTGTTTCGCGCACTACCCGTCGCGGTTCGAGCTCGTGTTCACCACCCGCCTCGTCGATCCGCGCACGCGCCGCAACCAGCGGGCGCCTGACAGGCCCCCAAGTCTATCCAACTCGACAGCTACGTAACTTCACACCATCGAGCCGGCGAGCCAGTCGGCGAGCATGTCGACGGACGACAGCATCGCGTTCGCGCGGCGCAGCCGATCCGAGAGCGTCTTGACGACTTGCACGAGCAGGACGGCCGAGGCGTTCGGATCGTCAGCGATCAGCTGGCGCAAGGCATCGTGGGGCAGGCGGAACAAGAACGTCGCCTGCATCGAGGTGACGGTGGCCGAGCGGGGTGCGGGCTCGACGAGCGACATCTCTCCGAAGAACTCGCCGCCGGAGAGCGTCGCGAAGGTCTGGGCGCCGCGATGGACCGCGACCTGACCCGACAGGATCAGGAACAGCGCATCCCCGAGGCTACCCTCGGTGACGATCGGCTCGTTCGGGTTGTAGCTCTCGACCTCTCCCGCCCGTGCGATCCGCTCGAGCTGGTCCGAAGCGAGGTTGACCAACAACGGGTGCTTCTCGAGGAGTGTCGGGTTCGGCACGGCTCGACTATATCCCTTCTCCGATCTGCTACCGTGCCGCCGGATGCGTTGTGCCCTCAGTATCGCGCTCGCGCTGGCTGCGGCTGGCACGGTTCACGCCCAGGCGGTCGACCGCCGCTACGCCGAGGAACCGACCGACGGTGTCGCGTTGCCCGCGACCTCGATCGCCGGCGCGTTCGATGCGCGCGCGACCGTGTTGAACAGCGCGGGCCTCGCGATGATGAATGGGCCCGAGCTCGCGCTCGCGCTCAACCTCGAGAACGCGGATGTCGCCTCGGCCTCGGGGCCAGGGTTCGGGATCTATCTCGCGAGTGACTTCTTCGGCGATCTCTTGCCGAAGACCGGCGCGGGTATCGCGCTCGAGTGGCTGCGCCCGTCGCGCTCGCAGCTGTCGCCGGATCCGGGTGATCCATTCCGGCTCACGATCTCGCACGCGAACGCGCTCGGCCGCTACCTCAGCCTCGGCGTCGCGTTCCACTACTTCTTCGCGAGCGGTGCGCTCCACGGGGTCGACACGTTCGATCTCGGCATGTCGATCCGGCCCGACAATCACTTCGCGCTCGGCATCAACGTGCGCGACCTCGACACCGCCGATATCGAGGGCACGCCGGTCCAGCGCCGCTACGAGGCCGAGGCGATGGTGCGCCCGCTCGGGACCGACGCGCTCGAGCTCTCGGTCGGCGGCCGGATCGGCGAGACCCGCGGCGATGTCGATGGCTGGGCGCGCGTCGGCGTGCGCGCGCTGCAAGGTGCGTATGTCGTCGCGGCGATCGAGAGCCGCGCGCTCCACGCGATCGATGATTCGCCCGCGGGGCTCGTCGATTCGGACGTCCGCGAGACCCGCGCGACGATCGGGCTCGAGCTCTCGCTCGGGCAGCTCGGCCTCGCCGCGTACGGCACCGGGTTGCGGGCGCCGGGCAGCGTCAACCACGCGCTCGGCGGCACGTTCGTCGCGACGCTCGCGGCGACGCCGCGGGCCTCGGTGTTGCCTACCGATGATCACATCGAGCGCGTCGAGCTCACCGGCGAGATCGGAGTCCGCGAGCTGACTCAGCTCGTGCTCCGCTTGCGTGGCATCGCGAATGATCGCAGCGCGAAGGGTGTCGTCGTGTTGTTCGATGGCGCCTCGCCGGGCTGGGCCACGCTGCAGGAGCTCCGCAACGAGCTGCTCGCGCTCAAGGCCGCTCACAAAAAGGTATTCGCGTACATGGTCTCGGGCTCGACGCGCGACTACTACGTCGCCTCGGCGGCCGACAAGATCTACATCGATCCGGCGGGCGGGCTGCAGCTCGTCGGCATGGCAGGTCAGGCGTTCTATTTCCGCGGCCTGTTCGATCAGGTCGGCATCACGCCGCAGTTCGAGAAGATCGCCGAGTACAAGAGCGCGCCCGAGATGTTCACCGAGACCGGCGCCACGCCGATCGCGGCGAAGATGCGTGACGAGCTGTTCGATTCGCTGTGGCAGCAGTGGTTGAACACGGTCGCCGGGGCTCGCCATCTCTCTACAGCCGAACTGATGACGCTCGTCGACAACGGTCCTTACACCGCCGGCGAGCTGGCGGAGAATACGAAGCTCGTCGACGGCGTGGCGCCGCCCGACAAGGTCGCGCAGCTGATCATGGCGGAGCTCGGTGGCGTCTATCCGGTGGGCGTGCTGCCGGTGACGCGCCCGGATCGCTGGGAGCGCCCCCAGGTCGCGGTGATCTACGTCGACGGCGATATCACCGATGGTACGACCAAGACCGTGCCGGTGATCGGTACGAACCTCGCGGGCGGCGAGACCGTCGTCGCCGCGCTCGCGGCGGCGCGCGAAGATCCACTGATCAAGGCGATCGTCCTGCGCATCGATTCCCCTGGCGGCAGCGCTCTCGCCTCGGAGTTGATCGCGCGCGAGGTGTTCGCGACGCGCGGCAAGAAGCCGATCATCTGTTCGATGAGCAACCTCGCGGCGTCGGGTGGGTACTTCGTCGCGGCCGGGTGCGACGTGATCCTCGCCGAGCCAATGACGATCACCGGCTCGATCGGGATCTTCTTCGGCAAGTTCGATCTGTCGGGCCTCGTCAAGAAGCTCGGCATCTCGATCGAGACGTTCAAGCGCGGCGCGCGCGCGGACGCCGAGAGCATGTTCCGGCCGTTCACCGTCGAGGAGCGCACCGCGTTGCTGGGCAAGCTGCGCTATTCGTACGGACGCTTCGTCGGTGCCGTCGCGGAGGGGCGCAAGTTGACGAAGGACGCGGTGGATGCGGTCGGCCGCGGCCACGTGTACTCCGGCGAGCAGGCCAAGCCGCTGTCGCTCGTCGACCGGTTCGGTGGCCTCGGCGATGCGCTCGACGAAGCGCGCACGCGGGCCGGCATTCCTCCTGGCACCCGGCTCGAGCTCCTCGAGTATCCGAAGCTCTCGACCTCGGTGCTCGGCGTGATCGGTAAGCTGCTCACGACGAGCCAGCCCGAGTTGCCGCTGTCCGAGCTGCCGGTGTTCAAGGCGCTCGTGCGCGCCGTGCCGCCCTCGATGCTGTTCGCGCCCGAGAGTGCGCAGATGCGGTTGCCGTACGAGCTCCAGCTGCCAGAGTGAGCCCCATGGCCGAGAGCGCCAAGACCGTCCTCATCACCGGTGGCAATCGCGGCATCGGCCAGGAGGTCGCGCGCGTGCTCGCGACCGAGAAGTGGGACGTCCTCGTCGGCTCGCGCGATCGCGCCAAGGGCGAGTCTGCCGTGGCGCGCCTGCGCAAGACCACGAGCGGTCGGCTCAAGGTCGTCGAGCTCGATGTCACGAGCGACGCCTCGGTCGCGACCGCGGTGCAGAAGCTCCGCGACGGTGCGATCAAGCTCGATGCGCTGGTCAACAATGCGGGTATCTACGGCGAGGGCCGCGGTGATGTCGGCACGACCGTCGAGACCAACTTCTTCGGCCCACTGCGCGTGACGCTCGGTGTGCTGCCGCTCCTTCGCGACGGCGCCACGATCACGAACGTGACCAGCGATCTCGGCGCGCTCGCGAACCTCGATCGCGCGCATCAACAGCTGCTCGCCGATCCGGGCCTGACACGCGAGGCGCTCGTCACCCGGATGCGCGACTTCGTCGCCGGTGACGGCAAGGGTTGGGGTACGGATCCGTACGGCGTCGCGAAGGCCGCGCTCAACGCGCTGACGCGCGTGCTCGCGACCGAGCTCGCGGCCCGCCACATCAGGGTCAACTCGACATGTCCGGGCTGGGTCCGCACCGACATGGGTGGCCGCAACGCGCCGCGCTCGATCGAGCAGGGCGCGGCGAGCGTGCTGTTCGGTGTCACCGCCACGCAGACCGGCGCGGTGTTCCGCGACGGTAAGCGCATCGCGTTCTGAGCGATCTACGTCGCCACTCGCCGGCCAGGTCCGGTGTACCTAGCCCCATGCACAAACTGGCGACCCTGGCCCTGAGCATTACGTTGGTGATGGCCTGCAAGTCGAAGGACGAAAAGGCACACGGCGCCCGGGCCGAGAAGGCGCTCGAGTCGGCGGGTGCGGCCGCGAAGGCCGAGGCGCCGAAGCTCGAGATCACGGCGAAGTCGGTCGTGACCGCGGATCTGCTCGCGCCGAACAAGACGTATGCCGACAACAACCTCGGCGTGAAGGCGGATGCCGGTAAGACGTTCGCGTGCGTCGAGCACTCGATCAAGAATGCGGGCACCAAGCCGGCCGTCGTGATGGCAACGGTCAAGCTGGTCGATGCCACCGGCGCGAAGACCGGGCTCTCGGACAAAGCGGTCGGCAAGATGCCCGAGGGCATGAAGTCGATCGTCACGCTGGATCCGATCGCGCCCGGTGCGACCCGCGACGGGGTCGCCTGCTTCCTGGTTCCCGTGGCCGCAACGTCGGGCGCGCTGAAGCTCGCGTACGAGGATGCTACCGGCTACAGCCGCGATCAGGGCCCGTGGTCGCAGACGATCGATCTGCCTGCCGCGACGGCGATGGCGCCGATCAAGTAGCTACTCGTGCTCGTGCTCTTCGGCCACCGCCTCGGGCACGACGTTGCGCTTCAACGACTGCGAGTGGCGCAAGATCCAGATCGCCGAGGCGAGGGCGACCACCGTCCCTGCGAGGAGCCCTAGCTCGATCAGCGTGTTGTGGAAGATCTCGGGCGAGTGCTCGGTCTCGGTGCTGGTCGCGGTGATCACGAGCATGCGCCGGATCGAGGCGATCGTGCCGATGATCAAGAACGGCTCGGCGACGAGCGTGTGTGACTGCAGTGACACCGCGACCGTGTAGACGATCTCCATCGTCATCATCACGAGCAGGACGCTGTTGAGGATCTCGATCGCCTCGTGCGCGATCGTGTTGTTCCGCACGGCCTCGATCATCGCGGAACCGCTGGTCCACAGCAGCAGGACCGCGAGCATCACGAGCACGACCCCGATCAGCACGAGCACCGCGTTCTCGGCGGTGTTTAATAGCTTCGATGCGGCGAGCGGCCAGGGGCGCTTGGACACGGAACGAGGAAACCATGCGCCACGCCAGCGGGCACGTTTTCGAGCTACCTGTGCGCGGCCTGCGACAAAGCGTTCAATCTTCCGAGACGAACGTACCGTCGGTCGAGAACGTCGCGTGGGCGTGAGCCTGACCCGGCGGGAACGAGATCACGAAGTACGCGCCGTTGACCTTTGCCCCGGCCGGGATGATCCGCGGGTACTTGATGGCGAAGGCGCGCATGACATCCGGCGGCAGGTCGGCATTGCCGAGCGTGTCGTTGGCGTCGCTCTGGCCGGCGTCGCGATGAAGGAGCGGCAGCTCGATGTGCTGCGGATCGACGGGCGACTTGAAGCTGCACAGGCCGAGGCCGATGTTGAGCGCACCGATCAGGATCATGCCGCCGGTGACCGGAATCCAGTACCGGCGGTGCTTCTTCGAGAACGGCGCTGCGCGGTCCTTGGACACCGCGTACGGGATAGCACGAAGCGCTACGGCGTGACGGTCAGCTGCGTGCCCGCGAACGTTCGCGCGGCACCCATCGGAGGCGGCACGAGGGCAGGAAAATCGTTCATCGCCGACGACGTCATCGCCTGGACGCCACCCGTGGCCGGTTTGCCTGCGACCAATTGCAGCGCCTGGTTCCAGCCGCTGACACCGCTCAAGTCGGGCATCGTATACGCGGGCAGGGTGCCGAGCACCGCGGCCGAGAGCTGTGCGGTCCACGTGATCGAGCAGGCGCCGCCACCGCCGCACGCGTTCGAGGGCAGTTGCTGATTCGCGAGCCACGTGTAGCCGGTCGCCTGGCTGTACTCCGCCCAGCTGCTCGTCACGAGCCCCGCGGTCGAGGTCGAGGTCACGGCGCCGAGCGCGGGGACCTCGGTCCAGGCTTGCTCGGCGGGTGAGGCCGTCGCGAGCGACATCGTGGTCTGGGCGCCGGTCGTCGTCACCGTGAGCTGCTGGTCGTATAGATCGCCGGCCACCATCTGATCGGCGGCGAGGCTCTCGGTCTCGAAGCTGCTGCTCGAATCGTTGACGAGCTGCGCGGTCGTCCCGTTCGCGTAGAGGATCGTCTGCGCGGTATCGCGGAGGTGGCCACTGAAGCCCCCGAAGTTCGTGACGTCGAACGCCTGGATCGTTTCCATGGCGTCAGCGTCGAGCATCAACTCGGTGCTCGCGGTGACCGCGAGGTCGCGCTGGACGTACGCACTCTCGGCGACCGCATCGCTGCTGAGGTTGATCGATCCCTGACCGAGGACCACGAGATCGTGGGTGCCGGGCGGCGTCTGGAGCGTGAACTGATCGTTGTTGCCGACCGTCGCGCTGCGATCGCCGAACTTCACGACATAGTGCGTGAACGTGCCAGGGTTCTCGATCGTGCCCTGGAGGGTGACGAGGTTGGCCTGATCGCGGCAGCGTGCGGGGATCTCGACCGTGAGCGCCGGCTTCTCGCTGACCGTGAACTGGAGCTCGTTGACCGAGCGAAGTTGCCCGTTCGGACCGCCCGCGATGCACGTCCACACGACCGCGTAGACCGGCGCGTTGATCGGCAGCGTGTAGGTATCACCCACCGGGGCAGGGGCGAGCGTCCACGGGCCGGCGCCATCTTGATACGCGACGAGGAACCCCAGGGCCGAGGCGTTCGTCGGGCGGTGGTTCAGCGTGAGCAGGACGTTCGTCGGGTTCCCGCCACCACTGCCACCACTGCCATCGCTACCGTGTCCGTCGCCCGTGATCCCGCCGTCGGAGGCATCGTCGCCGCCACCCGCCGCGGGCGATTTGTTGCCGCACGCACCGACCACCCAGAGACTCGAGACCACCAGAACCGTCGAGACCAGCCGCATGGGCGCGACCCTACACCAAGATGTAGGCTACGCGGGTGAGTCGTTCCTGGCTTGGATGGCAACGCTACTGGTTCGCCCCGGGAGGCCGCTTCGCTTCGGCGTTCGTGCGCATCGCGCTCGCGTGCGCGGTGTTGCTCACGTTGCTCCGGCTCTCGCACGATGTCTCGACCGGGGACGTCGCGGGTGCGCACACGCTGTATCGCCCGGTCGGCATCTGGATGCTCCTCGGCCACACTCCGCCGCCGAGCTGGCTCGTACACGCGTTGTGGATCGTCGCGGTCACGACCACGATCACGATGTTGTTCGGGCTCGCCGCACGCGCCTCGACCGCGCTGAGCTTCGTCAGCGCGGTCGCGATCACGTCGCTGTCGTTCTCGGCGAGCGCGCACTGGTCGCACCAGTACAACGTGGTGTTCATCGCGCAGTGTGCCTTCCTCGGCGCGTGCTGCGGCGACGCGCTGTCGGTCGACTGGCTGGTGCGTAGGCTTCGCGGGTTGCCGCCGATCGATCGGCCATGCGCGTATCAGTGGTCGCTCCGGCTCGTCCAGCTCGCGGTCGCGGTGATGTTCGCGTGCGCGGCGTTCCACAAGATCCTGCACGGTCACTTCACGCTGCGCTGGGCGCTGTCCGACAACCTTCGCCACCAGCTGCTCGTGCGCTTCGACCTCGCGGGCCTCGCGCGGCCGCCGCTCGTCGATTGGTTGATCGATGATCCGTGGCGCTATCGCACCGCGGCGGTGTTGAACTTGATCTCGCAGGCCGCGCCGCTCGCCGCCTGCTTCTTCGTGCGCCGGCCGATCCTGCGGGGCCTGTTCGGCGGGTTCTTTCTCGCCGAGACCATCGCGCTCGCCTACGTCGTCGATCTGTGGAACCCGCACTGGTTGCCGCTCTACGCGGTGTTCGTCGACTGGGACTGGTTGCTGCGTCGCCGCGTGGTGGAGAGTGAACCTCCGCCGACCTGGTCGCCTCCGAGAGCGGCGCGGCTCTTCGTGTTCGCGTTCGTGATCTACGACGTCCTCACCGCGTTGATCCCGGCGCTCGATCAGAAGCTCAACACGTATCCGTTCTCGGGCTTCCCGATGTTCTCGACCGTGCTCGCGAAGCCGCCGTACAGCGGACACTCCGACTACATCGTGATCGGCGATCACTTCGAGGTCACGGCCGCGCCGCCGATCGACCTGCCGACCCAGCGCTGGTTCGATCACGCGAACCGCGGCATGTTCGAGGAGCGCGACCCGGTCAAGCTCGAGAAGCGGCTCACCGCGATGTGGAAGCAAGCGGTGCGGCGGTACCCCGATACCAAGTTCCACGCGATCCGGCTGTACCTCACGATGTTCGAGGCGCCGGCGTACCCCGCACCGGCACACTTCGAGCCGCATCCGATCGCGATCGTCGGCGAGCTCGACGAGGCCGGCCTGTTCCGCACGATGGTCGGCCCGTTCGAGCCGAACGCGATCACGTTGCACGCGCTGCATGTCGACCCCGGTGGTGCGACGCTCGGCTATTACAAAGACGACGAGCCCGTGCTGCTGCCGTTCACGGGCACGCTCGATGGCGATCCGGTCTACACCGTCGCGACCGTCGGTGGGCTGCCGTGGCTTGTCTCGAGCCACGCCGACTGGAAGTGGCAATAGTCAGTCAGAGCAGCGCGGCCATGTCGGCAGGGAGCGGAGCTTCGGCCGTGACCGAGCCGCCATCGGGGTGCGGCACCGTGAGTCGCGCGGCATGGAGTGCGTGGCGCGGCAGCACGAACAGCGCGGCGAGCTCCGTCGTGAGCCCTTCGTCGCAGTACTCGACGAAAGCGTCATCGCCATGTGCGTAGAGCTTGTCGCCGACGATCGGAAACCCGGCGTGCGCGAGATGGACGCGAATCTGGTGCTGGCGCCCGGTCTCGAGCGTGCAGCGGATCAAGGCGTAGCGCGCGGTCCGCTGCTCCACGATCACCCGCGTCGCCGAGGGCAGGCCCGCCGGATCGGGCAGCACCTTCACGGTGGGCACGCGCGTGTCGTCGGCGGCGGTCGAGATCCGCAGCGGCGTGCTCAGCGTGAGCTCTTCGTCCCACGGCGGTTGGCCAAGGACGATCGCGAGGTACTGCTTGGTCGTGCGCCGCTTGTCGCTGATCGCACTCTTCACGAACGCCGCGGCCTCGCGATCGCGTGCGAACACCATGCAGCCCGAGGTCTCGCGGTCGAGCCGATGGCACATCTGCAGCTCGGGCTCGTCGGGATAGCGCTCGGCGATCACGCGCGCGAGCGTGTTGAAATAGAACTTTGCCGAGGCGTGGACCGGCAGGCCGGCGGGCTTGTCGATGATCAGCAGCCGAGCATCCTCGTGCACGACCCCGAACGTGCGCGGTGCGAGCGGCTCGGGCTTGGCCTCGCGCCGGATGATGTAGTGATCGCCGGCGACCACGCTCGAGGAGGCCTTCATCACGTGGCCATCGCTGCGCCGCAGCTGGGTCGCGATGATCGTCTGGATCTTGGTGCGCGACAGCCGCTCGATCTGGGTCTTCACGAAGTGATCGAGGCGGAGACCGGCGAGCTCCGGCGAGACGATCAGGTGACGTTCGACGATGCGCGGCTTGCCGTCTTCATCGAGATGGCTGCCCTCGCCATAGTCGACACCGTCGACACGGCCCTCGTCGCTCACTCAGTCACTCGGTAGCTGCGTCATCGTCGTCGGTACCCGCGGCTTCGATGTCGTACTTCTTCATCAGCTTGCGGAAGTATTTGCGATCGATGTCGGCGTGGCGCGCGGCGTGCGAGATGTTGCCGTTGTTCCGGCGCAGCATCTGGAGGATGTAGTCGCGCTCGAAGGTCGTGACCCAGCGCTCCTTCGCATCCTTGAACGTGATGCCGACCGCGAGCAGCTCCTCCGGCGTCGGCGGCGGTTGTGCGGCCAGGCTCGCGGCGGCGGGCACGCTCGAGGCGCGCTTGTGGACCGGCGCGGCTTCGCGCGGCGGTGCCTTCGCGGTGCGGATGTAATCGGGCAGGTCCGACAGCTCGATCGTGCTCTGCTCGCAGAACGAGACGGCGCGCTCGACGACGTTGACGAGCTCGCGCACGTTGCCCGGCCACGGATAGTTCTGGAGCGCGATCATCGCCTCGCGCGAGAACGCGCTCGCACGCCGCTGCCCGTTCGGCTGCCGGTTGTACGAGCCGTGCTCGAGGAAGTGATTGACCAGGAGCGGGATGTCATCCGCGCGCGCGTGCAACGACGGCAGGTGGAGGCGCACCACGCTCAACCGATAGAACAGATCCTGCCGGAACCGGCCCGCGCGGACCTCGTCTTCGAGGTTGCGGTTGGTCGCCGCGATGATCCGGACATCGACCTTCTGGGCCTTCGCACCGCCGACCCGACGAACCTCGCGCGACTCGAGCACGCGGAGTAGCTTGGGCTGGAGATCGATCGGGAGCTCGCCGAGCTCGTCGAGGAACAACGTGCCGCCATCCGCGAGCTCGAACAGCCCCTCGCGGCTCATCATCGCGCCGGTGAAGCTGCCCTTCTCGTGCCCGAACAGCTCGCTCTCGATCAGGTTCGGCGGCACCGCGCCGCAATCGAACACGACGAGCTCGTTGCGCGAGCGCGGAGACAGCGAGTGGATCGCCTGCGCGACGACCTCCTTGCCGGTGCCCGTCTCGCCGTCGATCACGACGGTGGTCGCGGTCGGCGCGATCTTCTCGATGATCGAGTAGATCTCGCGCATCTTGGAATTGCCGCCGATCAGGCCAGCGCAACGGTCCGCGCGCGACGGGACGATCTGAACTTCCTCTTCGCGCGCGTTGAACTTGAGCTGGCTCTGACCGACGCCGATCGTGCAGCCCGGCTTGAGGAACGCCTCACGGACGCGGACCTTGTTGACGAACGTGCCGTTCGTCGAAGCGTTGTCGACGAGGATGTAGCTCGTATCGTCCTGGATGATCCGGCAGTGGTAGCGAGACACCGTGTCGTCGGCGAGGACGATGTCGTTGTCCTCCATCGAGCCGATCCGGATCTCTTCCTTGTCGAAGGTCCACTCCTGGCTCGGGTCGTCCGCGACCTGGAGCATGCACCGGCGGAGGTGCAGCGTCGGGCCCTGATTTATCAGGTAGCTGACCTTGGTCGGCGGAACGAAGTCGGGGAACTTCTTCATGGCGGCGCTGAGCGCTGCCACTATAACGCCAAACCGCCCGGGCGTGCGCTCAGCGGCTCTTTCGCAGCATCAGCACGCCACCTGCGCCCACCACGACGACGCCACCTCCGAGCAGCACGAACACCAGCGTGTGCGAGGCCCCGGTCGCGGGGGTCGCACAGCTCCCGCTCGTGGCGGCATCGGGGCCTGCCGTGAACCTTAGCTCGAGCCCTGGATCCGCGATCGGGCCGCCGGCACCGGCGAACCGATAGTCGTGGCTCGGATCATCCGCGGCACCGATCCGTGCGCGCTCGATCGTGATGCCCGGTGCATCGTCGACCTTGACCTCGGTCTCGCCCGGGTGCGGGATCCGAAACCGATCGTGGAACGTGATCCGGTGCGCTCCGCGCGGGCTCGCGAGGCAGGCGTACGCCACCAGGTCGATCGAGAAGGTCCCGGCTGCGACCTCCGGCGAGCCCATGCCGACCTCGATCGACGACCAAATAAATGGCGCCATCGTGCCGTCGACCTGGGCCTCGAGCGAGGCTGCCAGCTGGTCGCCGAAAGCCACGGCGTACGCATGACCCTCCGCGTTACTGATCTGGCCGTCGCGATTCGTATCGATCATCCGGCGCTCGATCGCGCCCGGAACGTCGCCAAAGAACACGACGTACGAGATCCGGACCCGATCGCCCTCCGGCGTGATCGTGACGTAGCGATTGTTGTCGTCGACCGAGGGCGCGACGTGCGCCGCCGCCATCAGCGACGACAACATCACCACCGCCGCGACTGACGTTTTCAGCGCGGCTCTTGACGTTTTTGGAGCCGACGTGCTCAAGTCCGCGCCGAGGGTAGCTCATGAATAAGCTTTTGCTTGGATTGGTCGCGGCGTCTTTGGGCGTCAGCGGTGCGTGCGGCAGCGACGCGAAGACGGGCGAACAGCTGTTCCCGCCGAAGCCGGAGTGCCCCGGCGATCCGATCGCCCCGTACGCGGGTACGTTCCCTCAGGTCATCAACACGCTCGCGATCGGTAGCGTGCAAGACGGCTTCGATCTCGATCACGACGGCAAGCCGGACAACAAGCTCGCCGCGGTCGGCGGGCTCGCGAACGATGCGATCACGACCTCGGTCGGTAACTACGAGGTCATCATTCCGTTCGAGTTCTTCGACCTCCCGACGGTCGCGGCCGACACGTGTGTGAAGTTCGCGATCTACATCGGCGACTTCGACAAGGACCTCGACGGCGACGGCAAGCGCCCTGGCATCGCCGGAGGAGATTGCGACGACACCGCGACCGGCTCGGGCAATCACCCGGGCGCCGCGGAGATTCCGGGCGACGGCATCGACAACAACTGCAACGGGCTCGCCGACGAGGACGGCACGACCCCGAACACGACCGATACCGCCGATGTCGATCAAGATGGCCAGAGCGTCGCGCAGGGTGACTGCAACGATCACGATGCCACGATCTTCAAGGGCCATCCCGAGATCTGTGGCGACGGCAAGGACAACGACTGCGACGGCGTCGCCGATCGCTCGGTCGACGGCATGGGCAAGGCCACCGCGTGCAGCGCGTTCGACAAGGCCGACATCAAGCTGTCGCCGCTCTCGTTCGACGGCACGGCGCCGCTCGTCGCGTTCACCGACGGCACGATCGATGGCTCGATGAAGCTGCTCGCCGGCCCCAGCGTGTTCAGCGTCAACATCCCGGTGACGAGCAGCATCACGCTCGATCTCAAGATCACTGGCGCGACCATTCAAGGCGACATCTCCGCCACCGGCGCGATCTCGAACGGCAAGCTCGGTGGCGTGATCGATGCGAAGACCGCCGATACGATCCGCGGCCTCAGCGTCCCGCAGATCAGCCTGACCCCCGAGGACTCGCTCCTCGACGCCCTGTTCGCGAACGCGCTCGGCCCGATCCTCGCGCTGCCGAAGGCGAACGCGGGCATCCTCGCGAAGTACCCGAACTGCCGCACGCCAGACATCGACGTCGACGGTGACGGCCTCGAGGCGTTCTGCGACTCGAACCCGAACGATGCGACGCTGACCGTCGACACCTGCATCGACGGTGATGGCACGGTGGTCTCGGACACGCTGAACCCGGATGGCACCGTGCTCGCGCACTGCACCCAGGCCGTCGACGGCAAGGGCAAGGCGCGGTTCGTCGATGGTGTCTCGGTCGAGCTCAACTTCACGACGGCGCCGGTGAACAAGCTCGAGATGCCCTAGTGCTCGTCCTGGCCTCGGCATCGCCACGGCGTCGGGAGATGCTCGAGCGTGTCGGCATGACCCTCGAGGTGGTGCCGGCCGAGCTCGACGAGACCCCGCACCCGAATGAAGCCCCCGAGCCCTACGTGGCGCGGATCTCCGCCGCGAAGGCTGCGGCGATCGCGGCGCGGTTTCCCGATCGCTGGGTGCTCGCGGCGGATACGACCGTCACGATCGACGGCGCCATCCTCGGCAAGGCGGGTGATGGCGCCGAGGCCGCCACGATGCTCCGCCAGCTCTCGGGCCGCACCCACCACGTGATCACGGGGTTCGCGATCCATGGACCGCGGGTTCACCTCGCGACCGTGACGAGCGATGTCGACGTGATCGCGCTCGATCCAGCGATGATCGCGGACTACGTCGCGAGTAACGAGTGGCGTGGCAAGGCCGGCGCGTACGCGATCCAGGGCATCGCCGCGGCGTTCATCCGCGGCGTCCGCGGCTCCGTGACGAATATCATCGGCCTGCCGCTCGTCGAGGTGCTCGCAGCGCTGCGGTTGGTCGGCGCACCGGGCGCGCAACTCGCGCGAGGCCTCGCCTCGTGACGATCGCCCTGAACTGGGCGGCGATCCGCGCGAAGGTGGCCGCGGCGTGCGAGCGCGCGGGGCGGCCCGCGAGTGACGTCACGATCGTCGCGGTCTCGAAGACCCACCCCGCGAGTGCGATCGCGGAGG
Source organism: Kofleriaceae bacterium (assembly GCA_025357755.1). Classification (GTDB taxonomy): domain Bacteria; phylum Myxococcota_A; class Polyangia; order Haliangiales; family Haliangiaceae; genus JABFXX01. The sequence continues at coordinate 26,486 of JANXOP010000368.1, read as the reverse complement.
CCGCCGCCGCCGGCGCGGTCGATTTCGGCGAGAACTACGCGCAGGAGCTCGCCGGCAAGCAAGCCGAGCTCGTGCTCCCCATCCGCTGGCACTTCATCGGCCGGCTGCAGAGCAACAAGGCCAAGCTCGTCGCCGGCAAGGTCGCGCTCGTCCACGCGGTCGATTCGCTCGGTCTCGCGGTCGAGCTCGGCAAGCGCTCTCCGAGCGTGCAACCGATCCTGCTCGCCGTGAACCTCGGCGGTGAAGCGACCAAAGGTGGCGTGACGGGCGAGACCGCGCTCGGCGTCGCGAGGGAGCTCGCGGCGGTCGCGAACGTGCGCCTCGACGGGCTGATGACCCTGCCGCCGCCGAGCGACGATCCCGCGGCCAGCCGGCCGGTGTTCGAGGCGCTGCGCGAGCTCCGCACCCGGATCGCGGGCGAGCTCGGCCTGGCGCTGCCGGTCTTGTCCATGGGGATGAGTGGTGACTACGAGGTCGCCATCGCGTGCGGCGCGACTCACGTCCGGATCGGAACCGCGATCTTTGGCAGCCGGCCCGCGCTACACTGAGCGCGGGATGACACGAGCTGGGTTGTTCGCGTGCCTGGTGTGCATGGGGCTCGGGGCCTGCTCGCGCTTGTTCGCCCTGAACACGGTCGCGGTCGACGATCGCGACGGCGATCGGGTCCCCGACCCGCTCGACAACTGTCCCGACAAGGCGAACACCGACCAGTCCGACATCGACGGCGATGGCGTTGGCGATGCGTGCCAGGGCTGCCAATCGCCGAGCGGCCTCGACGACGACCACGACGGCATCCCGAACGAATGCGACGGCTGCGATAATCGCGGCGCGGATCTCAACCACGACGCGGTGCCCGATGCGTGCGAGACCCTCAATGACGCGGGTATGATCGTGCTCGCCCCCGTCGATGCGAGCTCGTGCCCGACCTGCCAGCCGTGCTTGCTCGGGCCCGCTCACGACGAGGATGGCGACACGTTCGCCGATGCGTGTGACGCGTGCCCGGCGTTCCCGCTCGACATCACCACCGATACGCTCGATCCGGACGGCGACGGCATCGACGCGCTCTGCGATACCTCGTCGGGCCTACCGAGCCATCAGCTGTTCGATCCGTTCACGACCCCGAACCAACTCTGGTTCGACACGGGCGGCACGTGGACGGTGACGCACGACGAGCTTCGCATCAACCCCGGCGGCAATACGTACCTGCGCAGCCTCGGGGTCGGCACCGGCGACTTCGTAGCGCGAACGAAGGTGACGTTCGGCAGTGCGACGGCGACGGCGAACGCGGGCGTGTTCGTCCTCCACCGCACGGCAGCCAGCATCGACGAGCTCTGGACCTGCCAGGTCTATTCCAATGGCTCCGGCAGCACGAGCGTGGCGCTGTCCAATGGACAGCTCGAGGTCCGCGCGAGCGCCCAGGCGGCCGCGAGCTACACGATCGCGCTCGAATACACGAAGGAAAAGCTCATCTGTCTCGTCAACGGAACAGCGGGGAGCATCGCGAACCCCGGCGCAAATCTCGATCCCTGGCTGTCCGGGCTCACGGCTCACGGTGCGGATGCGATCGCATTCCAGTGGTACCAGTTCGCGACCGATAATTAGAACCGGCCGGCGAGCGCGAGGCCCGCGTGATCGGGCGCGACATCGAGCGCGAGGTGGTTCGGGGCCGAGTACCAGAGGTACGCGCCGACGCCCATCACGACGACGCTCGCGATGCCGAGATACGTGCTCGCGGCGGCATAGCGATCGGCGGTGCGCAGTCGCGCAGCGCCCTGGGGATTGCAGTGGTACTGGCTCGCGAGGCGGACCGGATCGGTGTACGTGAAGCAGTTCTTGCCCGGTTCGTTCGCATCCGTGCCGTCGCGCGAGGCCGCCGGGAACTGCGACCAGTAGAGGTGCACGCCGTACAAGCCGAGGCTGATCGCGGTCGCGCCGATCACCGCGCCACCGACGAGCGTGAGCTTGCCGTAGAGCGCGCGTGGACTGGTCGCGACGACCACGGTCTTGCCACCTCGGAGCTCGGGCACGACGACGATCCGATGCTCGGCTTCGGCGATCGTCACCTTGGTCTCGTACGGTAGCTTGTCGGGTACGGCGACGACGATCGTGCGCTGTCCCGGATCGACCGAAACGTCTCCGAGCTGATCGAGTGCGAGCACGAGGTCATCGACGATCACGCGAGTGGTCGGTGGCGTGTTCGGCGGCAACACGATCTTCAGGTGGGGCACGCGGGGTGCGAGCATCGCGAGCTTGCGCTCCGCGGCGGCCTGGTGCTCTGCGAGCTTCTGATCGTGCGCGCGGTCGCGGGCCTCGGCGTAGAACCGGGTAGCGGAGGCGACGGCGCCGCCTTCTTCGCGGCATAGCCCGAGGTTCAGCATCGTCCCGACCGCGCGCGGATCTTTGCGCAGGCTGAGCTCGAACAGCTTGCACGCCTGCACACGATCGCCGGAGGTGAACAGCTCGCGGCCCTCATCGAAGAGCCGGTCCGCCTCGGCCTTATCGGTCGCCGCGGGGCCTGCGGGTCCGGCGAGCGCGACGTGCGCTAGCCCCAACGCCAAGCAGATCCCGAGCCCGATCCTCACCTCGAAAAGGGTAGCATTTTGCGCATTCTGGCGCGATGTCATCGGCTTGGAGTAGGGTGAGGGCGTGCGGATTCTGGGCCTCGACCCCGGTAGCCGGTTCTGCGGCTACGGGGTCATCGACGACGATGCCGGTGCGCTTCGCTACGTCGAGTGCGGCATCCTTTCGGCACCCGCGGGCCACGCGATGGAAGCGCGACTCGGTGAGATCGCGCGCGGCCTCCGCGAGGTGATCGACGAGCTCGCACCGAACGTCTGCGCGGTCGAAGATGTGTTCACGTACCAGAACCCGCGCAGCGCGCTCGCGCTCGCGCAAGCGCGCGGCATGGCGCTCGCGGTGATGGGCTTGTGCGGCTTGCGGGTTGCCTCCTACGCGCCGACGGTCGTGAAGAAGGCGGTGACCGGCACCGGTGGCGCCGACAAGGGCCAGGTCGCGCGCATGGTCCAGGTGTTGATCGGCCTCAAGACATTGCCGCGCGCCGATGCCACCGATGCTCTCGCGGTCGCGATCACGCACGGGCGAACGATGGCGCCCACGGTCGCGAAGTTGGTGAGCGCGGTGCGGCCGGCCGCAAAACTGGTAAGACGTCCGCCGAAGGCAGGCACGTGAGATGATCGCGAGACTCGAAGGGACGTTGATCGAACGCGATCCGCCGAACGTGACCGTCGATTGCAATGGCGTCGGCTACGACGTGATCGTGTCGGCGTACACGCTCGCGGGGCTGCCGGCGGAGGGCGAGCGCGTCACGCTCAAGATCTTCACGCACTCCACCGAGAACCGGCTCTCGCTGTTCGGCTTCATCGATGGACAGGAGCGCGCCCTGTTCGATCTGTTGATCACGGTGAAGAACGTCGGCCCGTCGACCGCGATCGCGATCCTGTCGGGCTCGAGCCCGCACGACATGGCGGCGCTGATCGCACGTGAAGATGTCGCGGGGCTCACACGGATCAAGGGCGTCGGCAAGAAGACCGCCGAGCTCCTGGTCGTCGAGCTTCACGAGAAGTGCGAAGAGTTGATGCTCGGCTGGGACGCATCGGGCGCCCTGCGGCCGGCGCTGGCAGGCTCGCTCGTCAAGCCGATGCGCAAGGGCAAATCGACCGGCCATCCGTTGGTCGATGAGGTACGCGGCGCGCTCGTCGGGATGGGCTGGAGCCCGAACGAAGCCGAGGCCGCCGTCGTCGATCTCGCGATCACGCCCGAGGCGACGATCGAAGGGCTGCTGCGCCAGGCCCTGCGGAGCATGCCTCGCTGATGGCGCGCAAGAAGCACACGGACGGTACCGGCGGCAACAACGGTGGTGAGGGTGGTGAAGGTGGCGACGGTGGCGACGGGCCGCGCGAGATCGGTGCGACCGAGCGCAACACCGAGCGTGCGTGGCAAACCGCGCTGCGCCCGCGCAACTTCGACGAGTACATCGGTCAGCGCGATCTGATCGAGAACTTGAAGGTCGCCGTCGGCGCGGCGAAGCAGGGCAAGTGGACGCTCGATCACTTCCTGTTCGCGGGGCCGCCGGGCCTCGGCAAGACCACGCTCGCGCACGTGATCGCGACCGAGATGGGCGTCAACCTGCACGTCAGCTCGGGCCCCGCGATCGATCACAAGGGCAAGCTCGCGGCGCTGCTCACCAACCTCGGCGAGGGGGATGCGCTGTTCATCGACGAGATCCACCGGCTGCACCCGGTGATCGAGGAGAACCTCTATCCCGCGATGGAGGATTTTCGCTTCGACCTCTTCATCGGCGACGGTCCGCACGCGAAGGCGGTGACCATGCAGTTGCCGCGGTTCACGCTGCTCGGCGCGACCACGCGGATGGGCCTGCTATCGGCGCCGCTCCTCGATCGCTTCGGGTTCCACTGGCAGCTCCGCTACTACGACCTGCCGGATATGAAGGCGATCGTGAAGCGCTCGGCGCGTTTGATCGACATCGAGATCGATGATGACGGCGCGACCGAAATCGCGCGGCGCTCGCGGGGTACGCCGCGCATCGCGAACCGCCTGCTTCGCCGGGTTCGCGACTTCGCGAAGATGGAGAGCGATGGCTCGATCGATGGCTCGATCGCGGGATCCTCGCTCGACCGGCTCGCCGTCGATCATGCGGGGCTCGATTCTCTCGATCGCGGATATCTGTCCTCGATCTGCGAGCGCTTCGACGGTGGTCCGGTCGGCATCGAATCGATCGCCGCCTCGCTGTCCGAGGAGCGCGGCACGCTCGAGGAGGTGGTCGAGCCGTTCCTGCTCCAGGTCGGCTTCATCTCGCGGACCCCGCGCGGTCGCATCGCCACGGCGGCGGGATTCCAGCACATGGGCCTGGTCGCGCCGAGCAAGGCACCGACCGGTGGTGCTGGCAATCAGGGCCGGCTGTTCTAGCGATTCTCGCTGTAGACTCGTCGGGTGAGGGTCGCGCTCGTGTTGGTGTTCGCGACCGGCTGCTCGGCCGGCGCGACCTTCGCCTGCACCGAAACCGCGCAATGTCGCAGCGGCGCTGCAGCCGGGACGTGCCAGCCGACAGGGTTCTGTAGCTTCGCGGATCCGAGCTGCGACACCGGCCAGCGCTACGATCCGACCGCCGGTGACCGCCTCGGTGGAGCGTGCGTCACGACCGGCGACCAAGACAGCGATGGCGATGGCGTGCGCGATAGCGTCGATAACTGCGTCGCGAACGCGAATGCCGATCAAGCCGATACGGACGCGGATGGTCGCGGCGACGCGTGCGACAACTGCCCGACGGTGGCCAATGCCACGCAACACGACGAAGATGGTGACCTGCTCGGCGATGCTTGCGACAACTGCCCGCACGTGAAGAACGCGGATCAAGCCGATCAAGACCACGACCTCGTTGGCGATGTTTGTGATCCGCATCTCGCGACGGCCGGCGACAAGATCATCTTGTTCCTCCCGTTCGCCGAACCGACCGAGATTTCGGCGTGGCACCAGGGGGGAACCGGCGCGAGCTTCACGGTCGCAAATGGTCAGCTCGTCCAGCAGGGCCAGAGCAACCTCGCGGTGCTCTGGCTCGATAGCGCCGGAGCTCCGGGGACCGCGACCTATGTCACCACGCACGTCACGTATGGCGAGGTCGATCCGATGTTCTCCCAGCGAGCCTCGATGGTCCTGACCGCGATGACGCGCAACGCGAGCACCATGGATTTCGGGACCGCGGTCGGATGCGGGGAGGAGATGGAGAGCAACTCGCCCACCAAGTCGAACGATGCAGCCACGTACTGGGACGGGACGGGCGGAACCTTTGCGAAGACCACCGCCGACAACCCGCCGCTGATCGCGGGCTACACCGCCACCTACGTGGCCCACGCCTCGACGACCCTTTCGCCAGCTCAGACACTTTGCACCTTCCCCGAAGAAGGCCCCTCGGGCACGAGCCACACCTATACCCACGGCGGGCAGCTCCTCATGGCGCCTGGCATCGGTCTCGCGACCTGGGGCACGACCGCGAGGTTCGACTACGTGATCGTGATCGACTGACGCAGTAGCTACAGCGGATGCGCTCGTAGCCAAGTCGCGACGACCTGCTGGCGTTCGGTGTCGGGCGCCTCGGCCTGCGCGCGCACGGCGAGGGCACGCGCGCGCACTCGATCCTGCTTTCCGTCCCACATCGCACGCGCGATCAGGTAGCGGCCGTCGGCGAGCTCCTGCGGATCGGCGTCCTTGCCACGGCCTTCGATCAGCGCGACCGCGCGCGTGGCGAGCGGCAAGCACTCGGCTGGCTTGTCGCGCGCGAGGTGGACCTCGCACAGATCCTCGAGCGCACCCGGCAGGCGAGGCTCGCCATCGGGACCGGCCTTCTCGATGATCGCGACCGCACGGCTCGCATGCGCGAGCGCCTCGTCGAACCGGTGCAGCGCGACATAGGCGACCGAAAGATCGCGCTCCGGTCCCGCGACGCTCAAGCCCTCGGGCCCGGCGACCTGCGCGAGCACGTCGCGCGCGATCGTGAAGCTCGCCGCCGCATCGGTCCATCGCTGCTCGGCGAGTGCGAGCTCGCCGAGGTTGCCCTGGATCGCGGCGCGCCGCGGATCGATCGCGCCGTAGTCCTTTTCGAACGAGACATCGGCCTCCTGGAATAAGCGGCGCGCGTCGTCGTTGCGATGCGCTCGGAGCATCGCCTGCGCGAGCGTCATCTTCGCGCCCGCGACGGTCGGATGATCGGCATCGAGCGTGTGCTGGGCGATCTCGAGCGCTCGCTGCGCCGAGGCTCGCGCGTCCTTGCCCGCCTCGAGCTCGATCTGCGCGAGCGCGCCGTACGCGCTGGCGAGGTTCGGGTGCTCGGTGCCGTACGTCTTCTCCATCAGCTCGATCGACGCGCGCATCGCCTTGTCGGCCTCGCCGAGCCGGGTCTCGTCGGTGAGGACCTGGGCCTCGGTCAACAGGATGTGGCTCTCGAGGATCGGATTGCCGCCGATCCGCGCGAGCTTCGCGCGCGCGAGATCGATCTGGTGGTGCGCGGCGAGGCGCTCGTGCGTTCCGACGCCCGAGGCGCGTGCGAGCGCATCGAGCGCGCGGGCGGCCTCGAGGTCGCGGCCGAGCGTCTCGGCGAGCGCCTCGGTGCGATTGAACATCGCGATCGAGGCTGGTTCGTCCACATCGGCTTGGAGCTCGGCGACGAGGCCGGCGATCGCGAGCTCGAGGTTCGCATCCTTGTGGTCGTGCGCCTCGGCGAGGAACGGTAGGCCGATCGCGAGCCCGCGCCTGAAGTCACCGACATCGAGTGCCGCGTGCAGGGTCGCGAGCGTGGTCGCATCGCCGGGCGCCAGCGGCGCCAGCGTCGGCGCGCCGAGGTCTCTGGGATCGCTGCACGGCTTCGGATCCCACAAGGCCCACGCGGCATCGGGCGCGCGGACCACGGTGTCGGGAGCCGCCGTCGCGAGCGCCGCGACGACCGCGCCGAGCTCCGAGCGCCGACCCTCGAGACAGCTCGTGCGCGCGGACCGCTCGCGTGCGGTCTGCTCGGTGTCGCGGCAGACCGCGCGCGCTTGGTTCGCGAGCACCGTTCCGTACCGATCGAGCGCCTGTGCGGTCCGCTCGAAGGACGCTGCGGCCGTCGGCCGGCCCGACCTGAGGAACGCGACCTCCGTGGTCGCACGGAGGATCGGCGACCAGGCCGCGGCGACGCGATCCGCGGCGAGCTCGCACGTCGCCGCGCGCTGGCGTGACGCGATCGTGCCGTAGATGACCAGCGCGCCGGCGCTGACCGCGAGCAGCGCCACGCCGGCCGCGACGATGGTGCGAGCGGTGCGTGGGGTCGCGGCCACGCGCAGCGCACTCAACATCGCCGTCATGTCGGGGAACCGCTTGGCGGGCTCGTGCTCGAGGCCGCGCTCGATCACCGCGCGCACGCGGTCGGGGACCGGCGACGCGGGAGCGACGAGCTCGTACCCGTGCCCGTGCCCTTGCCCGTGCCTCGCGATCGATTCGCGCAGCGCCGCGAGCGTGGTGCCGGCGAACGGGCGCTTGCCGTAGAGTGCCTCCCACGCGACGATCGCGAACGCGAATTGATCGCTGCGCGCATCGACGCTCGCGCCATCGAGCTGCTCGGGTGCCATGTAAGCCGGCGTGCCCGACACGCCCCCGGTGACGGTGAGCGCGAGCGCGAGCGCGTCCTCTAGCGCCTCCGGCTCGGCAGGCAACGCGGCGTGATCGGTGCGAGCGAGCCCGAAATCGCCGACCCGCGGGCGCCCGTCTTCACCGACGAGGATGTTCTCGGGTTTGAAGTCGCGATGGACGAGGCCGGCGGCGTGCGCGGCCGCGAGCCCGCGCCCGGCTTCGATCAGCATCGCGACCGTGTCGCGCCAGCGCCGGGGCTCGGCGGCGAGCCAGCTGCGCAACGTGCCGCCCTTGACGTACTCCATCGCGACGAACATCCGGTCGTCGTGCATCGCGACTTCGAACACGTTCACCACATTCGGATGCGCGAGCCTCGCCATCGCGACCGCTTCGCGCTGCAGCCGATCGCCGACCGAGCCCGTGCGATGTAACTTCAGGGCGACATCGCGACCGAGCGAGCGATCGTGCGCGAGGTAGACCGTGCCCATGCCGCCGTGGCCGAGCTCGGTGCCGACCTCGTAGCGATCGTGGATCACGGTGTTCGCTGCGAGCCCCAGCTCCGCGAACGGGACCGCTGGGACCTCGTTCGCGGGGCGCGAGCCGAGCGCCAAGGCCGCGACCATCTTGCGACAGTGGGGGCAGCTATCGAGGTGGACCTCGAGCTCGCCGAAACGCGCCGGATCGAGCGAGCGCTCGACCATGGCGGCTAACGTTTCGTCGTTGGGGCAGGGCAAGGGGCTACTCTTCGCGCGGCGGCTCGACGAGCGATAGCACGACCAAATAGAGATCGCCGTCCTTCGTTACGTAGAGGGCGTGCCCCAGGACGGGTGGCCAGTTATTGCCTCCGGCCACGATGGCACGGGTGAACCGCTGCTGCTCGTCACCGTCGAGCGGGCCGACCCGCCCGATCTTGCTCGAATGCAGCGCGACCTCGTAGGGCTCCTCGTCGTCGCGGTAGCCGATGGTCAGCATCAGCTTGCCCTTGGCAACGGCGGCGCCGACGCTCTTGACGGCCACCTTGTCCTTGGCGGCCCACTCGTTCACCTGCTTGGCGACCTCGGTGATGTGACCCGCATCGTCGAGCGACCCGACGAACAACTTGAACAAGTAGTGAACCTGAGCGCTATCGGCCATCGCCCAGATTGTATCGATTCCTGGGCCTAAGGAGTAAGGTGGCGCCCGTGAGCCTCATGGCCGGCAAGACTGTAGCGATCACCGGCGCGAGCGCGGGGATCGGGCTCGAGACCGCGAAGGCGCTCTCCGCGATGGGGGCGCACATCATCGCGATCGTTCGGGATCCGGCGAAGGCCGATGCCGCGCTCGCGAACGTGGCCCACGACACCGTGGTCGCGGACCTGTACTCGCTCGCCGCGGTCCGCGCGGCGGGTGCCGAGATCCGCAAGCGGTGCTCGCGCCTCGATGTCTTGATCAACAACGCGGGTGGCATCCACGGTGCGCGCGAGCTCACGGTCGATGGCTTCGAGAAGACCTTCGCACTCGATCACCTCGCGGCGTTCCTCCTGACCTACGAGCTCAAGGATCTGCTCGCGGCGAGTGCACCCGCGCGGATCGTGACCGTCTCGTCGGCAGCGCATCGCATGGCCTCGTTCGTCTGGGACGACCTCGCTACGATGCAGCGCTGGCGCGGCCAGAACGCGGTCTACGGCACGGCGAAGCTGTGCAACATCTGGTTCGCGCGCGAATCGGCGCGCCGCCTCGCCGCGCAGAATGTGACCTCGAATTCGCTCCATCCCGGTGCGGTCGCGAGCAACTTCGGGCAGACCGGCTCGGCGCTGTATCGCACCGTCGCGAAGCTCGCGCGGCCGCTGCTCAAGACCGTCGCACAGGGCGCGCGGACGTCGGTGTTCGTGGCGAGCTCGCCGCAGCTCGAAGGTGCGAGCGGGCTGTACTTCGCGAACGAAAAGCCGACCAAGCCCTCGCGCTGGGCGCGCGATGATCGCGAAGCGCTCAAGTTGTGGCGGCTGTCCGAGCAGTGCTGCGGCGTGACGTGGGCCTAGCGCGAGCAGCGCTCGTGCTCGCGTGCGTGGCCGCGGGCTGCGAGAGCCCGGCGCCAAACCCGACGCCACCTCCGATCAACGCAGCGCCGAAGCTCGCGGCGCGTCCCGGCCCGAGCTCGAACACGACCGCCGCGGACTATGTCGGCCCGGGCGTGTGCGGCGGCTGTCACGCGGACGAATTCGCGCGCTGGGCGCAGAGCCTGCATCGCGTGATGAACGCGAAGGCCGAGGAGCCCTCGGCGATCATCGGCGACTTCGCGAATGTGACCGTGACCTACGCCGGCGGCGAAGCGCACTTCACGCACGATGCGACCGGCTACACGATGGCAGTCGCGAAGGGCGCGACGGAGACCCGCTATCGCGTCACGCGGACGATCGGCCGGCGCGGCCTCCAGGAGTACGTCGGCATCGAGACCGGCCACACCGACGAGGTCCGGCTGCCGTTTGGCTGGTGGCCGCGACGTGGCGGCTGGTACCCGGCGGCGTACTTCGATCCGTGGCTGACCGAGGCTGCATCCGATGTCTACGCGCCGGTCCGCGAGCCGTGGGCCGAGCGATGTCCGTGGTGTCACTCGACGTATCCGTTCGCGCAGCGGATCGCGCGCTCGTCGGGACCGTCGCAGCTCGGTCACGGCCTCGAGCAGAGCTTCACCGCACCCGCGGGTGGCGAGCGCCTGGTGACGGAGCAGCAGATCACGACGGGCATCAGCTGCGAGAGCTGTCACCTCGGTGGCCGCGATCATGCGGCGGGAGGCGCGATCCACTTCGTACCGCAGGGCGTGCCCTCGCGCGCCGGTGTGACCGTGCCGAGCGCGACGTTCTCCGAGGAGCGCCGCGATCCGAGCGTGATCAATGCGGTGTGCGCGCAGTGCCACTCCGGGCCGTCGCCACGGCTCGCCGATCACACCGCGACGCGCAATTCGAGCGAAGCGCTCGACCTTGCCGCGTCGCCATGCCGCGGGATCAAGTGCACCGATTGTCATGACCCGCACCGCGCCGATCCGAAGCTCGATGCGCAGCGTTCGACCACCGCGTGCGTTCATTGCCACGACAAGCTCGCAGATCCGGCGGCGGCGACGGCGCATGCAGGTGCCGGCCACGCGACCACGACCTGCCTCGATTGCCACATGCCACGGATGGTGATGGGCATCGATCATCTGGTCCGCACGCACCGGATCAACTCCCCGACCGATCCGCAGATCCTCGGCGAGGGCGGACCGAACGCGTGCAACCTCTGTCATCTCGATCGGTCGATCGCGTGGACCGCCGACCAGCTCGCGCGCGAGTGGGACGTCACGCTGCCAGTGCGCGCCTGGGCGAAGGCGTATCCCGGTGGGCTCGACGGCGCGGTCGGCGAAGCGTGGCTCGCGAGCAAGCAGCCGGCGCTGCGCTTGATCGGCGCGCAGGCGTACGCGGCGTCTCCACTCGGCAAGGGCGAGCTCGCCCGGCTGAAGCTCGGGCTCGCCGATCCGCAGGCCTATCTACGCGTGTGGGCGCAGTTCGCGATCGAGGACGTGCTCGGTCGCAAGCTCACGCTCACCGAGTACGACGCGCGCGCGGAGCCGGGCGTGCGCGCGAAGCAGCTCGCCGCGCTCACCCTTCGCTGATCGGTCCGAGGCCAGCGACCAGCTTCTTGAGTGCGCGCCACACCACGAACGGCAGCTCGTGACCGCCCTCGAACGGCAGCCAGGTCGTGACCGCGCCGGAAGCGCTCGCGAAGTCGCGGAGCAACTCGCCGGCGGTGAACGACAGCTCGGCATCGGCCGTGCCGTGCGCGACCAGGACGCGCAGGTTCGCGAGCACGCTCGCACGCGCTTGCCAGTCCGCCAGCGCGATCCGGGTCGACGACAATAGCGCGAGCGCGGCGGGCCGCAGGCCGCCGTGCAGCACGTAGTCCATCGCGAGCATGCCGCCTTGCGAGAACCCGACGAGGACGAACGGCCTGTGCGCGGCATCGACGGCGGCGAGCAGCGAGCCGAGCTGCGCGCGCGCTTCGGCGCGGCCCGGTGGATCCATCTCCGAGAGCTCCATCGGCCCGTGCGCGAGCCCGCGCAGCCGCGCCTCCGCATCGACCGGCCACCACGTGCGTGCGCGCGTCGAGAGGAGCGGCGCATCGGGAAACACCCAGAAGGCATCGCGCGCCATCGCATGGACGAACGGCGCGAGATCCGCGGCTTCCATCTCGCGCCCGTGCAGGAAGACGACGAGCCTGGGAGCGGCGCGATCACCGACGCAGAGTGCCGAGAGGTCGCCGAGTTGTTCGCGGATCTCGATCGTGCTCATGGTGCGTTCAGCGGTGCGAGCTTCGGCTTCAACCGCAAGAACCGAACCTCGAACAGATGGTACGAAAGCATCGCGAGGCCGAGCGTGACGAGGCCGAGCACGAGCGCGTAGATCACGCCGGTCGCCGTGCCGTAGGTCGGGTTGATCGCCTCGAGGATCGGCAGGCCGACATAGACATGCAGCGGCGCGTGGAACACGTACATGCCATAGCTGTAGAGGCCGACCGCGCGGAGCGGTGCGAAGCCGAGCAGGCGCGCCGGGAGCCGCCGCGGGGGCAGCGCCGCGACGAGGATCAGGGCGAACCCGATCGCGATGATCGTGTAGCCACTGGTCTGCATGTTCGGGCCTTCGCGGAAGAAGTGACCCAGCGCCGCGCCGCCGATCACGACGAGCGCGCCCGCGACCGCCATCATCGTCGCGTGGTGGTGCGCGATCAGCGCGCGCACGCGCTCGCTGCGGATCAGCGCGGCCGTGATCGCGCCGATCGCGAGTGCGTCCATGCGGCACGGCGTGAACGTGTAGGCGGCCTGTTCGTTGTAGTGCGCGCGCACGTAGATCCGCGCCGCGATCGCGACCACGACGAGCACGGCGCCGACCGCGATCGTGCCGCGACGCGCGACGAGGTACACGACGACCGGCCACAGGATGTAGAACTGCTCCTCGACCGCGAGTGACCAGAAGTGCGGGAACACCGGCTCGCCACGCCCGAACGGCTCCGCGAAGTTGGTCAGGTAGGTCCACAACCAGATCTGATGATCGCCGTGGCCCGGCGGCACGTGGACGACGTGCGGTGCGATCACGAACGCGACGATCAACACCGCGTAGTAGAGGGGGAAAATTCTCAAGACGCGGCGGATCAGGAAGTGCTTGTAGTAGCCCGGAGCTCGCCGCGTATCGAGGAGGATGCCGGTGATCAAGAACCCCGAAAGGACGAAGAACAGCTGCACGCCGATCCAGCCGAGATCGAGTGCGAGGTCGACCGCGCGACCGGGTCCGTGCGAGGTCTGGATGACATCGAAGCCATGTGCGAGCACGAGCAGGATCGCGATGCCGCGCAAGCCGTCGAGGGCCGGCATCCGGCCGCTGACCAGCTGACCGAGCGTCTCGGTCGCCGTCGGTGTGCGTGCGGTCAAGTGGCTCCCGCGTTGCTCGGCCTCATCGAAGCGGGCCGAGAGCTCGGATGACCGCCGCCACGAACAGAGGATGCGTCCAGCGCGCCGTGAACGTGTGGTCCGCGTCGGCGATCATCTCGATCGAAAGCATACCCGCCCGCTCCAGCTTCGGCACGGCCGAGCCGCCTTGCTCGGTCAGCAGCGCATGTCCCGGATCACTCCCCGCGAACACGAACTTGATCGCGGTGCCCTTGCGAGCGAGTGCGAGGAGCTCGCTGCCGAGATCCTCGGTCAGCGGGACGCGCAACCGACGCAGCACGTCGCGCCCACGATGCTCGAGCGCGTGCTTCACGCGGAGCGCGAAGGTGCGGCTTACCCGACGAAGATCGACGTCGCCGCGCAGCACCTTCTTCCACGCTGCGGCGCTGCGCATCGCTTGCTTGTAGCGCTGCGCATCCCCGGTGACCCGAAAGCCCGCGTAGTCGAGCGGCATGCCAGGCTTCCAGAAGAACGTCAGCGGGTTGATAGGCACGATCGTCTCGATCGCGTGAGCGAGGCCCCCCTTGATCGCGTGATACGCGCCCGAGCACAACCCGACGATCGCGACCTCACGCGCGCCTCGCGCGCGGGCCCACGCGGCGAGGGCACCGAGATCCGCGACCGCGTGATCGCTGTAGACGACGTTCTCGGCGCTGCCCGAGCGGGTCCGGCTATCGCCGAGGCCCGAAAGATCCGCGCGCACCACCAACGTCTCGCCCGCGGCCGCGAGCGAGCGCGCGAGCTCGACGTACAGCCGGTTCGGACCGATGCGGTAGACGCCACCCGCATTCGCCAGGATCACGGCGCGCTTGATCGGGCCGCGCGCGCTCGCGATCGCGGCGAGGTCGCGATCGATCGTCACGAGCTCCTCGGTGATTTCGGCTGACGAAAAGATCCTCTTCGCGACGAGCTCGAGTGCCGGTGCCGGCGCCGGCGCCAGGGCAGGGCACGCCTTCGCGAACGAGATCGTCGCGGCGAGGATCGCGTCGGGGACCTGGGCGACGTGGGGATCGAGCATCATCTCGACATAGCCGGGCAGCCGGACCTGCTCGACGATGGTGCCGAGCGCACGCATCGTGGCGACCAGCTTGTCGTTTGGAGCGAGATCGTCGCGATCGATCACGAGCATCGCCGGCGCCGGCGCATGCGGCGTCTTCAAGAGATCGATCTGGCCGAGTGCGGCGCGAGTCTCTGCGGTCTGCGCGAAGCCGACGACCTCGTGCAGATCTTGCTCGCCCGGCGTCGCGGCGATACCGGGCGGCGCGGGCGCGAGCTGGAGCTGCATCTGCAGCGCACGCCCTTCGCGCACGAGCGCCTTGCCACTGGCGACTGCTGCGATCGTGACGATGCCCGCGACGTCGCCGTGAGGTGCGCGGCGCACGCCGGCGAGCACCGCGAGCGTCGCGCCGAGCCGCACCCCTGCGAGGACGAGCTGCTGGGCACCTGCGCTGCGCGCGAGATTGCACGCATCGTCGATGCTCGCGAGCCACGCTCCGAGGCGATCGGGATCGAGGTCGCTGCCCTCGCTATCGCCGGTCCCGTCGAGGTCGAAGCGCACGGCGGTCAGCCCGGCGTTCGCGGCAGCTTCCGCGAGGTGGCGCAACGCGCGGTGCGCACACACGGCCTCGTAACCGAACGGTGGGACGATCACGAGCGCCGTGGGCCCCCCGCGGTGCAGCCACCCGAAGCGCGCGCGCGCGGCCCCGAAAAAGCCGCCGGTCGCGGCACCGATCAGCGCCCCGGTCACGGCTCTGCTCGTGGTGGTGACTCGATCTTCGCCCCTGCCTCCGCGTTGAGCGCACTCACGCTGCCTGGCTTGACCACACCACCGGTGCGTCGCACGCTGATCGTGCGGCTCTGACCCGGCGCGAGGTGGAAGCCATCGTCGGCGGGTAGCCATCCCGGTAGCTCGATCGAGACGAACTGCGCGAACCGGGTTGCTCCGACCTTTAGGGTCGCGCCGTCGTGCTTGGCCCACAGCCCGACCTCGGCTTCGCGTGCGGCCGTGCCGCCAGGAAACCAGAACTGGTCGCACTCACCGAACTGCGCGTGGATGACCTGCGCGGAGGGCGGACCGAACCGATACGCGTAGGACAGGTCGTAGAACCCGTCGAAGAGCTCGGCGGCGGCGAGCTCGATCGCGGCATGCGCTGGCACCGTGACCTCGCGCGCGGCGTGCCCGACGTTCGTCGCGCCTCCGCGCCACAGATCGACCGAGAGCATGCGCGTGATCGGCGCCGCCGTCTCGTTGGTGAGATGTAAGGCAAGACCGTTCGTACCTTCGTCGGTGATCGCGAGCGCGACGGGGGCGAGGGCGCGGCGCAGCGCGTACCAGCACGCCTTCGGCCGCCCGTGTGCATCGACGACGCCCCAGCCCGCGCCGGGCCAGAGGTCCTGGAGAAACCAGATCAGCGCGCCGTGCGTGACCGAGCGGGCGCGGCGCCACTCGCCGAACGTGCGTGCCATCACTTCACCGGTCGCGTGGCGACCGAGCTCGAGATAGCGATCGTGATCGGTGAATCGCAGCGTCGTCGGATCGACGCCGAACACGCGCTCGACGTAATGATCGCGAACGTCGTCGAAGTCCCAGCCTGCCCCGAGGTCGCGCGGCGAGCGAGCCTTCCATGCAGCCGAGTGCACGCGCGCACCCGTAGGCAGGCCGCTCGCGGAGGGAATGTTCGCGAACGCGAGGCACTCCGACGCGAACGCGACCTCCGCACGTCGCGCATCCTCCAGCGGACGCAGGTACGCGCCGACCCCGTAGTACGATGATGGCCCGACGTTCGACGCGTGCGGGAATGCGCCACCGTGGGTCGAAGACGGCACGTACGCCACCTCCGGAACCACCGCGTGCACGGCGGCGCGGAGCACCTGATGAAACAGCGGCGGCGCCCAGCGATCGCGCGGCGCGCCCCACATCGCAGCTTGCTGCTCGCCCTCGCTGTTGCCGCACACGATCGCGAGCGAGGGCCGTGCTTGCAGCCGGCCGAGCTCCGCTTTGACCTCGCGCTCGACGCTCGCGGTGAACGCGGCGTCCTCGGGATAATCCATGTTCGCGAACATCAAGTCCTGCCACACGAGGACCCCGTGCTCGTCGAGTGCGTCGTGGAGCGCGTCGCTCTCGTACGTCATCGTGCCAGCGATGCGGACCATGTTCATGCCGGCGTCGCGCAGGCGCTCGACGGCTTCACGCACGGCGGTCGGTGATGCGTTCAGTGACACCGCGTCGAGCGGCGTCCAGCACGCACCGCGCGCGAACACGGGGACTCCGTTCACGCGGATCGCGAAATCAACCCCGACCTCGATCGTGCGAAACCCGATGCGCCCGAGGTCGACCCGAACTTCGGCACGAAGATCGTCACGCAGACTGTTGGCCTCGATCGCGACGTCGTAGAGCGCCGGATTGCCGTGCGTGTGTGGCCACCACAGCACCGGCTGCTCGACGCGCGCGGCGGCTTGCCAGCGACCCTCGTGCAGCTCCATCGCCACGATCACGCGCCGCTCGCCGCGCGAGATCACGAGGTTCGCACTCTCCACGGAGAGCTCCGCTACGACATCGACAACCCCGACGCCGGCTTCGAGACGCGCGCTCATCCGGACATCACCGATCGGATGCACGCGTTGCTCGAGCCACACCGCGCGCCACGGCCCGACCGCGGCACAGGGCGGCGACCAACCGGGCGTCCGACCGAGCAGGGTGGTGCGGAACCAGCGCAGCTGCTGGTGCTCGAGCATCGGCACCTTCCAGCGCGGTCGCGGGCGCTTCTTCGCGAGCTCGGCATCGAGCGAGCGGCAGCGGATCACGAGCTCTTTCGGCGTGTGCTCGAGCGCGACCTCGGTGCGCTCCCACATGCTGTCGCCGGATGCGACGTGCACGCCGTCGACCCACGCGTCCCAGAGTGTCGCGATGCCGTCGAACCCGAGGATCCAGACAGCGCCGCTGGCGGTGGGCAGCGGATCGGCGCCGAGGGGCACGCGCCACCAGAAGTCTTCACCGTCGAAGTTGCGGTGTTCGTCGAGGTTCCACAGGCTCGCCGCGCGCAGCGCACTCGCCGCGGTGCCCGGAACCTGCGCTGGAACCCAGCGCAGATGATCGAGGCTGCCGAGCAGTGCGGCGTGGTCGGCGCTCCGCCCGGCGGGTGCAGCCGCGACCTCCCAGCCGTGGTCGATTCGGATCTCGGCGTTGCCGCTGACGCCGCGAACCCGTCCGGTCATTACTTACCCGCGGTGAGCTCGTCGATCGCGCTGCCGATCGCGGTGACGCTCTCGAACACGCTGCGCTTCAACATCGCATCCGGAAACTCGACATCGAACTCACCCTCGAGCGCGAGCATCACGTTGACGCTCGCGTGCGAGGTCATGCCCGCTTGGTAGAGGTCCGCACCCGCATCGAGCGTGTCGATGTCCTTGGAGAGCCGGCCGTGCTCCTTGAGGATGCTGCGAATCTTCGTGGCGTTATCACTGGTAGTGGTCATGCTTGTTCACACCTCGCGACGACGATAGCGGTCGCGAAATCTCCTTCGTGGCTCAGGGACAGGGCTAGATCGTGGGCACCGATCGCTTCGGCCGCGGCGCGCGCGGCACCGTGGAGCTCGAGCTCGCACGCGCCGCTGGGTTGCCGCACGACCTCGATCTCGGTCCAGCCAACGCCCTCGAGCGCGAGCGCTTTTTTGGCCGCTTCCTTCGCGGCGAAGCGTGCAGCCAGG
This sequence comes from Kofleriaceae bacterium, assembly GCA_025357755.1. GTDB lineage: Bacteria > Myxococcota_A > Polyangia > Haliangiales > Haliangiaceae > JABFXX01. Next base: position 8,189 of record JANXOP010000368.1, on the reverse strand, counting down.
CTGTCGGGACGGTCGCGCGCGTACGCGATCTCGCGCGGGGTGAAGATCCGGCGCAGAAACCTCTCGCCGAACGCCTCGACGGACGCGGTGATCCGCGTGACCTGGACGAGATCGATCCCGACGCGCGTGCGCGACATCGGGCACAGTCTGCCACGAACGCGTGCCTCTAGCCGAGCGCTCGGAGCTCTCCAAGTGCGACTAGCGCCGAATCCCAGGCGATCGCCCACTCTTCGAACGTCGCGCTCGGATCGAAGGGCTTCTTCGAGTTGACGGCGCGGGCCGCCTTCAAGATGAAGGTCTTCGCGCCCTGCGAGATGTGATCGTACGCCGCGATCGCGGTCGACGGACCGCCCACCCAGTCGAGGTGGCGCGCCAGCAGCTCGGCCGCGGCACCGAGCTGGCGGACGGTCGCGAACGCCCATGCGTGATAGTGCGCGAGCCCGAGCGCCTGGAGCTCCGGCAGGTCCGCCGTGAACCGAGCCGCGAACCGCCGGATCGGATTGTCGACCGGCATGCGCGCGAGGTGCTTCGCGAGCAGCCGCTTCGACATCGCACGGAGCTCGTCGACCGGCCGGATCACCTTGCGATCGATGCGAATGAATTCTGCAAAGAACGGCATGAAGGCCGGATCAGGTTCGAACCCGACGCGGAACGTCTTGTCGAAGTCCTCGCCCTCGAGCAGGAAGTAGCCAGCGTTGTGCCAGTAGCCGAGTCGCTTCGCCGCGACATCGAGGTCGTTGAGCACGATCGTCGACTTGGTATGCTGGCGGCGATAGTCGGTGCCCGACGTATCGGGCAACCACCACGCGTCGGCCTCGGTCGAGATCAACTTTCCGGCGGCGAGGTGCTCCTCGGCGTGCGCGAGTAACGGTCGCCAGCAGTTGAGCTCCTGGGTGTCGAGGCCGTAGAGCTCGCGGAGCTCGTCATGGGGTGGCTTGAAGAACGTCCACTGGTCGCCTTCGAAGTCCAACGCGACGACGAACGGCGCGATCGCGAGCGGCTCGCAGCCGACCGCGTGGATCACCTCGATCCAGATATCGACGTAGCAGTTCTTCTCGACCCAGACCCGGTCTTCCGCGTGGAGCGAGTGCCGCTGGTACGTCGCGGCATCCAGATCGAGGACCTTCACGCGACGGTCTGGGGCCAGAGCACCGCGCGGACCTCGCTCGGCCAGGTAGCCGGATCGAAGCCGTGCTCTTGGAACAACGCCATCACGCAGCGCTCGAGGCCAAAGCCCAGGCATGCCGTATTTGCGACGTTGCCGTCGGGCGTCTGGATGTCGAACACCTCGCCGAAGTGACCCTCGTGAAAGTTGAAGGAGCAGCACGCGGTCGGCTTGTCCTTCGAGATCACCGGCACGAGCACTTCGAACTTGAGCTTCTGCTCGCGCTGGCTCGCGGCGAGCATCTTGCCGCCCTTGCCGAAGAACGGATCGTTGGCGACATCGGAGGCTGCCTGGAGGCCGAGCGTGGTGAGGAGCGTGAGGCCGCGTTGCAGCCACATGTCGCGCCACTCGACGACCTGATCGGGCGTGCCGCAGCGCACGAACTCGCGGACGCGGAACGCTTGCATGCGCGTCGGCTCCGGTGAGGGCTCGTGGCGATAGACCCAGTTGAGCATCGTGACGAGCTTGCCTGCTGCGGGCACGGTGCCCGTGAAGCTCGGGTAGACCGGGTAGCAAGCGGCGGGGTTGAGCGTGACGTCGGTGAGGCCCATCTCCTGGCCCCACGGTTCGCCCGCGTGGATCCGCTCGGACAGCTTGCGCGCGTCGAGCTCCTTGCCGAAGAAGCTATGGACCGTACCCGCGAGGTGCGGAAACGAATCCATGTAGTCGACCTTCTCGAGCACCTTGCGATCGATCACCGGCGGGTACACGAAGTACTCCGCGTGATCATCTTTCGCGAGCCTCGACACCGCCGTGTTGAAGCCTTCGAGGACGGACTCGAACACGTGGTTGCGACCGAACACGCCCTGGACACCGACGGGAATGATCAGCCCCGCCTTGACCAGGCCATCGTGAAACTTGAGCGCTTCGTAGTCAGTTGCCGACATCGCTAGTCATCCTTCTAGTCGTCCTTGAAGACGAGGAGCATCGACGCACTCTTGCTGGCGATGCGGTCGTTCGAAACCATGAGCGCCGCCGACAACGTGTCGCGGTACTGGCGCCCGACGGAGAACTTCGAATCGTTCTTGTACGCCATGATGCCGATGATCTGCAGCGCCTCGTGCACGAGCTTGGGCGCGGTCTCCGATGCGTACGTCTTCAACTGGTTCATCCGCAGCGCCCAGGCCATGCCCTCGAGCGCCGACTTGTCGCCCGCCAGCTCGTCGAACTCGATCGCGCAGGACTCCCAGTTGTGACGCATCGCCTGGAGCTCGACCATCGCCTTGGCGAGCCGCACGGCCTTGTCCGGCACGGTCCCGGGCTTCTTGCGCGCTTCGGCGCGCACGAACTCGCGTGCCTTGCCGAGCGCGTCGCTCGCGATGCCGGTCCACAGGGCGGCCCACAGGATGTGCGAGTACGGCACCATCGTCTGCGCCGAGCTATCGGCGTACAAGCCGGGTAGGACCTGCACCGCGGCGCCCTTGCCGGAGAACTTGCCGCCGGGGCTGCACGTGCCGCGCATGCCCATCGTGTCCCACACGCCGTTCTGCTCGAGCGTGTACTGATCTTTTTCGAACAGCACCATCACCTGATCGCTCGCTGGCGAGTCCGCCGTGCGGCGACACGTGACGAGCTGCGCGTCCGCGTGCTGGCCGTACGAGACGGTGGTCGCGTCTTTGACGAGCTCCATCTGATCGCCGTGGATCTCGACCGCGCAGATCGACGAGCGCGTGTCGCCGAACGTCCCGTTCTCGGACGTGATCGAGGCGACCACCTCCTGCCTCTCGACGAGGTGCTCGCGCATGTACGCGTCGAAGTACGGCGTGCCCGCACCATGGCGCGCGATGCACGCGACCTGGATGTGGTGCATCGCGAGCACCATGCCGGAGCTGCCGCAGCCTTGCGCGAGCGCGGCGCACTGGTGCCCGAGCTCGAGCATGCCAGCGCCCTGGCCGCCGTATTCTTTCGGCACGGCGGTCGCGAGCAGCTTCGCCTTGCGGAGCGCTTCGAAGGTCTCGATCGGGAACCGACTGACCTTGTCGACGTCGGCCGCGTGCTTCGCGGCGACCTCGGCCGCGATCGCGGCGGTTCCTCGTACTACGTCGCTGTTCTTCACCGATGAACGCGTGGTCACGGTGAGAAAGATACCCGATCTGCATGCGAGTTGCCGCCGGTGCTGCGCCCCCGAAATCGGCGAAGTGACGGGTGAGCTAGCCGTGAGGAAGTAGTAGGTTCGTCACGTACCCGCCCGAACAACCCATGAGCCACGTCATCAAACACACCGACGGGCGCGTCGAGCTCGGCGCTCCCGAGGAGCTGCGCGCGTCGCCGCTGTTCAACCACGATCTCGCGCCGGTGGCGATCAAGGATCGGACCTGGACCACGTACGACTATTCGGCGCTGTGGGTCTCGATGGCTCACTGCATCCCGACGTACATGCTCGCCTCCGGCATGGTCGCGAGTGGCATGGCGTGGTGGCAGGCGCTCGGCGCGATCTTAATCGGCAACCTGATCGTGCTCGCACCGATCCTGCTCAACTCGCATCCCGGCACCAAGTACGGCATTCCGTTTCCGGTGTTCGCGCGCGCCGCCTACGGCACGCGCGGCTCCAACCTGCCGGCGATCTTGCGCGCGATCGTCGCGTGCGGATGGTTCGGCATCAACGCGTGGATCGGTGGCTACGCGCTGCAAGTGTTCTTCACGGCGCTGTGGCCGGGCTGGCACGGCCTGCTCGGGATCTCCCATCCGGCGTGGCAAGCCGCGGGGTTCGCGAACACGCAGTGGATCTCGTTCTCGCTGTTCTGGGGCCTCAACATCCTGATCATCTTCCGCGGCATGGATGTCCTGCGCCGCGTCGAGCGCTTCGCGGCACCGTACGTGCTCGTGATGACTGCACTGCTCGTGTGGTGGGCGATCGATCATGCAGGTGGCCTCGGCCCGCTGCTCTCGCGCACGTCGTACGAGGGCAAGGGTACGGTGTGGAGCACGTGGATCCCGTCGCTGACCGCGACGATCGCGTTCTGGTCGACGCTCTCGCTCAACATGCCGGACTTCACGCGCTACGGCCGATCGCAGCGCGAGCAGGTGATCGGTCAAGCGGTCGCGCTGCCGACCACGATGACCGTGTTCGCCGCGATGGCGATCGCCATCACCTCGGCGACCGTGTTGATCTTCGGTCACGCGGTCGAGAGCCCGATCGAGCTCGCCGCGAGCTTTCATTCCAAGATCATCGTCGCGATCGCGATGTTCACCGCGGTGATCGCGACCCTCGCCGTGAACATCGCGGCGAATGTCGTGTCACCGGCCAACGACTTCGCGAACGCGCTACCCAAGAAGATCGATTTCAAGCGCGGCGGCCTGATCACCGGCGTGCTCGGAGTCGTGATGATGCCGTGGCAGCTGCTCGCGAATCCGGCGCGCTATCTCACCGGTTGGCTCGGTGGCTACGGCGCTGCGCTCGGCTCGGTCGCGGGCGTGTTGATCACGGACTACTGGGTGATCCGGAAGACCGAGCTCGATCTGCCGTCGCTCTATCAGGAGGCCGGCGTCTATCGTTATAGAAGCGGTTGGAACCCGGCCGCGGTGGTCGCCACGGTCGCGGGCTTTGCAATCGCGCTGTTGGGAGCGTTCTGGCCACCCATGGCGATGATCTACGACTGGTCGTGGTTTGTAGGCTTCGGGGTCTCCGCCGGGTTGTACTGGGTGCTGATGCGTCGGTCGTGACACACTGAATGCGGTGGCTCGGCATCGCACCGCTACAAGTGCGCGCTTCATCCCGAATGCTCGGGTCGGTGACTACAGGATCGAGCAGGAGCTCCGCAGCGAAGACACCGGTTTGGTCTACGCCGCGACCCACCTGGTGCTGCCGCGGCGCGCCGCGGTCAAGGTCATGCACCCGGCGCACGCATACATGCGCTCGCTCGCGGTTCAGATCCTGCGCGAAGCCTGCGTGCTCGAAGCGCTCTCGCATCCCGGCGTGCCGCGGGTCTACGAGTGCGGCGTGCTCGACGACAAGCGTCCATGGGTCGCGCTCGAGCTGATCACCGGCGACACGATCGCGGAGCTCGTCGCGAACGAGCCGCTGCCGCTCGGCGAGCTCGTTACGATGCTGAAGACAGCGGCCGACGTGCTCGAGCACGCGCACGCGCGCGGCGTCGTCCACAACCGGCTGACCGATGCGTCGATCGTGCGCACGCCACAGCGCCGTGCCGCGTTCTCGGTGCGGGGCTGGGGCGATGTCGTCGCGCACGATTCGAACCTCGCGGCCGCGCCGCACGGCGACGTTCACGATCTCGGGCTCGTCGCGTTTCGGGCGCTGACCGGCCAGATGATGCGCGAAGGCGATCAGGTCTCGCAGCTCGCGCCGCACGCGCCGCGCGAGCTCGCGATCTTGATCGACGACATGATCGCGCGCGAGCCGAGCGCCCGGCCGAGTGCCGCCGAGGTCCTCGCACGCACGGCCGAGATCATCATCGTCGAGCCCCCGCGCACGTCGACGAGCGAGATCCCGAAACCCATCGAGGACACACCGTCGAGCTTCACGATCCGTATTCATGCCAGCGGGACCCACGGGTAGGGGACTCCCGTCCCCAACGGCCTTTTGTCCCCAGCAGATTCGACCAGCCGATGCCTAGTTGCGCGCGGCACGTGAGCTGCAAAAAGCGTGAGGGTGGGAACACTCGCGGACTATGCCGTCGATCGTGAGCTGCCCGGACCTCCGGGCGAACGGTGCTTCGAGACGACTCACCGCGTGCTACCGCGCCGCGCCCGCGTTCGGGTCGCCCGCGATCGGGCCACCGGCGTCCGGCTCATGCGCGAGGCCTGCATCCTCGAGGCGCTGCGCCACCCCGGCGTGCCGCGCATCTACGAGACCGGGGTCGACGATGGGATGCCCTGGATCGCGGACGAGCTCGTCGCGAGCACGCGGCTCGAAGCGCCGATCGCAGCCGAGCAACTCGTGCTCGTGCTCCGCGATGCGTGCACGATCCTCGCGCACTGTCATCGCCGTGGCGTGATCCACGATGGCGTCTGGATCGATGCCTTCTCGCGCGCACCGGAGCGCGGCTTCCCGCTGTGTCTCGCGAACTGGACGAACGCACGGATCGGCGATCCGCGCGATGGCCGCGATGACGTGCACGCGCTCGGCATGGCGATCTATGCGGCGCTACCGCCGACCGCTCCGCTCGGGATCATCGAGCTCGTCGATCGGATGGTGCGCCCCGATGCGGACCTCCGGCCGACGGCGGCGCAGGTGGTCACCGAGGCGGCGCGACTCGGCGAGGTCGAATTCGGTTTCGACGATCCGGAGATCGAAGAGGTCATCTTGCTCACCGACCTGTCGCGCGAGCCCGCACCGCCGCCGATTCCCACGATTCCGAAACCGAAGTGGACGCCGGCGCCGGCCCTGCAGAATCAGATGCTGCGATCGGATGTACCGATCGGGGCGTTGCTGCTGAAGAAGGCTTGAGAGCTACTGCGCGAAGTACGCTTGCACGGCCGCAGGCACCGGCACGCCGTCGCACTCGCAGACGCCGTTGAAGCTGTAGTTCGCGCCCGAGTCGTTCATCGTTCCTGCCGAGAAGTCGACGTACGCGAAGTTCTGGTCGTTGTTCTCGGTGCCGTCGCCGTTGTCGTTCGGTTGGTTCTCGCTCCACGCGCTCGCCGGAACTGGTGCACCGCTCGCCCAGACCCAGCCGGTCGCCGGCGTCGCCTGGTTCTTCGGCTGCACGGCGCCGAGCCAGAACACGACGTGCCCGGGAATGATCGCCGCGACCTGGCCCGCCTCCCCGGCGACATCGGGGACGAGCAGGTGGGTCCAGCCTGGATGATCGGCTTCGCACGCGGCCTCCACCGCGGCCGCGTTCCCGGTGCCGGTGATCCGATAGTGCGAGACCGTCGAGGTCGAGGTCACGGTGGAGGTGTAGCTCGCCGGGCACATCGACACGTCGAACGGTATCGGCGGCGGTGCATCCAGGAATACCTTGGCATCGAGCGGTAGGTGGGCATCGAGCTGCGCATCGTTCGAGCGCGCGTCGATCCGCTGCGGATCGGGCGCATCGATCGAGCTCGCTTGCGGCGTGAAGCCGCAGCCTGCAGCGCTTGCCGTCCACGCTGCGATGACCACCCGCAGCTTCATCTACTTGTTCGTCGGGAAGCCGAGGTTGACGCCAGCCCCGCTGGCCAGGCGATTCGATGGATCCGGCCAGCGCGACGTGACCGCCTTGGTGCGCGTGTAGAAGTGGACGCCATCGCGGCCGTAGATGTGATGGTCGCCGAACAGCGAGGCCTTCCAGCCGCCGAACGAGTAGTAGGCCATCGGGACCGGAATCGGCACGTTGATGCCGACCATGCCGACCTCGACGTCGTGCTGGAACTTGCGGGCCGCGCCGCCGTCATTCGTGAAGATCGCGACGCCGTTTGCGTACGGGTTTTTGTTCACGAGCTCGATCGCCTCGGCGTAGGTCGCGACGCGCGTCATCGACAACACCGGGCCAAAGATCTCGTCCTTGTAGATCGACATGCTCGGCTTCACGTTGTCGAACAAGCACGGCCCCAAGAAGAAGCCCTTCGCGCTGGCGCCCGAAGCAACGAGGCCACGACCATCGGTCACCAGCGTCGCGCCCTCGGCGACACCGGCATCGACGTAGCCGCGGACCTTGTCGAGGTGCGCCTTGTTGATCAGCGGGCCCATCTCGGAGCTGGCCTCGAGGCCATCGCCGACCTTGAGCTTCGCGATCCGCTCCTGGAGCAGCGGCACGAGCTTGTCGGCGGCGCTACCGACGCCGACGAGCATCGAGATCGCCATGCAGCGCTCGCCGGCCGAGCCGTAGCCGGCCGAGACCGCCGCGTCCGCGGCGAGCTCCATGTCGGCATCCGGGAGCACGATCATGTGGTTCTTCGCACCGCCGAGTGCCTGGACGCGCTTGCCGTGCTTGGTCCCGGTCTCGTAGATGTACTGGGCGATCGGCGTCGAGCCGACGAACGAGACGGCGGCGATCTTCGGATGCTCGAGGAGGCGATCGACGGCGACCTTGTCACCGTGAACGACGTTGAACACGCCGGGCGGGAGGCCGGCATCGGAGAA
>JANXOP010000348.1 GCA_025357755.1 Kofleriaceae bacterium | reverse complement strand
CTTGTGATTGTTGCCGGCATGCGCCGCCTTACCGCGCGCCGTCACCGTCAATGCGCCCACCCCTTTGCGTCGCGTGATGATCGCATCCGCCGCCCTGCCCGATTCGAACACGAGCGCGCACTGCGCATCCTTGGCGACACGCTGGAGGTGCACGGTCGAGCTCGGCGAGCCGACTTCTTCCTCGGAGACCGAAACCACGACGACGGGCAGCTTCGCGAGCAACCCTGTACGCTCGAGCGCGGCGAGTGCCGCGTGGATCACGGCCAACCCACCCTTCATGTCCAGCGCCCCGGGCCCATTGGCCCGCCCATCGGCCTCCCGCCACCCTTCGAAGTGGCCCGGCGGAAAGACCGTGTCGTGATGACCGACCAGCACGATCGGCGCGCCCGGCGCCTGCGTGCGCCAGATCAAGTGATCGCCGAAACCTGCACCACCCGGAATCACCTCGCAGCTCAGCGAGGGCAATGCGAATGCCTCGCGCAACATCGCGCCCACGCGATTCACGCCTTCGACGTTCGTCGTGTAGCTATTGACCTCGACCCACTGCTTCGTGAGCACGATCGCATGGTCCGCATCTACGTGGTCGAGCGCGGCTGCAATGGTCATCGCGCATGGCATACCCTGCGCTCGTGACCTTGGTCATCAAGATCGGTGGCGAAGTCGTCGGTTCGGGCGAAGCCGTCGCGCTCGCGTCTGACCTGCGCACGCTGATCGATGGGGGCGAGCGCGTCGCGATCGTCCACGGCGGCGGCCCGCAAGCGACCGCGCTTTCGAAGCAGCTCGGCCTCGCGACCCACCAGGTCGCAGGTCGCCGCGTCACCGACGCTGCAACCCTCGACGTCATGAAGATGACCATCGCCGGCAAGCTCAACGTCGACCTCTGCGCGATCCTCGACGCCGCGGGCGTTCGCACCGTCGGCCTTCACAACGCCGTTCGGGCCGTGCGCCGTCCGCCGTCTCTCTTCAGCGGCAGCCCCGAGCTCGTGGACCTCGGCCTGGTCGGCGATGTCACCGGCTTCGACACCACCCTCCTGGACCTCCTCTGGTCCGCCGGCTACACACCCGTACTCGCATGCCTCGGTGGTGATCACGCCGGCAACATCTTCAACATCAACGCCGACACCGTCGCGAACCAGCTCGCCGCGACGCTCCAGGTCGAGCGCTTGTTCCTCGTCACCTCCGCGCCCGGCGTCCTTCGCGACATCGCGAACCCCGCCTCGCGCATCGCCCAGCTCACGCGCGCCGAAGCCCGCGCCGCGATCGCCGACGGCACGGTCAGCGGCGGCATGATCCCGAAGCTCGAAGAAGCGATCGAGGTCGTCGATCGCGGCGTCGGTGCGATCCATATTCTTGGCAAGCTCGCGCCTACCGACCTCATCCGCGCCGTGCGCGAGCCCGGCAGCGTTGGCACTACGCTGGTCCCCTGAATTGGGGACGGTAACTCGTTAGTCACTTTGCGCTCTGCAACGTACCGAGATCATTGATCGCGCGAGGGACGGTAACTCATTCGAAAGCACGCAACCGGTTCGCGCAGCTGCCGATACCCGCCTCATGCGAATCGCACGTGAGCACGTACCTGGAATTGTTCACCACCTCATCTGGCGCTTCGTCGAGCATCGCTGGTTCCTGAGGACCGCCGAAGCACGCACAACCTATTTGCGCCTGCTCGGTCGTGCGCTCGAGCAAAGCGACTGGCGATGCATCTCGTATGCACTGATGAGCAACCATATTCATCTCGCTGCAGTCGCCGGGCGCTCACCTCTCGCGGAATGGAGTCGATGCGTCAACATTCCATTCGCTGCGGGGGTTAACCAGAAGCACAAACGCATCGGTCCGGTGTTCGCCGAGAGAGCACGCGATCACGCGGTGGCACCCGAAGGAGTCGGCGCACTCATCGGGTACATTCATAACAACCCGGTTCGCGCGTCCGTCGTCGAGCGCGCTGCTGATTCGAGCTGGACGAGTCATCGCGCCTATCTCGCCACAACCACACCACCCACGTGGCTACACATCCAGTTGGGGTTGGAGCTAGCTCGTGTCGACATCGATGCGTTCGACGCTTTCGTCGACGGGCACCCTGATGCGCCAGAACGCCCGAACACAACGAAGATCCTCCATGAGACCCAACCGTTTGGACAGCTCAACGCGGCTACGCCGTTCGAACGTCAGGTTCCGCTCGTGATTCGAAATTTCGGTCGCATTCGACCGGATCCCCGCCGAGTAGTGGAATTGGCGAGTGCGATGTTCGGACTCGATCCCGCGCGTGTAGCGTCGCGCAGTCGCAACACGCGGGTTCAACTCGCACGTTGCGCAGCGATTCACAGCGGCGTCGCGGTTGGGCTCACCGGGGCTGACATGGCAGCGGCGCTCGGGGTCAGTCAGCAGACGGTTTCGCGGATCGTTCGGCACGCTAGTCGGCCGACCGATGTCTGCGAGCGGATTCACGCACAGTTGCTGCTGGAGCTGCGTTCCGTGATGTGAGTTACCGTCCCTGCGCGGGAGTGTAACTTCAGCGAGTTACAGGTCGTAAAGTGACTAACGAGTTACCGTCCCCATTTGGGACGCCCATTTGGGACGCCAACTAGAGAACGTAAACGAGTGGCGCGCCGGTCGCGGCCTGTGCTTGATCCTGCGTGATGCCAGGCGCGAGCTCGACGACGCGGAAACCGTGACCCGTCGGTTCGAAGGCTCCGAGCTCGGTGATGACGAGTGAGATGACGCGCATCGCGGTCAGCGGGTAGTCGCAGCGTGCGACGAGCTTGTGCTCACCCTTCTTCGTGGTGTGCTGCATCATCGCGATCACGCGGCGGCAGCCGTTCGCGAGATCCATCGCGCCACCGATACCCATGACCTTGCCGCCGGGCACGGCCCAGTTCGCAAGGTCTCCACCGGCCGAGACCTGCATGGCACCGAGGATCGCGATGTCGACGTGACCGCCGCGGATCATGCCGAACGATGCAGCGGAATCGAACGTGGAGCCGCCGGGGAGCACGGTGACGGTCTGCTTGCCGGCATTAATGAGGTTCGGATCCTCGTCACCCTCGTACGGAAAGGGCCCCATGCCGAGGAGGCCGTTCTCGGAGTGTAGCCACGCGTGACCGGCCGGCAGGTAGTCGGCGACTTGGGTCGGTAGGCCGATGCCCAGGTTGACGAGCGAGCCGGCGGGAATTTCACGCGCCGCACGACGCGCCATGTCTTCGGTCGAGTAGGTCATCGTTTTCGGACCGTTCTGTATTCGAACGAGTTTTCGTGTTCCGGCACCTGGACGATCTTGTGGACGAAGATGCCGGCGAGATGCACGTCGTCAGGATCGATCGCGCCATTTTCGACGAGCGAGTCGCACTCGACGATCGAGAGCTTCGCGGCGGCCGCCATCACAGGGTTGAAGTTGCGTGCGGTGCGCCAGAACCGGAGGTTGCCGAAGTGATCGGATTTCGCCGCCCGGACCAAGGCGACATCGCCCATGAGGGCGTGCTCGAGAAGGCACCGCTTGCCATCGATCTCGCGGACCTCCTTGCCCTCTTCGACGATCGTGCCGGCTCCGGTCGGCGTGAAGAACGCCGGGATGCCTGCACCTGCAGCGCGCATGCGCTCCGCGAGCGTGCCTTGCGGTGTGATCTCGACCCTCACTTCACCCGATGCCATACGGGTGTGAAGGTCTTCGTTTGCACCGATGTAGCTGCAGATGACCTTCTTGATGATGCCGGCCTTGAGCCAGGTCGCGAGACCCTTCCCGAGGTTGCCGGCATTGTTCGAGACCAACGTTAGGTCGCGAACACCACGCTCGACCACGCCGCGGATCAGCGCCTCGGGATTTCCCGAGAGGCCAAAGCCGCCTACCATGATGGTCATGCCATCTTTGAGTGGAGCGAGTGCATCGGCGACGCTCGCGACAATCTTGTTTCCGTGTTTGCCGGTCATGTCGATCCGAACGCGACCTTAGCCGCTTCGCCAAATGACCGCACGCCGGTGACTAGTTCTTGTTCCGAGATGCACAGTGGCGGCGCGAAGATCGCCGTGCCCTTCTTGCCGTCGACGTGAAGCGAGAGCCGGCGCCTTGCGAGTTCCGCGTTCAGGTGCTGCCAGTGCTCGATCGGCGCATTGTCGACCTCGAGTGCCGCGAGCAACCCGAGGCCGCGCGTGAAGGTCTTCGGCGCGATCGCATCGCGGATCGCGTCGAGCTCGCGCAGCAACACCGGCCCGAGGCGCTCCGCATTCGCGTACAGGTCCTCGTCCTCGTAGACCTTCATCGTCTCGAGCGCGGCCGCACACGCGGTCGGATGCGCGTAGTAGGTCAAGCCGCACGCGAGCACGTGGTCATCGAAGTATTTCGCGATCCGGTCGTTCACGATCACGGCACCGATCGTCGCGTAGCCAGAGGCGAGACCCTTGGCGACGGTGATCATGTCTGGCTTGACATCCCAGTGCTGGAAACCGAACGGCTTGCCGGTACGACCGAAACCCGTGAGCACCTCATCCGCAACGAGCAACGCGCCATCGTTGACGCACTCTTGTTTCACCATCGGCCAGTACTCCGACGGCGGCACGAGCACGCCATTCGCGCCCGGCACGGGCTCGAGGAACACGGCCGCGATCTGGCGCGGTCCCATACGCATGAGATCACCGATGTGGCTCGCGCACTCGCGCTCGCACGTCGCGACTTGCTTTCCGAATGGACAGCGATCGCAGTAGCAGTCCTCGGCGCGCACGATGCCACCGAGCAGCGGCTCGAGTGGAGGCCGGCGCCAGTCGCCTGTAAGCGACAGGGCTCCCACCGACGCACCGTGATAGCTCGATCGTCGCGCCAGATTTCCGGTTCGCCGCGTGAACAACCGCGCGATCTTGAGTGCGTTCTCGTTGGCCTCGGCGCC
>JANXOP010000337.1 GCA_025357755.1 Kofleriaceae bacterium | reverse complement strand
TCACCATCTTCTTCTCCGATCTGGTCGGGTTCACCTCGCTCGCAGAGACCCGCAAGCCCGACGAGCTCGTGAAGTTCCTCGGTCGCTACTTCGACGACATGAGCACGATCATCGCGACCGAGCACGGCACCGTCGACAAGTACATGGGCGACGGCATCATGGCGTTCTGGGGTGCGCCGACGACCGTCGAAGATCACGCCACGCGGGCATGTGCGGCAGCGTTGCGCTGTCAGAAGTGTGTCGACGAGCTCGCTCTCCAGGGCACGCGCCTCGCGACCCGGATCGGGCTCGCGACCGGCGAGGTCCTGGTCGGCAATATCGGTTCGACCGAGCGCATGAACTACACCGTGATGGGCGACATCGCGAACCTCGCCTCGCGGATCGAAGGCATCAACAAGCAGTACGGCACGCAGCTGATGATCAGCGAGACCACCTTCCTACATGCCGGGCCATCGATCGTAGCGCGCCCCGTCGATGTGGTCGCGGTGAAGGGCAAGAAGCAAGGCATCCGGTTGTACGAGCTCCTCGCGCTCGCGAGCGACCACGATGCCGCCGCCGAGCTCCTCGCCTCGACCTCGACGCGCGCCCTCGACGCGTATCTCGCACGCGACTTCGCGACCGCGCTCGCCGCCTACGAAGAGATCCTGGCGCTCCGCCCCGCGGATGTCGCCGCCACGATCATGCGAGACCGCACGCGCGCGTTCGCGGCGAACCCGCCGTCCCCGGACTGGAACGGCGTCACGGTAGCTACGGAAAAGTAGCGCCGCGGGCTGCACCCGTCCGCATGCGATCGCCGCACGCTGCGGACTCACATCGTCTTCACGCAGCGGACGCCGGTCGTCGTGATCTGGGTCTGTCCCTGCCACGAGATACCGGGCGCATGGTGGTTGCCGTTGACGAGATCGAGGTTGTTGATGTCCTCGCCCCACTCGCCACCGAAGATCACGTGGCCGTCGTTGTCGCCGCTGCCGAGCGCCAACCCCGTGAAGTCGACGCTGTCGGGAGGAACCTCGTCGGCCGTCGGATCGAGCGTCGCCGCGAGCGTCGCATCCCATCCCCACTCCCACAGCGACCCGTTCAGGTCGCGCACGCCGTGCAGCGATCGGCCGGCGACCGCCGAACCGGCGGCGATGGGAAAACCACAATACGCCGGTGCCGCCGCACCGAACGTTGCGAGCGTGCAGTCGGGAGCCTGGTCGCCCCAGACGTAGAGCCGATGGTTACCGCCCCGCGCTTCGTAGTTCCATTCGAGCTCGGTCGGCAGGCGCTTGTGGCCGTCCCACGCGCAGAACGCGATCGCTTGCGTCCACGTCATGCAGTTCATCGGCAACGAGTCGTCGCCGATCGGAAATGTCGAACCGTTCTGCGCCCACGGGCTCGCGCATCCTGCCGTGAAGTCGGCGCCGGTGACGGCCGGATTCCACGCGGTTCGCCAGCGCATCGTCGGGTAGTGCGGATCGAGCGCGCAGGTATCGTCCGGATCGGCGGTCGCGGAGTCGCAGGGCGCGGGTTGGCCCGCGGCCATCCACGCGCGCCATCGGCCGACCGTGACCTCGTCGATGTCTGCGTAGAACCCGCGCGTCAGCGACGCCTGTTTCCACGGCGTGCCCGGCTGGAAATCGAACGGCATGAGGCCGAGCGGCACGGTGACCATGCCCGGCGGCGGTGCGGCGAGCGCGTCTACGCCAGGATCGACGGCGATCGCATCGGGCGAGACGTCGGGTCGCGTGGCGAAGCCGAACCGCCCGCAGGCACCGAAAGCGACGATGCAGCCTAGCGCTCGGATCATGGTGTTACCTGGTGCAACGGTGGCGCCAACGCGCTGGTTTGCAGCTACTCGGATCTCGATCGCGTCGCGAAGTGCGCGAGTTGCCGGCGATCCGAGCGAGCGATCCGCGCGCCACCTCGATCATGACTCGGAAACGCGAGCTGGGGACTGGAGTCCGCTACTGCCAGCCCGCGGAGCTGTAGTGAAAGTAGGAGTCGTAGCCTCGACTCCCATCCGGTGCCCACGTCGTCGCCGAGCCAGCACCGAAGGAGACCTGGAACGTGCCCGTCACCTGGAACGTCCGCCACCAGCCGTCGTAGGTGTCGTAGTCGTAGGTATCTCCGTACGACGGGCTGTAGTTAAGATGGATCGTGGTGTGAACCCAACCGTTCTCGACAGCCCAAACCGCGTTGAAGGATTGGTTCAAGTAGTCGTATCCATGCGGATTGTGGTCGACCGCCCTCTGGTGATAGACGCAGGCATACTGGTTCTTCACCCAGCACTGAAATGCTGCTTGCGGAAAGACGAAGGTGGCGAGCTTCGGTGCGACGTCGACCGTCACCGCCTCGGACAGCGCGATCGACTTACCCGCGACCGCGTCGACCAAGACCTGCGGCACATCATGCTCGGGCGCGAGCTGGCGAAACGCAGCGATCGGATCATCGGGCAGCTCGAGAGGTACGAGGCCGTTGCGGCCGACTTGCGACATCAACAGCTGGCCGGCGTGTGGCTGATAGATCCCGAGTGATTGATTCGGGGACACCTTCACGCGCACGACGAGATGCTGGGTCTCGTCGATGCGCCGCTGCTCGGTCTGCATCGCGGCTTCGGGCTCCAACGTCGGTGCATCACCAACACAACCTACGAGAGTCAGACAGATGGGGAGGATCTTCATGCTGTCCTCCAGTGCAACTGTTTCGCCACACGCCTCGCGTGCTGCTACTCGGGTTTGCGTTGGGCGTCAAGCACGCGCACGGCTTGCGGCGACGATGCCTCGACGCGGTCGGAGCTCTTGGCTACTCGTAAATCACGGTCGCGTGAAAATGCGGGATCGAATCCCACCTCGGGAAGTTTGCTCCCAGATATCCTGGACCATGGGGCGCGCGAGACCGGTGGAGCTCGAGCTCGAGCTCAAGAAGCAACCGCAACAGGAGCGCGCGCGAGCAACATTCGAGGCGATCGTCGAGGCGTGCGCGCGCCTGATGGTGGAAGGTAGCTACGCGACCGTCACGACGAATCACATCGCGGCGGCCGCCGAGGTCGGCATCGCCTCGTTGTACGAATATTTTCCGGGCAAGGACGCGATCGTGGCGGTGGTTGCCGAGCGCCTGCTCGCGCGTGTCACGACGCGGTTGATCGCCGCGGTTCCCGAGGTGCTCGCCGCGCCCCCACTCGAGGCCGCGCGGTTCTGGATCGAGCGGATCTACGAGGTGCTCCTCGCCGAGCGCGACCTGGTCGCCGTGTTCGTCTCGGAGGTTCCATACACGAATCGGTTGCCCGCGGTCAGAGCGATCGGCCCGCGGCTGCTCGAGGTCTCGCGCACGTTACGAGCGCAGGCCGGCGGTCGGCTTCACCTCGAGCACGAGGCCGCGACGCTGCATCTGATGATCAACCTGACGCGCTCGACGATCCTCGAGCTCGTGCTCGATCCGCCGAGCCATCTCTCGAGGGACGAGATCATCGCGGCGCTCGCCGACCGGATCACGCAGTGGGCGTCCGGCTGACCGCGTCGCAGTCGGCACGAGCACGTCGAGAACACGCTCTCGAGATGAGGACGTGCCGGTCGCGGCCACCGGTTCGCTTACTCTTTGATCAGCTGCGTCGGGTCTTCCGGCCACTGATGCCGAGGGTAGCGCCGCATCAGCTGGTTGCGCAGTGCCGGGTAGTGCTTGATCCAGAAGCCAGGCAAGTCGGTCGTGACCTGGACCGGTCGTTGATTTGGAGCGAGGAGATGCAGCACGAGTGGCACCCGGCCCTCGCCGATCGTCGGTGCGCGCGCGAGCCCGAAGAAGTCCTGCATGCGCGCGCCGACCCATGGTGGCTTGTCGAGCTCGTAATGGATCTGGACGCGGCCGCGCCGCGGCAAGTTGAGGTGGCTCGGGGCGAACCGTGCAACGAGTGATCGCTTGTCGCCGAGCTGGGCATCGAGCAGCTCGAGGAGGTTGGCCTTCTGGAGCTCCGCGAACGAGATGCAGCCCTCCGCGGCATTCGCGATCACGCCGGCGAGCGCATCGTCGGTCGGCGCGGTGATACCGGTCTCGGGTGCGGCCTTCGCGACGAACATGATCCGCGCGCGCCACTCGGCGAGCGCGTCCTTGTCGATGAAGCGCTCGATGCCGGCAGCGAGCGCCTGCTTCGCGAGCAGCTCGGCTGCCGCGTGACCCGCACGACGCGCACCCTCGACATCGCGCTGCTCGTCGAACGCGAGCCCGTCGTAGGTCATCTGCATGATCCGCTCGACGCGCTGGCGCTCGCTGTTCCACACCAGCTCGTCGCGCTCCTCGATCCGATCGAGATAGAGATCGAGCAGCCAGCTCGGATCGATGCCACTCGCGCGCCGGATCTGGACGCGCGAGGCCGGACCGCGCTGGGCCTGGCCACGCGCCCCGGTCTCGGCGACATCGACCGCGACGACGAGCTCTGGCTCGAGTACGGCAGAGCTCGCGGCGAGCGTGCCGCTGCCCCCGCCGGCGAAGATGATCTCGTTCGAGCGTGGTGCGCGGCGCTTGCCGACGCGATCGGGATACGCGGAGAGGATCGCGATCTGCAACGCACGATCGAGGTCGTCATCGTTGGCCGGCGGACGCGTACGTGTATCGACCAGCCGCTCGAGCTGCTTCGCGGCGCGATCGACGCCGAACGCGGTCGAGATATCGAGGTTGTCGCGGCGCAGGCGATCGGGTCTCAAGCCCCCGGCGCGTGCGTCGAGGAACGCGTCGAGGTCGTCGATCAGATCCGATGGCGACGAAAGATGAGCGGTCTGGTTCGGGCCGCGCCGGGTCAACCGCAATTCGCGTACGCCGAGCAGGCCCGCGATCACGCAGCCCTCGCGCGCGACCCCGCGCACCTCGCACTCGCACAACAACCGGCCGACGCGCGGATGGACCGGGAACCGCAAGATCCGCCTGCCGAGCTCGGTGATCGCGCTGTTGGCGACGGCGCCGAGCCGCTCGAGGAGCTCCTCCGCGGCCCGTGCGGCCGCCGCCGGTGGCGGTTCGAACCAGCGCAGCGCGGCGAGCCCCGCGAGCCCAGCCCCGTAGAGCTCGAGCGCCGCACCCGCGAGATCCGCGCGCTCGACCTCGGGGGCTTCGAACGCGCGGCGCATGTCGTGATCGTGCTTGGTGTACAGGCGCACGACGCGGCCGGGTCGCGTGCGGCCGGCGCGGCCCCCTCGCTGCGTGCAGCTCGCGCGACTCACCGCTTCGATCTCGAGCGACGGGATGCCCGACCACGGCGAGAACCTCGCGATGCGTGCGAGCCCGCTATCGATCACCGCGGTCACGCCATCGATCGTCACCGAGGTCTCGGCCACGTTCGTCGCGAGGATCACCTTCCTGCGCGATGCCGGCCGCACCGCGGCATCTTGCTCGTCGGCGGTGAGGTCTCCGTGCAGCGGCATCACCGCGAGATCGAACGTGCGCGCCGCATCCTCGAGATCCTCGGCGCAGCGCCGGATCTCGCCGGTCCCGGGCAAGAACACGAGGACGTCGCCCTCGAGCCCCTCTTGCGCGACCTTGCGGACCGCCGCCGAGACCTGCTTGCCGAGGTGCCGATCGTCGGGCTGCGAGAGGTACTCGATGGTGAGCGGAAAGGTCCTGCCTTCACTACGGACGATCGGCGCATCGCCGAGGAACGCGGCGACCGGCTCGGCATCGAGCGTCGCCGACATCACGAGCAGGGCGAGGTCCGGGCGGTGCTCGCGCAACCGCGCGACCAGCGCGAGCGCGAGGTCACCATCGAGGTGGCGCTCGTGAAACTCGTCGATGATGACGCAACCGACGCCGCGCAATTCAGGATCGTTGAGTAACCTCCGCGTGAGCACGCCCTCGGTCACGAGCTCGATCCGGGTCGCCGCTGAAATCTTTCGATCGAAGCGAACTTGGTAGCCGACCTCGCCGCCGAGCTCGACCCCGCGCTCGCTCGCGATCCGCGTGGCCGCCATGCGCGCCGCGATCCGTCGCGGCTGCAGCACGACGATCGATCCTTCGATAAACCCTGCGTCGAGCAGCGCCCCGGGCACACGCGTCGTCTTGCCGGCGCCCGGGGGCGCGACCAGCACGCACACGCGCTTGTCTCGGACGGCCGCCACGAGCTGCGGCATGACCTCGTCGATCGGTAGCCTGATCATCGCGACCCCGAGGGCCCGGGAGCGCCAAGCCCCGAGGTGAGCGCGCCCCGCTTCGCCCGTATCGGGATCCGGAACATCTTGGCGAACCATACATGGCCTATGCTCGATCGCGATGTTCCCCGCGCCCGCGATGCCGGACTTCCCGCCCGGCCAGTCCACGGTGACGACCACCGTCGTTCGCTACGAAGACCTCAGCCAAGAAGGCCGGTACTTGCCGATCGCGTTGCCTTCGATCCAGTCCGGGTTGTGGCGCGACGTCCTGACGGCGCACGCTGGCGCACGCAACTCGCTCAAGTCCGGCATCGTCCCGGTGCTCACCCGGATGGTGATGACATCGCTGCCCCAGCCGATCCATGTCAACCGACCGATCGAGACCACGGCCGGCTTCGAGCTCGCGCACGGCGTCGACGCGACGGGTGGGGTCGAAAAGCTGTTCATGCTCGTGTGGTCCGAGGTTCGCGGTGCGGCCGGCCGCGTCTCGCCGCACTCGCAACCCGGTCCGCTCGCGCTCGCGGGCCGGCTGTTCGCCGAGCAGACGTTTACCCGCCTGATGGCCCCACCCGATCAGCGCAAGGTCACGCGGCTCGAGGTCGACGGCTATCCGAGCGTGCCCGAAAAGCTCTATCGCCAGCCCGCGCCGGCAACGGCGCAAGATGCGCCCGAGGGCGCGACCTGGCTCGACGAGCTCGCGCCGGATACGGCTGACTACGCGTTCTCGATCGACCAGACCGATGCGAACCAGCACGTCAACTCGCTGGTCTACATCCGGCTGTTTCTCGAGGCCGCGAATCGCCGATTCGCCGATCGCGGCAAGGGCGGCAAACTACGCACGCGCGAGGTCGATATCGCGTATCGCAAGCCGAGCTTCGCGGGCGAACGCGTGCGCGCGCAGCTACGCATGTTCGAGCACGCGGACGGGCTCGGTGTGGCCGGCTTCATCGCGGGCGATGATGGCAAGCCGCGGGTCTATGTCCGCGCCGACATCGGCTGAGCGCTACCGGTCATCGCCGCAGCCCAGAAGGGCGAGCGCCTCGCGGACGAGCGCGAGCTCGCGGTGGGCGCGCGGCGTCGACGGTAGTGCGGCGAGGCGCGCTTGCTGGAGCACGAGATACGCGAGCAGCTGAGGGTCACGGCGCGAAAGCAGACGCGGACCGAAGCGAAACGAGAGCTGCTCGGGTACCGCCGCATAGCTCGGATCCTTGTCGGTGGAGCGCACCAGCGTGACGATCTCGTAGTGCGCGATCATCTGTTCGTTCGCGACGTGAAACGAACCGATCGCCCAGCGCCGGATCGTCTCGGCGCCGTCGTTCGGCTGCACCACGATCCGCGGTGGGAGCCGCTGCGGATGGCGCGCGAGGATCGCGGTGATCAGCTTCGCGCCCATGCCGGTGATCGAGACGCTGTCGATCGTCGCGGAGAGCGCGTCGTCGATCGGCTCGAAGCCATCTCCGAGCCGCACGTCCGCCGGCAGGCCCATCAGCGTCCGGCACGACAGCTCGTACGGCGCTCGCGTCTTCTCGACGACGATCGCGTGCGCGATCCGCCCGCTCTCGAGCAAGTAGCGCGGCAGGTAGCCGTGATCGGATCCGATATCGAGGTGGCGATGACCGCGCACCTCGTGGGCGACCGCACGCAGCCGAGCATCCACGGAGCTACCAGGCCGCGGTCATCGCGTCGAAGAAGCTCTGTGCGGTGACCTCGAGATCGGGCCGCGAGCACGCCTTCTCGGTCTCCGCGAGCGTTGGCTTCGCGTCGTCCTTGTATTCCGCGATCACGCGGATCTGGTTCTGCCCGTCGTTGAAGTACAGCGTGTACGCGCACGTGTACGCGATATACGCCGCGCCCTTCTGCGGGCCCTTGTCCGCGACGCCGCTGATCTGGCCGAGCTGGAACGTGTAGATGAGATCGGTCTCGTGGAACTTCACGGTGCCGAGCTCGAACTTCGTATCCTTGGCCGCGTGGATCTTCTCGGGCACGAGCTTCTCGAGCTCGGGCTGGCGCAGCTTCCAGGCCGCCAGCTCCATCGGCGTGCATGGCCCGAGGACCGCGGTGGCCGCGCACGGTGCGATCGTGGTCGTCGCGGAGATCCGCGGGTGATCCTCGGTGACGTGCTGGACCTCCATGCCCTTCGCGGCATCGACCGCGTGCGGCACGAGCTGGAACCCTTTCCAGGTCTGATGCGCGAGCACCGCGAGCACGGCCTCGGAGATCGGGCCGGTCGTCTTCATCGGCGGCTTGCCGCTGCCGTGCGGGAGCACGATGTCGGGCGCTGGCGGAGGCGCACTGCTCGAGGCCTTGTTCTTCGTTGGATCGACGTTCGCCATCTCCTGCGGTGGCGGCCGATGGGTCGGCTTCTCTTTGCAACCGACCAGAATGCCGACCAGAACGAGAGCGACTAGAGCAGCACTGCGCACGCCGCTAACCTATCACCATCTTCACCGCGAGCCCGATCAACACGAGCCCGCCGACCGCGCCGAGCTTGTTACCGAACTTGTGCGCGAGCGCGCGGCCCGCGAGATGCCCGAGCATGGAGCAGATTGCGGTGACCACGCCGATCAAGAGGACCGACAGCCACGGTGGCACGGGCACGAGGGGCAGGGTGATGCCAGCCGCGGCGGCATCGATGCTCGTCGCGAGCCCGAGCCCGAGATAGACCATCGTGGTGCCTTTGACGGGCACCTCGTTGGCGTCACTGGTCATCGCGTCGTAGAGCATCTTGCCCCCGATCAGCAGCAACAGGCCGAACGCGACCCATCTGTCCCAGCCGACGAGGTATGGCCCGATCGCGGCGCCACCGAGCCAGCCGAGCGCCGCCATCGCGGCCTGAAACCCGCCGAAAACAAAGGGCAGGATCACGACCTCGCGATGGCTCTCGGCGCCGAGCGCTCGCGCTGCCGAGACCGCCGCCGCATCCATGGCGAGGGCCAGTGATAGCGCGATCGCTTCCCACATTCCGGCCCGGCCTCTACGAGGACAGGTTCTCGAACAGCCCGGCCGCGCCTTGGCCGCCACCGATACACATCGTGACCACCGCGTAGCGACCGCCGCGACGGCGCAGCTCGTACAGCGCGCTCGCCGTCAGCTTTGCCCCCGTGCACCCGAGCGGGTGACCGAGCGCGATCGCGCCGCCGTTGACGTTGACGCGATCCTCGGGGATGCCGAGCTCCTTCATGCAGTATACCGATTGGCTCGCGAACGCTTCGTTGAGCTCGAACAGCTCGATGTCCGAGACCTTGAGGTTGTGCTTCGCGAGGAGCTTCCTCACGGCGGGAATCGGACCGATGCCCATGATCTCCGGATCGACACCGGCGACCGCGAAGCCGCGGAACAGCGCGAGCGGCTTCACGCCGAGCTTCTCGCACATGCTGGGCTTGGTGACGATGCACATGGCCGCGCCATCCGAGAGTGGCGACGCGTTACCCGCAGTGACCGAGCCGCCTTGCGCGAACACCGCCGGCAGCTTGCCGAGGCCTTCGAGCGTGGTGTCGTGGCGCGGCATCTCGTCGACGAGAAAATCCGTGTAGACCCGCTTGCCGTCTTTAAAGGAGATCGCGCGCACGGGGACGATCTCGTCCTTGAACACGTTCTTCTGCTGCGCGACCGCAGCCTTCTGCTGCGACTTGTACGCGAACTCGTCCTGCATCTGACGCGTGATGCCGAACCGGTTCGCGACGTTCTCTGCCGTGATGCCCATCGGCGTGTTCGCGCCGGGCAGGTGCTCCATCAGCTCCGGCGAGGCCGAGAGATGGAAGCCGGTCATCGGCACGTAGGTCATCGACTCCACGCCACCGGCGAGCACGACATCGGCCGAGCCGATCGCGATCGCACCCGCGGCCGTCGCGATCGCTTGCAGCCCGCTCGAGCAGAACCGGTTGATGGTCTGGCCGGGAGTCTCGATGCCGAGGTCGGCATTGAGCGCGATCAAGCGCGCGACGTTGAGCCCTTGCTCACCCTCGGGCATCGCGCAGCCGAGGATCACGTCGTCGATCGTGCCCTTGAATTGCGGTACGCGCTCCATCAGCCCGCGGATCACATCCGTGGCGAGCTCGTCGGGGCGCTTGGTCGCGAGCGAACCCTTGAGGGCACGGCCGACGGCCGAACGAACAGCTTCAGCAATGACGATGTCTTCCATGGCTTTAGTTCCTCAGGGGCTTGTTGTTCTGGAGCATGTACTGCATGCGCGCCTGGCTGAGCGGCTCACCGCACAGCGACAGGAACGCCTCGCGCTCGAGCTCGAGGATCTCGTCCTCGGTGACCGCGTGGGTATGACCACTGGCGCCACCGCACAAGACGTTCGCGAGCTTCATCGAGATCTTGACGTCGTGCTCGCTCGCGTACTTGCCCGCGTGGAGCGTATTGACGAGCATCTGCAGCGTCGCGATGCCGTTCTCGCCGGGCAGCTTGTACGCGCGCGGGGTCGGCGCGTGATGGCCCGCGGCCGCGAGCCCGATCGCGCGTTGCTTGGCTTCCCACAGCTGGCGCGAACGATCGAACGACACGCCATCGCTGTTACGGAAGTAGCCAAACGCCTTTGCTTCTTCCGCCGAGGTGGCGACCTTCGCGAGCGCGATGTTCTTGAACGTCTGCGTGACGAACGCGTAGGTGTCGATGTCGGTCCCTTCCGGGATGCCTTCCATCGAGCGCCACAGCATGTTCATCGTGCCGCCACCGCCGGGGATGAGGCCGACGCCGACCTCGACGAGACCCGCGTAGGTCTCGGACGCGGCTTGCACCGCGGTCGCGCCGAAGCACAGCTCGAGGCCGCCGCCGAGCGTCATGTTGTACGGCGCCGCGACGACCGGGACCTTCGCGTACTTCATCCGCTGGGTCGCGTACTGATAGTCGTGGATCATCGAGCGCAGGCCGTCCCATTGCTTCTGACCCGCGGCGACCACGACCGCGAACAGGTTCGCGCCGACCGAGAAGAACTCGCCCTGGTTCCAGATCACCATCGAGCGGAAGTCACGCTCGGCGCGCGCGACCGCCTCGTGGATCATCTTGATGTTGTCGGCATCGATCGAGTTGGCTTTGGTCTTGAACGTCAAGCCTAGAACGCCGTCTCCAAGGTCCCATGCTTCGGCGCCGGCGTTCTTGATCACCGGTGATCCGCCGCGGCGGAGAACCTCCCAGGTGACTTCACGCGGATCGGTCTCGCGAGCGGCATATGAACCCTTCGCCGGGTCCCACACCTTGCCGTCGGCGTAAAAGCCCGTCGCCTTGGCGGCGAGCATCTTGTCGAACCATGCAGGGAGCGTGACGCCCGAGGCCTTCATCTTCTCGGCGACCGCCGCGAAGCCTGCGGCATCGCCGCCACCCAGCGCATCCCAGGTCTCGAACGGGCCGAGGTCCCAGGCGTAGCCCCACTTCATCGCGTTATCGATCGAGACGATCGCTTCGTGCTCGACGATCTCGGGAATCCGGCGTGCGGCATACGCGAGTGAACGTGACAGCACCGTCCATGCAAACTCGCCGACGATCCCGGGCGCCGTCGCGAGCTTGCGGACGCGCTCCTGGGTGTCCTCGATCTTGCCGAGCGCCTTGGTGGACTTCTTGATCTCTTCGTTCGTGACGTTCGGGCGGTACTCGCCGGTCTTCGGATCGAGCGTCATCAGCCCGTCCTTGCCCTTCTTGTAGAAGCCGCCCTTCGTCTTGTCGCCAAGGATGCCCTTGGTGATCATGTTCGTGATGAAGTCCGGCGCCTTGAAGGTCGCGCGATCTTCGTCTGCGGTCAGGGTCTCGTAGCAGTTCGCCGCGACGTGACCGACCGTGTCGAGTCCAACGACATCCGCGGTGCGGAACGTGGCGCTCTTCGGGTGGCCCATCGGGATGCCGGTGATCGCATCGACATCTTCGGGCGACAGGCCCTTCTCGAGCATCAGGTGGATCGTCGTCATCATCGAGTGCAAGCCGATGCGGTTGCCGATGAAGTTCGGCGTGTCCTTGGCCCACACGATGCCCTTGCCGAGATCCTTGGCGAAGGTCTCTGCGGCTTGCTTGGCCTCGGGCTTGGTCTCTGGGCCCGCGACGAGCTCGAGCAACTTCATGTAGCGCGGCGGGTTGAAGAAGTGCGTCACCATGAAGTGTTGCTTGAACGCTTCGGTGCGACCGACGAGGAGGTCCGCGATCCGCAGCCCCGAGGTGTTGGATGCGATGATGGTCTCGGGCGCGACGAGCTGCTCGAGCTTTTCGAACAGCGCGCGCTTGATATCGAGCCGCTCGACGACGGCCTCGATGATGAGATCGCAGTCCGCGACCTTGCCGAGGTCGTCGTCGAAGTTGCCGGTCGTGATCAGCAGCTCGTTACGCGCGTGCGTGAACGCCGCGGGCTTGTTCTTCTTGAGCTTCGCGAGCGCACCATTGGCAAATGCGTTCTTGGCGGCATCTCCTGGCTTGCCAGCCGAGCCTGGTGGAACGATGTCGAGGAGGACGACAGGGATGCCAGCGTTGGCACAGTGAGCGGCGATGCCGCTTCCCATGACGCCCGCTCCAAGCACGGCGACACGGCGAATGGGTCGAGTCATGGAGCGGACCATAGCGCGCGGCTTGGGATATGGTCCCGAGGTGCCGCCGAAAAACCTGCTCAAGATCTACGGACTGATGTTCGTGATCGCCGTGATCGCGGTGGTCATCGTGACCATCGTGGTGATGGCCACCGGCGCGAGTGGCGGCACGACCGATCCGACCCATCCGCAGGTCGATCGGTCGTCGCTGGTTCGGATCCAGGTCCGGGCCCCGAAGCGGGCGACGGTCGTGATGAACAATCGTCCGAAAGGGCAGGCCCCGATCATGTTGCTCGTGCCGCGGAGCGATACCCCGATCGACATCTCGGTCACACTCGGTGGGCGCGTCCTGACCAAGCAGGTCACCCCGCATGAGGACGTCATCCTCGACTTCCCTTAGAACTCGTAGAACCGGGCGCCGGCCGACACGACGATGCCGATGTCGTGGTCGAGGTCCGAAAGATCCGCGAGCCACACCGCGGCGCGCAGCTCGAACCGATCGACCTCGACCGCTGCGCCGAGCGAGCTCGCGAGTCGGATCCGCGCGCTGTCGTCGGTGAGTCCTAGCACGTCGACATCGACGCGACGAAAGATCAAACCGACCTCGCCCTCGAGGTAGCCGCGCACGGAGCCGTCGGTCAGCTGGAACCGCGCGCCCCCGAGCAGCGGGACCTCCGAGATCCGTGCACGCGCATCCGGATATCGATCGATCGGTCGATCCGCATGGACGATCGCACCCAGGCGCGCAGTGACGTCGACGAACTGTGCGACTGGCAGATGCAGCCAGATCGAGCCACCTCCGCCAAAGCCGGTCTCGTGGATCCAGGGCGATAGCGGGATCGACAGCGTCGCATCGACCCCGACTTGCTTCATCGGCTCGGCGGCTACCAGGCGTGCCGCTAGCAACCACAGCGCGAGCGCCCGGGTCACTCGATGATTGGAGCGTCGGTCGAAACGCCCGCGCCGTACCAGCGTTCGGTGCCCGCACCGAGGAGGGTCCCCACACCGGTGTTCTGATCGATCGAGATCACGTTGCCCTTGTTGGTGCCAGCGTCGACAAACCCGTAGAACTTACCGGCCCAGTAGCCGAGACCGAAGATGCTCTTGAAACCAGTCGCGGTATTGAGTGGGGTCGCGGTCCAGGTCGCGGGATCGATCTTCGCCAGATAGTCGGTGGCGCTGGAGCCGACCTTGACCGTCGCGTAGATGCCGAGCCCGCGCACACCGACAAGATCTCCCGAAGAGACCACCTTGCCGAGTGCAACGGTCCCGTAGCTCCCGATCTTGGTCGCGCCGCCGGTCGACGGATCGATCTGAAACACGTCACCTTGGTTGTTGGCGGTGACCAAGATGTCGGCGCTGTTCGGGTCGTTGACGTTCGTAGGTACGTAAGACAGGCTCGTGAGCCCTGTCACGGTACCGGCCAGGTCTTTGATAAGCGTGACGTTGCCGTTCGTCGAATCGATCGAGAATAGCTTCGTCTGCGTGACACCGACCATCTGATCGTTCTTGTCGATCGCGATGTCGGTGAGGGCCTCGGTGCCGAGACCGACCATCGTGCCGACGGTCTGCGGCATCAGGGTTTGCGTGTCGATGCGATACAGCGTCGTACTCGTATGCGCGTAGACCCGCGAGAGACTCGCGTTGCTGTTGCTGCCATTGCTTCCGCTGTCGGACGGCGGATGCAGAGCCGCGTCGACGTTGACACCGTCACGATTTGGCGGACCACAGGCGATCAACAACCCGGTGGCGAGCCACGACCAGGAAAGAATTTGCACGGCGCGGAACATACAGTGTCCACCATTCCTCTTACATGGGAATCTCGTCTGGTCGGTCAAGGTTAAAGGTCGACCCATCTCTCATGTCATCCGACCCCAATGACCGCACCGCTACGCTTCCGCCGCGAGGCACATTGGTGGTGTGTGAGGACACCACGGGAAACGCCGAAACCCTTTTACCGGTTGATGATCCTGACCGTTACGAACAGATCGGTGAGCACGCGAGAGGTGGGCTAGGCCGGATCGTACGAGCCGTCGATCGCCGGCTCGGTCGGACCGTCGCGGTGAAGGAATTGCTTCGTCGCGATGACTGGAACGAGGCGAGGTTCGTTCGCGAGGCCTTGATCACGGCGCGCCTCGAGCACCCCGGGATCGTGCCGGTCCACGAGGCCGGCCGGTGGCCGAACGGCGATCCGTACTACGTGATGAAGCTGGTCGAGGGCCGCACGCTCAAGGAGTTGATGTGCACGCATCAGAGTCCGCGCGAGAGGCTCGCGCTCCTGCAGCACGTCATCGCGGTCGCCGATGCCGTCGGTTACGCGCACTCGCAGGGTGTCGTGCATCGCGATGTCAAACCGTCGAACGTGATCGTCGGCTCGTTCGGCGAGACGATCGTCGTCGACTGGGGCCTCGCCCGCGATATCCGCGACACGGTTCCGGAACCCGTACCTGATTTCCTCGCCGAAGGCTCCGGTGTCGCCACGATCAGCGGCAAGGTCGTCGGGACGCCGGCGTACATGGCACCCGAGCAAGCGCGCGGCGAGATCGTCGACGCGCGCGCCGATGTCTACGCGATCGGCGCGGTGATGTACGAGCTGCTCGCAGGCAAGGCGCCGCACCACGACGAGACGCCGCGCGCGATGCTCGATCGCGTGCTCGCGGGGCCGCCCGTCGCGATCGCCTCGATCACGCCGACGGTGCCGCCCGACCTCGCCGACATCATCGGCAAGGCGATGGCGCGGCTGCCCGAGGAGCGCTACGCGAACGCGACGCTGCTCGCCGAGGATCTCCGCGCGTTTCAGACCGGCAAGCTGGTCAGCGCGCACGCGTACACGCCCTGGCAGCTCGTGCGCAAGAAGCTCGCGCAGCATCGCGGCGTCGTCGTGGTCGCGCTCGCGAGCGCGGTCGCGCTCGGTGCGGTAGGTGTCGAATCGGTGCGCAAGGTCGTCGCCGAGCGCGATATCGCGCAGGGCGAGCGCGGTCGCGCGGACTCGGCGCGCGTGCTCGCCGAGGCCAAGCAGCGCGAGCTCGTGTTGCTGCAGGCCGAGACCTCGCTGCGCAAAGATCCGACCGCCGCGCTCGCGTGGTTGAAGATGTATCCGCTGAGCGCCGGCGATCGCGAGCACGTGATCGACGTGATCGATGAAGCGACCGCAGCGGGTTCGGCGCGCCACGTGTTTCGGCCAGGCGACTGGGTCTTCGACGCGGCGTTCACACCGGATGGGCAGGCGGTCGTCCTCGTCGCACGCGATGGCCTCGTACGCCGCTTCGAGCTCGCGAGTGGTCGGTCGCGCGTGATCGGCAAGGCACCCTCGGATCCCGAGACGCTCGCGATCTCTCCCGATGGCAAGGTCGTCGTCACCGGCGGTGCGCTCGGCGAGGTGATCGCGTGGTCACTCACGGGCTTGCCCGAGAAGAAACTCGCCGAGCGCGGCAAGATGGTCACGAGCGTCAAGTTCGATGCGAGTGGCACCCAGCTGATCGTCGATCGCGAAGGTCACGTCGAGCTCCTCGATCTCGCGGGCAAGCTGACCCCCATCGGTCCCGATACCGCGCAGCGCACGGCAGTCGCCGAGCGCGACACCTCGAAGCGCGTCGTGCTGGTCGCGCCGAACGAGGTCGCGGTCGGCGCTCGCGTGATCGCGCAGACCGATCGTCAGATCGAATTTCTCTCGCTGTCGCCCGATGGTGCGCTCGTGATGATCCACGATGGCCACTCGGTGTTCGTCGTGCCGTACGCGGGTGGGCCGCTCGAGAAGCTGTGTGCGTTCGATTCGCAGATCAACGAGATCGTGTGGACGCGCGATCTCCACCACGCCGCGGTGATCGGTAAGCGTGCCGATATTCCCTTGATCGATTTTCCTGCGCACTCCGTGCGCGAGCTCCGCGGTCACACCGACTCGGTCTACGACGGCGTGTTCACGAGCGATGGGCGCGAGCTCCTCACCGCGAGCGACGATTCGACCGCGCGGATCTGGAACCTCGACGACGGTTCGTCACAGGTGTTGCGCGGTCACGAAGACGATGTCTACCGCATCCATCTCTCGCCCGACGAGAAGCTCGCGGTGACCGCGTCGCTCGATGGCAGCATGCGCGTGTGGTCGCTCACGAACAGCGATGCACGGGTGCTGTTCGAAGGCGCGCCGATCCTCTCGCTCGAGCTGGTCGATGGCAAGGCGCAGGTCCGCACCGAGACCTCGCTCGCGAGCTGGGATCTCGAGCGCGGCACGCGCGACGTGGTGTTCTCGTGGCAACAAGGGCTCGGCCAGGGCAGCCCCTCTCCGGATGGTCAGCACCTCGTCACGCTCGGCGCGAACTGGACGCTGGAGCTTCGCGGCCGCACGCCGTCGTCGAGCCCGGGCCGCGCGATCCTGCTCGCAGGGCATCGCGCGATGATCACGCACGTCGAGTGGAGCCGCGACAGCAAGACCGTGTACTCGGCCTCGGTCGACGGCACGCTGCGCAAGTGGGAGGTCTCGACCGGCAAGGGCACGCTGCTCGTCGATGGCAACGCGCCGGTGCGTGGCTTCGCGGTCGCCGCGGACGATCGGATCGCGGCGCAGGTCGGCGAGGCCGCGATGATGATCTGGCCAGATGGTCGCGCGCAGACGCTGGGCACAGGTCCTGCGTACTGCACCGCGCATGCGAGCTTCGATCGCGTGAAGGATCGGTTGCTCGTGCAGCGCTGTGATCGCGGCTTTGCGATCCTCGAAGGCGACAAGCTCACGAGCCTCGACACCGACGACAAGGCGATCGTCTCGATCGCGGTGTCGTCCGATGGTTCGCGGATCGCCGGTGCGATGAACGATCGCACCGTGCGGGTCTGGGATGCGAGTGGCGCGCTCGTGCAAGTACTGCGCGGTCACTCCGATCTGGTGCTCGATATCGCGTTCTCGCCCGACGGCAAGTCGCTCGCCTCCGCGAGCTACGATCGCACCGTCCGGATCTGGCAACTCGCCACCGGTCGGAATCGCGTGCTGCGCGGCCACGATGCGGCCGTCAATCGCGTGCTTTGGCGCGATGCGACCCACCTCGTGACCGCC
Source organism: Kofleriaceae bacterium (assembly GCA_025357755.1). Classification (GTDB taxonomy): domain Bacteria; phylum Myxococcota_A; class Polyangia; order Haliangiales; family Haliangiaceae; genus JABFXX01. The sequence goes on along the minus strand of JANXOP010000337.1, from coordinate 50,102 downwards.
TCGGCCGATGGCACGTTACGGGTGTGGCCGGTGCCTTCGACCGACGTGCCGACGCAAGCCGAGGTCACCGAGCGGCTCGATCGCGCGACGTCGGCGACGATCGATGCGCAGAACCGCGCGACCAGCGTCGGCGGCTAGCGCTACTCCCAGGTGCCGTCGATGTTGACGTAGATGCCGTCGCGGTTCTCCCAGCGAGCTTCGCGCCAGCGGTGACCCGCGCGCTCCCGCTCGTAGTGACCGGTGACCCAGACCCACTGGCCGCCCGACCAATCCCAGCGACCTCGCTGCCAGAAGAAGCCGCGACGAGCTTCGAATCGCTCCTCGCGGAGGACCGGTGGTGCCGCGGTCGGGCCCATCGCATCCCAGCTGCCCTCGGTGCGGACGTAGACGCCATCGCGCGTGTCCCAGCGCGGCTCGCGCCAGCGGTATCCCGAACGCTCGGCTTCGTAGCGACCGGGGTTCCACACGTACGCGCCACCGCGCCACTCGTAGTTGCCGCCGACCCAGACCTGGCCGCGGCGATTCTCGTGGCGCTCGAACCGTGCCGCGGGCGGTCCCTTGTGGGACCAGTCGTGGCGCTCTTCACGCCGCTCGTCGTGGTGCTCTTCGCGCCGCTCGTCGTGACGCTCGTCGTGACGCTCTTCCTTGCGCTGGTCTTCGTGGCGTTCTTCCTTGCGATCGTCGCGACGTTCTTCGCGACGGCGTTCCGGATCTGCAAATGCCGACGTCGCGATGACGAGGCCGAGCAGCGAGGCGAGCAGCGAGGTTTTGTTCATAGGTCCCTGCTGTGATCGTACCCGTCTCGCCCCATCGGAGTTAAGCGCTCTACAGTTGTTCACAATGAGCACCGCCCCGGAGCGTGCGCTCAAGCCACAGCAGCGAGCTCGGCTTCGATCGCGGCTTCACCCTCGCGGAAGGTCGGATAGCGCAGGGTCAGCCCGAGCTCGGTCTTGAGCTTGGTGTTGCGAACGCGGCGGTTGCGATGTGCGACACGCGGCGCGCCGGGCTCGTACAGCGCCCGCGAGGGCGGGAGCGGGATGCCCATCCGCTCGCACAACCAGGTCGCGTAGTCGCGCTGGGTGGTCGGCTCGTCATCCGCGACGAGATAGGTCGACTTGGTGACCGCGCGGTCTTCACACGCTTTGACCACGTTCACGACGTCGTCGACGTGAATGCGCGAGATCGCGTGCGACCCATCATCGAGTAATTTATAATCACCCTTCGTCAGACGATTGCGCACGCCACGACCGGGCCCGTACACCGGTGCGAGACGCAGCGTGACGAAGCGCACCCGGTCGAAGTTGCAGCTCTGGATCTCCTGCTCGTCGGAGACCACGTTCTTCATGCTCGGATCGTCGTGCGCGACTGGCGTCTCTTCGTCGATCCAGACCTCGTCGTCGGGTCCAGCGCCGTAGAGCCCACTCGAGCTGAAGTAGATGAAGCAGCCGGCGCCTGCTCCGTACGCCGCTTGGAGTGCCGCGCGCAGCGCCATCCCGGGCGGCAGGTTCGAGACCGGTGGGATCGAGTAGATCACCGTACAGCCGGCCATCGAGGAGACCGCGACCGGCAGCTGCTTGGGCACGTTCGCATCGAGATACTTGATCTCCGCACCGAGGGCGGCGAGAGGTGCGAGCTTGCCCGTCGATCGCGCACACACGCGCACCGATCGACCTTCGGCAAGCGCCGCGCGCGCGATACGAGAGCCCACGTAGCCACAACCGAGCACGATCATCGGGATCACCCGCCGACTGTTGCACGCTCCGTATGCCAACGGTTAGGACACATCAACGACGTATCAACTGATCGGGGGCCTTGGCCGATCTACCGTCGCATGAGACCTCGTCGGATCCTGATGTCCGGAGCGCTACTACTCTGGAGCTCGCTGGTCGCCGCGGGCGTGGTCGAGATCACCCGCTACGAGACGACGCCGGGCGAGAGCTCGCCGGCACCTGCGGTGTGGCCGCGCGACAGCGTGATTCGCACGGCCGCGTACGGCACGACGGTCGTGATGTTCGTCCACCCCTCGTGCCCGTGCACCGAAGCGAGCAAGAGCGAGCTCGCCGAGATCAAGCGGTTCGCCCCTCCGACGACGCGGTTCATCGTGACCACGGATCGCGAGGAGGCCCGCCGGTTCGGCGCGAAGACCTCGGGCGACGTCGTCGTCTACGACATGACCGGCAAGCGCCGGTTCTCCGGAGGTATCACCGGCTACCGCGGCCACGTCGGTCACAACGTGGGTCACACGATGGTCGACATGATCATCCACGACCAGACTCGGGGTTCGTTCGACCTGCCGGTCTTCGGTTGCGCGCTCGAGGCGTCGTGAACCGCACCGACGAGATCTTCGCAGGTCTCCTCCGATCGACGCACGAGCGTGTCGATCGGATGTTCCTCTACCTGCTGATCGGCCAGTGGCTGTTCGGCGTGGTGCTGGCCTCGGTGATCTCGCCGTACACCTATTTCGGCGACGCACGCGCCATCCACGTTCACGTCGAGATCGCGATCGGGTTCGGCGCCCTCATCAATTCGCTCCCGATCTTTCTCATCATCACGCGCCCGGGCTGGTGGGGCACGCGCCACGCGATCGCGTTCGTCCAGATCCTGTGGTCCGCGCTGTTCATCATGTTCACGAACGGCCGGATCGCGACGCACTTCCATATCTTCGGCTCGCTCGCCTTCCTCGCGCTGTATCGCGACTGGCGCGTGCTGCTAACCGCGACGGCGGTCGTGATCGGCGATCACCTGATTCGCGGCACGTTCTTCCCGGCGACCGTGTACGGGGTCAGCGATCCGCAGTGGTGGACGTTCGTCGAGCACGCGCTCTGGGTCGTGTTCGAGGACGCGATGCTGATCCTCGGGATCGGTCGCAACCTGCAGGAGATGCGCGAGACCTCGAAGTTCATCGACGAGCTCGAAGCGAACAACATCAGCATCGAGAAGAAGGTCGAGCACCGGACCCGTGCGCTCGCCGAAGCGAAGGATCGGTTCCGCGCGCTCGTCGAGAACATCGAGGCGGTCCCGTTCGAGTACGTGATCTCGACCAGGGAGCTCGCCTACATCGCGCCCCAGGCCGAACGCATCCTCCACGTGCCGCTCGAAGGCGACGTGCTGTTCGGAGGCGCGATGCATCCGGATGATGCGATGCGGGTGCGGACGACGCTCGAGGCGCTCAGCGGCGGCATGCTCAAGGCCGCCGGGTTCGACTACCGGGTGATCGATCCGAACCGTCAGACCGTCCATCTCCGGGTCGTCGCGAGTGCCAAAACTCACGACCGTGTCCACGGTGTCGCGATCGACATCACGAAGCAGACGAACCTCGAACACGAGCTCCGTCACGCGCAAAAGCTCGAGTCGGTGGGCCGACTTGCCGCGGGAGTCGCGCACGAGATCAACACCCCGATCCAGTTCGTCAACGACAGTGTCCGGTTCTTGCAGACCGCAGTCGAAGACGTGATGTTGGTAGTCGGCAAGCACCAGCGTGCAGCGATCGAGCAGCTCTCGGGCGATCGTGGGGAGACCGCGCTCGCGCGTGAAGCGAACGAGGCCGAAGCGGCCATCGATCTCCCGTTCCTCCAGACCGCGATGCCCGAGGCGATCGGGCGTGCGGTGCAGGGAATCGAGCGCGTCGCGGCGATCGTCCGGTCGATCAAGGCGTTCTCGCATCCCGATCAACCGGAGATGACGCCTGCGGATCTCAACAGCGCGATCGAGAGCACGTTGACCGTCGCCTCGAGCGAGTACCGCTACATCGCCGACATCGAGACCACGTTCGCGGACCTGCCCGAGATCGAGTGCCACATCGGCGAGATCAATCAGGTCGTCCTAAACCTCGTCGTCAACGCGTCCCACGCGATCGCCGCCAGCAACCTGAATACCGCGCAGCGCGGCACGATCAAGATCGCGACCCGGATCGTCGACGAGTGTGTCGAGATCGCGATCACCGATTCCGGCACCGGCATCCCGGCCGAGATTCGCGATCGGATCTTCGATCCGTTCTTCACGACCAAGGAGGTCGGCGTCGGGACCGGCCAGGGCCTCGCGATCGCCCACTCGATCGTCGTCGACAAGCACCACGGCAAGTTGACGTTCGACAGCGTGATGGGGAAGGGCACGACATTCTTCGTCACCCTCCCGATCCAGCAGCACGTGCGAGAGGCAGCATGATCGAAGTCGCGCCAGAGAAGATGCGGATCCTGTTCGTCGATGACGAGCCGTCCATCCTGTCGGGCTTGCGTTCGCTGCTGCATCGCCAGCGCAAGGATTGGGAGATGGTGTTCGCCCTCGGTGGCGAGCAAGCGATCGAGCAGCTCGAGACCTCGCAGTTCCATGTCGTCGTCACCGACATGCGGATGCCCAAGATCGACGGTGCGCAGTTGCTCCAGATGGTCCAGGAGCGGTGGCCCTCGACCTGCCGGATCGTGCTCTCGGGCCATGCCGAGCGCGAAGCGATGCTGCGCGTGCTGCCCGCGATGCACGTGTTCCTCGCCAAGCCGTGCGATCCCAAGACGCTGCGCACCGCGATCGACCGCTGTCTCAAGGTCTCCACGTTCACGGACGACCCGGCGCTCCGCGCGCTGATCGGTCGGGTCGACAAGCTGCCCTCACCGCCGCGCCTGTACTCCACCCTCACCAAGCTCGCGGACGATCCGCGCACGAGCCTCGACGAGGTCAGCCGCGCGATCTCGACCGATACGGCGTTCGCCGCGAAGGTGATGCAGATCGCGAACTCCGCCGCATTCGGCGAAGCCGAGACCACGTCGCTACCTCGCGCGATCCACTACCTCGGGCTCGAGCTGCTCCGCGCGATCGCGCTGTCGACCTCGATCTACGCGCCGCCATCGGGCCCGCCACTCCCGTTCTCGCTCGAACGGATGCAGGATGTCGCGTTGCGCGCCGCGGGCCTCGCACGTCGCTACGTGCGCAACCCTGCGCTCGCGGATATCGCGTTCGTCACCGCGCTCCTCCACGATGTCGGCCGGCTCGTGCTCGCGCTCGGCCTCCCGAATGACTACGCCGCGATGGCGAAGGAAAGCCTCGCGAGCGGTGAATCCGTGTGGGTCGCCGAGCGCCGTCACTTCGGCGCCGATCACGCGCGGGTCGGGGCGTGCTTGCTCCAGATGTGGGGCTTGCCGCAGATCATCGTCGACGCGGTCGCCGCGCACCACGAACCGCGCGGATGCACCGGCGAGCTCGCCGAGGTGGTCGCCGCGGTGCACGTCGCCGATGCCTTGGCGGGTGAGGACCATCCGACTCCCGTCGATCTCGAATTCCTCCACGAGAGCGGCTTTGCCAGCGAGCTCGAACGCTGGCTCGAGCTCGCGAGACCGGAGTCCTGATGTCGACCAAACTAAAGATCCTGTGCGTCGACGACGAGCCGAACGTGCTCGCGGGCATGCAGCTCAACCTGCGCCGCGAGTACGACATCCTGGGCGCCGCGAACGGCGAGCAAGCGATGGCGATCCTCGAGGCGACGCCCGACATCGTCGTGATCGTGTGCGACATGCGCATGCCGAAGATGAACGGCGCGGCGGTGCTCACGCGCTGCCGCGAGCTCTATCCGGAGATCACGCGCATCTTGCTCACGGGCCAGACCGACATGGCGAGCGCGATCAGCGCGGTCAATGAAGGCCAGATCTTCCGCTTCCTGACCAAGCCGTGCGATCGCGATCCGTTGCTCGCCGCGCTCCAGGCCGCCGTCGCGCACCATCGGTTGTGCTCGTCCGAGCGCGTGCTCCTCCAGGAGACGCTCCGCGGTGCGGTCGCCGCGCTGGTCGATATCCTCGCGCTGGCGGCTCCGCTCACGTTCGGTCGCGCGACGCGCGTGAAGCGCCGCGCGAATCAGATCGCCGAGCTCGCGGCACTCCCGGATGCGTGGCAGCTCGAGATGGCGGTCTCGCTCCAGCACCTCGGCTACATGTCGTTGTCGGCGGAGACCCTCACCAAGCTCCACGCCGGTCACGTGCTGAGCGAGGACGAACAGAAGCAGGTCGCGAAGATGCCTGCGATGACCGAACAGATCCTGTCGCACATCCCGCGGCTCGAGCCGATCCGCGCGATCCTCGACGTCGCCGCGCGGCAGTCCGCGTGGAGTGGGGTGGCGGGCGGAGGCAAGACCGAGCTCGCGGGTGCGATCCTTCGCCTCGCGAACGAGGCAGACGCGATCGAGACCTCCGGAGTTGCCGGCATGCGCATGGTCAAGCTGCTGCGCACCAAGCCGGGTCACTCGGTGCAGCTGCTCGACATGCTCGAGAAGATCATCGGGCGCGCGACCTCGAGCTTGTTCATCGCCGAGCTCCCGCTCGCGGGCCTGCGCTCGGGCATGGTCATCGCCGAGGACATCTTCTTGAACGGCGCGCTGCTCGTGTCGCGCGGCTACTCGATCACGCCGAGCTTCCTCGAACGCGCTCGTCACTTCGCGAAGGGCGCCGTGAAGGAGCCGATCCGGATCTTGATGACGAACGACGAGGCGCAGGATCAGCGCGCAGGTGGGATATCTAAGTGAGCGAAATCAAAAGCTCCTACATCCTGCAACGTGAATCTTTCTGTGTGATCGCACACCAAGTTTTTACCGCAGGGTGATCGCGTACCCCGTCAGGGTATCTCGCTGGGGTACGTGCCGGCTAACGCTGGATCCGCCAAGCCGTTGTGATCAGCAGCGTGAGTGAATGTGAGTCTCCCTGCGATCCGTCGATCAAACCGTTGGCCCGCTAGTAGCACTACGAAACAATCACGATGAGCGAGCTCAAAACCTGGCGCCGGCAGTTTGCTTCGGAAATCGTCGGCGAGTCGGTGGAGATTGTCGAAGCTCTCGACACCATCCGGCGCGTCGCGAACACCGACTGCTCGATCCTGATCACCGGCGAGACCGGATCGGGAAAAGAGCTGTTCGCCCGCGCCGCTCATCGCGCCTCGAACCGCCGCGCGAAGCCGTTCATCCCGGTCAACTGCGCAGCGCTCCCCGAGACGCTCATCGAAGCCGAGCTGTTCGGCCACGTGAAGGGCGCCTTCACCGGTGCGATGACCGCGCGCGCGGGTCGCTTCCTCTCGGCACAAGGCGGCACGCTGTTCCTCGACGAGATCGGTGACCTGCCGCTCTCGGCACAAGCGAAGTTGCTCCGCGTGCTCGAAGAGCGCGTCGTGTGCCCGGTCGGCGCCGATAGCGACACCGCCATCGACGTCCGCATCGTCGCCGCGACGCACCGCAACCTCGAGCAGATGGTCGCCGAAGGCACGGTCCGCGCGGACCTCTACTTCCGCCTCTCGGTCGTCCCGCTCCACCTCCCCGCGCTGCGTGACCGTGGCGATGACTTCGACATCATCGTCGACCTCACGCTCGTCCGCATGTGCGAGCGCAGTGGACGCGAGCTGATGACCCTCGAGCCGTCGGCACGCGCCGCGATTCGCAGCTACAGCTGGCCGGGCAACGTTCGCGAGCTCGCCCACAAGATCGAGCGCGCGGCCCTCCTCGCTCGCGGCACGCAAATCTGTGAAGGCGATCTCTCGCTCCCGACCTCGTCGTCGCGCGTGGCTCGCCTCAGCACGCAGCCGGTCGCCCTCGTGGTGACCGCCGAAGGCTCGGGCCCGATTCCGAAGATGGAAGCGCCCGTCCTCGACGATTCGACCCTCGATCTGCGCAGCGCGCTCGAAGCTGTCGAGCGCAAGCTGATCGACCGCGCACTCTCGAAGGCGAACGGCAACCGCACGGAAGCCGCCGCGCTCCTCGGCCTCAACCGCACCACGCTCGTCGAGAAGCTCCGCAAGTACGCGGCGTAGCGCTTCAACGCACTGCCTGTAAAGCAGTGCGTCGAGGTCGAGCGACCCTGGCGTCATCACCATAGGTGGGCGGCACCACCCGAGTCCGAGTGACGCGCTACTTGAAGCTGAGCGGGTCGATGTTGTGGCGCTGCAGCAGCCGGCGAAAGTTCGTGCGATCGATACCCGCCATGCGCGCGGCTTCCGCGACCGAGCCCTGCGCGCGCTGCATGATCTGCTGGAGGTAGTCGCGCTCGAATGCCTGGCTGACCCGGCGCTTTGCTTCGACGAGCGAGAGCTGCTCGTCACCCTCGAGCTCCGGGAGTGGAATCGGCATCGAGCCGCGGACCTTGCGGATGTGCGGCGGGAGTGACTCGACGCCGATGATGTCGCCGGTCCGCATCGCGATCGCGCTGATCAGGCAGTTCTGCAGCTCGCGCACGTTGCCGGGCCACGTGTAGTTCATCATCGCGTCGAGCGCGGATGAATTGACCGTGATCGGAGCGCCGCCCGCGTGCGCCTGCATGAAGCGCGCGGCGAGGTCAGGAAGATCCTCGAGCCGCTCGCGCAGCGGCGGAATCGTCAGCACGACGACGTTGAGGCGGTAGTACAGGTCCTTCCTGAACTTGCCTTGCTCGGCGGCGTGGTTCAGATCGACGTGCGACGCGGCGATCACGCGGACGTCGACCTTCTTCGTGCTGGACGAGCCGACCGGACGGACCTCTTGCTCCTGGAGCACGCGGAGCAGGCGCGCCTGCACCGCGAGCGGCATGTCACCGATCTCGTCGAGGAAGATCGTGCCGCCCTCGGCTTCGACGAAGAAGCCGGCGCGATCGGTGAGGGCGCCCGTGAACGAGCCCTTCGCGTGACCGAACAGCTCGCTATCGATCAGGCTCTCGGGAATCGCGCCGCAGTTCACGGCGACGAACGGCTTGTGCTTGCGCGCGCTGCGATCGTGGACCGCCTGCGCGACGAGCTCCTTACCGGTGCCGCTCTCGCCCTGGATCAAGACCGAGACGCCTTGCTCGGCGACGCGCTCGATCGCCGCGCGGAGCTGGCGCATCGGCACCGAGCTGCCGACGATCTTGGTGTTGGTCTCGGTGATCGTCCTCGGCAGGACGAGCGATCGGCGGAGGCGCGAATGACGCGCGGCCGAGACCACGCTGTCGACGAGCTCGACCGGTTTGAACGGCTTGGTGAGGTAGTGAAAGGCCCCGGCGCGCATGCAGGCCGCGGCGGTGGTGGCGCTGGCATCCGCGGACAACATGATCACCGACGCCGTCGCGCCGCTCTCGCGAAATTGATCGAGCAGGCGAGGGCCCGAAATGCCGGGCAGGTCGACATCGAGCAGCACGACGTCCCACGGCGCCTGGCGCTGCTCGAGCTTGTAGAGGATCGTCACACCATCGGGCGCGGTCTCGATCTCGACGTGCTCGCCTTCGAGCTTGCGCGTGATGGCGCTCGAGATAGCGCTGATCATCGCCTGATCATCGTCGATGATCAGGACCTTGACGGGGTCCACTTTGCTCACCGGCTGCTCACCGCGAGAACCTAACCTCGGCCGGGCAACCTAACGAAAAACGTCGGCCCATCGCTCGTGCCACGATACACGATCCGTCCGTTGTGCGCCTCGCAGGCCAAGCGGCAAAAGTACAAACCGAATCCACGTTTGCCGTTCGTACCCTTCGAATACTTGCCAAATAAATTCCCCTGAACCTCGGGCGGAATTTCGGGACCATTGTTGAAGACGCCGATATCCACACTCTGAGGGTCGGCCAGATCGGCGCGGGTTGCAGACACCCGGATCTGGCCGTCCGACTGGCAATAGCGGACCGCGTTGCCGACGAGGTTGTGGAGGACGCGCTCGATCAGCGCGACGTCGAACCAGCCGGTCAGCTCGGGTTCGCACTCGATCGTCACGGCGACCTTGCAACCGACCGCGTGAACTTCGATCACGCTCTCGAGTAGGCCCTTGACATGATTGAGCGTGCAGTGTGGCTTGACCGCGGCGTCTTCGAACCGCGCGATATCGACGAAGTTCGCGACGAGGCCTGACATCCGGCGGAGCGCGTTACGCGTCGAGGTCAGCGCCTGCGACTGATCCGTATCGAGGGCCTCCACCGCGGTGGACTCGAGGTAGTCCATGTTGCAGAGCGCGACCGCGAGGCCGTTATTGAGGTCGTGCGCGAGCATCGCGGCGGCTTCTGCCCCATAGGCGAGCAAGCGATCGGTACGTTCGCGCGCGATACGAGAATCTACGAAGGCGCGCTGGGTCCGGGCGGCCGCCACCATCCGGCGGTGAAGCTCCGGAATCGGTGCGGGCTTCGCGATGACGTCATCGGCACCTGCATCGAAGCAGGCGCTGCGCATCTCGTCGGAGTCTTCCCCGGAGAGCACCGCCACCCACACGGCATTACCGTAGAGCTCCTTGAGGCGTTTGACGACGACGATGCCGGGAGTGGGCATCTCGAAATCGACGAGCGCGAGGTCGGGTGCGGTCGTCTCGGCGAGGCTGATCGCGGGAGCTCCGTCCTCGGCCGTCATGACATGGAAACCGATCCGCGAAAGGGCGGCTGCAGTCGAGCGACGCACGCGCGGGTTATCGTCGACGATCAGGATGCGCGCGCCCGTGGGAGCGAGCGTGTGCACGCCCGACACCGTGGCGCGCGCCTCGACGGGTTGTTGCACAACGCCGTCGATCTGGAGGGGCACAGCTGGGTTCGCCACGCGGTGCGTTGTTGCGAGCGCCGTGCCGCCCGTCCCTTCCGTGAATTCACGGGCCTGGCCGAGTTGGCACGCGTCTTCGATGGAGCGGCGCCGTCAACCCTGCCGACACTAGATGAGACCTGCGGTTGGTCGACTACCCCTTCTGATGGTGGCTTCCGTGGTCGATATCGTGGACCTGGCTGACGCGATTCTTCATGCCGCCGTAGGCGCGGATGCAGATCGCGTCTGGATCGATCCCGTTCCTCTAGCGGAGAGCTGTTACATGATCTCCGTCGAGCGTCGCGCGAAGGTCATCTCGACCACGACGATCGACGAAGAGGTCGCCATCGCGGTGATCCAGCGCCTCGCGATGATCGCGGAGGTCGACCTGACCTCGGCGAAGCCGACCACGGGCGCTGCCAAGGTCCGCCGCGGCGAGCACACCTACGAGCTCGTCGTGATGGTGCGCCCTGGCATCCGGCCCCGCGCCGAGCTGATGTTCCAGCGCGGCACGCGCGGCCAGCAGCAAGAGCGCTATCGCAACCTCAAGGTTGGCGACATCGTCGATCACTTTCGCGTCGTCGAGCGCCTCGGCTCGGGCGGAATGGGCCGGGTGTACCGCGTCGATCACATCACGCTCGGTCGCCCGTACGCGCTCAAGGTCCTGCACTCCGAAGTGCTGCAGCGCGATCCGCGCAGCATCGATCGGTTCGTGCGTGAAGCGCGCGCCGCCTCGCGGATCCGGCACCCGAACATCATCGACGTGTTCGACTTCGGCTATCTCGCCGATGGCCGCCCGTACTTCGTGATGGAGCTGCTCGGCGGCGAGAGCCTCGGTGACCGGATCGATGCGAAGGGCCCGATCTCGCCGCCGCGCGCGCTCGACCTCGCGAAGAAGCTCTGCGATGCGCTGTGCGCCGCGCACGATGCAGGGGTCATCCACGCGGATGTCACGCCTTCGAACATCCTGGTCTGCGGGGACGACGTCAAGCTCGTCGATTTCGGGCTTGCCGAGCTGCTCGAGACCCAGGTCGTCGACGAGACGGCGACCCATGTCATGGGCACGCCGCGCTATGTCGCGCCGGAGCGCCTGCTCGGCCGCGCCGCGACCGAGGCGTGCGACCAGTACGCGCTCGGCATCGTGATCTTCGAGATGATCGCGGGCATCACGCCCTTCCACGCGCCGGATCTGCGCACGCTGTGCAGGCAGCACATCTCCGAGCCCGTGCCCGAGCTGATCAGCCCGTACGGTCCGGTGCCGATCGAGCTCGACAAGCTGCTCTCGCGCTGCCTCGCCAAATCGCCGGCGCATCGCTTTCCGAGCATGGCCGCGTTCGCCGCCGAGCTCGATCGCGTGGCGTGGCTCGTTACCCAGGAGAATCGCCGTGCCTCGTGAAGATGAGCAAGTGACCCAGCCGATCGTGGTGGTCGTCGACGACAACGCCGGCGTGCTCGCGGCCGCGGTGAAGGTGCTCAAGCAGCTCGACGTGCACGTCTTGGCGACCACCGACGCGTACGAGGCGCTCGATTGGCTCTCGACGCGCGACGTCGCGGTCGTGGTCTCGGACTACGAGATGCCGCGGATGAACGGTGCCGAGCTGCTCTCGCATGCGCGCCGCCAGCAGCCTGCCGCGGTCCGGATCCTGATGACCGGCATGCAGGCGCTCGAGACCGCGGTCGACGCGATCAACCGCGGCGAGATCTTTCGCTACGTCCAGAAGCCGTTCGATGCGAGCAAGATGCGCTCGGTCGTCGACGATGCGGTGTCCCGACATCGCGAGCTCGCCCTGGTTGCCGCCGATCACGAAGCCGTGGTCCGCCGCGAGGTGTTCTATCGCGAGCTCGAACAAGACCACCCGGGGCTGACGAATGTCAGCCGGGATGACGAAGGGGTCTACGTCGTCCCCGATGTGTGCAACGCGGATGCGGTGCGGTTCCTCAGGTTGGCGACGTGATGCCGACAGTTTTGACGTCGTACGTGCGAGCCGGATCGAGTGATCACGATGAGATGGCGCGGCACGACCGTTGCTCTAAGGGGACCGTATGAGTGACGCACCGCCAGAAGAAGCACCAGCAGACGAGCATGCTGCTGCGGCCAAACCCAAAAAGCAGGGTGGCACCTCGCCGATCGTGATGGCGCTGCTGGTGCTCAACCTCGGTGCGAGTGGCTTCGGTGCCTTCAAGATCATGACGGCGTCGCCGGCCGCGGCCGCGACCGCGCCCGAGCACCACGAAGAGAAATCGGGCAAGGAGATCACGGGTCCGGTCCTTCCCCTCGAGCCCTTCGTCGTCAACCTCGACGAGCCTGGCAACGCGCGCTACCTCAAGATGAAGGTCCAGCTCGAGCTGGTCGGCCCGCACGATGCCGAGTCGATCGAGAAGAGCAAGCAGGTCCTGCGCGACGAGGTGCTCGGCTATCTCTCGGGGCTCCACGTCAAGGACACGCTCGGCGCGACCGCGAAGGACACCATCCGCGATGCGCTGATGAAGAAGATGGAGGCCGTCGTCGGCGAGCACAAGATTCGCCGGATGTTCTTCGAGGAGTTCATGGTCCAATGATCATCGACACACCCACAGGGGGCCGGCCGATCGGTAAAGGCCACGCGCCCTTCATCGTCGCCGAGCTCTCGGCCAATCACCTCGGCAGCCTCGCGCGTGCACACGCGATCATCGACGCTGCAGCCGATGCTGGCTGCGATGCGATCAAGCTGCAGACGTTCACGCCGAGCGCGATGACGCTCGAGCTGCGCGAAGGCGACTTCGCGATCCACGATGGCCCCTGGCAGGGCCGCAACCTGTGGGACCTCTACGGCGAGGCGCAGACTCCATGGGAGTGGCACGCCGAGCTGTTCGCGCATGGCGCGCAACGCGGCCTCGTCGTGTTCTCGACCCCGTTCGACGAAGAATCGGTCGAGCGTCTGGATCGTCTCGGTGCGCCGACCTTCAAGATCGCTTCGTTCGAGCTCGTCGATCTCGAGCTGATCGCGGCGGCCGCGAAGACCAGAAAGCCGATCATCATGTCGACCGGCATGGCCTCGGACGCCGAGATCGCCGAGGCGTGCGAGGTCGCCCGCAGCCACGGTGCCAGCGGTATCGTGCTGCTGCACTGCGTGTCGGGCTATCCGACCCCGATCGATCAGATCAACCTACGCCGGCTCGACGCGCTCCATCAGTGGGCCGACGAAGTAGGCATCTCGGACCATTCACCGGGTTCGACCGTCCCGATCGCCGCCGTCGCCCGCGGCGCGATGATGGTCGAAAAACATCTCACCCTCGCGTGCGCCGACGGTGGACCCGACGCGGGGTTCTCGCTCGAGCCGCACGAGTTCGCGCAGGTCGCGAGTGGCTGCAAGGCGGCCTGGTCCGCGCTCGGCGATGGTTCGTCGAACCGGCCCGTCGCCGAGGCGGGCTCGCGCAAGTTCCGTCGCTCGCTCTATGCGGCGGCCGACATCGACGTCGGTGAACCGTTCACGCGCACGAACGTGCGCTCGATCCGCCCCGGTCACGGACTCGCGCCGCGCGAGCTGCCGCGGGTGCTCGCGAGCCACGCCAGGACCAAGATCGTGCGCGGCACGCCGCTCGCGTGGGAGCTGATCGCGTGATCGCGCTCCGTGCCGTGACGCTCGACGATTGCGAGCGCGTCTGGGAGTGGAACTTTGCTCCCGACGTCCGTGCGGTCTCGAACGATCCGACCGTCGTCGAGCTCGATCGGCACACGCAGTGGTTCGTCACGCGCGTCCCTGCGGGCGCGTTCTGGATCATCGAGGTCGCGGGGTTCGCATGCGGCTCGGTGCGGATCGATGGCGGCCGGATCTCGATCGCGCTCGCCAGATCCGCGCGCGGCAAGGGCATCGGCAAGCGCGCGATCGCGGCCGCGTGCGCCGCCTGGGCGCGACCGGTCACCGCGCAGGTCCGCGAAGATAACCAACCGAGCCGAGCCGCCTTCGAGGCGTGTGGCTTCGTCGTCAACCAAAACGCGAGCGAGCACGCAGATCGCGTCGTCACGTACCAATGGAGACCCTGATGCAGAACTCGTCGCAACTCGCGCTCTGGCGCTCGGAATTCGGTCGCTCGTATACCGATCGCAATGACGTCGCGAAGCCGGAGCGCGTGCTGTCGTGGCAGCGCCTGCTCGGTGGCATCGTCCCCACGCGAGCGATCGAGGTCGGCTGCAACGTCGGTTGGAACCTGACCTATCTCCGCGAGCTCGGCGTGCAGGAGCTCTATGCGGTCGAGCCGCAGCCGTACGCGGTCGAGCGCGCACGCGCGCGCAACCCCGAATACAACGTGATGTGTGCGACGGCGTTCGATCTGCCGTTCAAGGATGGCTTCGCCGATCTCGCGTTCACGAGCGGCGTGTTGATCCACATCGCGCCCGCTGACATCGCGAAGGCGATGGCGGAGATCTATCGCGTCTCGCGTCGTTACATCGTCGCGATCGAGTACGACGCGCCGGCCGAGCAGGAGATCAAGTACCGCGGCAATGCGGACTCGTTGTGGAAGCGCGATCACGGCGGCATCTGGCAAGCGGCGTATCCATCGTTGAAGTTGCTGCGTCGCCTCGAGCTCTCCTCGCTCGAGGGCTACGACGACTGCACCGCCCACTTGTTCGAGAAGGTCTAGTCATGCGGATCGTCGCCATCGTTCAAGCACGCCTCGGCTCGAGCCGGTTGCCCGGGAAGGTCCTCCAGGATCTCGCTGGCGACACGATGCTCGCGCGCGTGGTGGAGCGGCTGCGCGCCGCGCGGACGATCGACGACATCGTGATCGCGACGACCACCAAGGAGACCGACGATCCGATCGTGCAGGAAGCCACGCGCCTCGGCGCGCTGGTCTGGCGCGGGTCAGAGACCGACGTGCTCGAGCGGTACATCGGTGCCGCGCGCAGGTTCTCGGCGGGCGCGGTCGTGCGCGTGACCTCGGACTGCCCGCTGCTCGATCCTGAAACCGTCGACCGCGTCGTCAACGGCCTGCGCTCGGCGCCGGTCGACTACGCCTCGAACGTCCACGTCCGCACGTATCCCCGCGGGCTCGATACCGAAGTCTTCTATCTCGAGACCCTCGAGAAGATCTTTCGCCAGGCGACTTCGCAGGCGGCGCGCGAGCACGTCACGGCCTACGTGATGGAGAAGCCGGGCGAGTTCGCGCTCTCGCACATCACCAGCGAAACCGACGACAGCGATCTACGCTGGACCGTCGATACCGAGGAAGACCTCGCGCTCGTCCGCGCTCTCTACGAGAGCCTCGATCTCGGGCGCACGCTTCGACCCTATCGAGAGGTCGTCGAATTCGTGCGCGCGCAACCCGAGCTCGTGAAGTTGAATAGCCACATCGCGCAGAAGAACTGGCAGGACAGCCATGTCGCTTGAGCTCCTCGATACCTGGCGCGTGCTGCTCGCGGATCTCGGCGAGCTCGGCGGCTCTCTTGCCCGCGCGATCGAAGCCGACGATGTCCTCGGTGGCGTCGCGACGATGTTCGAGCTCCGCCGCGTCCGCTCCACGCTCGCGCGCGTCGAAGCACCGGTCCGGCTCGAAGCGAACCCGGCGGTGGTCGCGGCGCTCGAGGACGTGACGCAGGCCCTCGTCAACGCGCGCACGGCCGAAGCCATGATGGCGTCCTGGCTCGCGAGGAGTGTGCCACCCGATGCGACGCTGCTCCGCTCGCCGGTCGGCGTGGCCGTGCTCGCCGATTACATGCTCCCCGAGGTCTGGGACACCGAGCTCGATGCGGTGATCCTCGTCGGCTCGGGCCTCGAACCGGTGGCCGAGTTGCTGCGCGACCTCGGTCAGCGCCGGATCGTCATCCACGAGGGCGGCGCGCCCGAAGGCTCGATCGCGACGATGAGCCATCCCGAGATCGTGACCGCGATCCGGACCATGATCCCGAACGCCCCCACGCGGTTCCTCGTGAAGGTCTCGCTCGGTGTCGACCTCCAGGAGGTCGACACGATCACCGAGCTCGTGCGCGCCGCGCTCTCCGATATGCGGATCCACCGCAACACGGTCCAGACGTTCTCGCGCACGTGGCTCGACCAGGCGGCGGCGAACCTGCCGTTCGTCGCGAAGTGGCCCTCGATCGCCTCGCTCGACGGCAAGTTCGCAGATCGCCCGATGATCATCGTCGCACCGGGCCCGTCCCTCGCGAAGAACATCGATCAGCTGCGCGCCCTCGATGGCAAGGCCGTGCTCGCGTGCTTCTCGCACTCGCTCAAGCCGGTCGTCGCCGCGGGCCTCACGCCCGATGTCGTCATCACGGTCGATCCACAAGACGTCCGCTATCACTTCGCTGGCTGCGATGTCTCGAAGATGACGCTCGTCAACGCCGTGACCTGCCATCCGGCCTTGTTCGAGCTGCCCGCCGCTCGCTTCCTCACGCTGTCCGCGAACTCCGCGATCGACGACTGGATCTTCGACGGTGTCGGCGAAGAAGCGCGCGCACCAGGTGGTGGCTCGGTGGCCACGTCCGCCTTCTCGCTCGCACTCCGCTGGGGTTGCGACCCGATCGTGTTCGTCGGTCTCGATCTCTCGTTCCCGGGCGGCGAGTACTACGTCAAGACCTCGGTCGATGGTGACGTTCACGCGAGGACCGACGACAACGGTCACCTCGAGGTCAAGGGGTGGAGCAAGGGCTTCACCAAGATGAAGGCCGCGGGTGGTCCATCCGCGCCGCACGAGCGTTCGATCATGCTGCCGGGCTGGCACGGCGGCGAGGTCCCCTCGAGCTTCATGTTCTCGATGTTCCATCGCTGGTTCGTCGATCTGATGCGCGTGGTCAACAAGGAGACCGGGCTCAGCGTCTACAACTGCACCGAGGGCGGCGCGTTCATCCCGGGCATGGATCACCGCCCCCTCTCCGAGCTCCTCGCGACCTTCGACGAGCGCGTACCCACCGCCGCGCTGCTCGACGAGGCCGTCGCCAGCGCTGGCTTCGTGCGCTCGAGTCAGCTCGCCGCTCACCTCCGTACCTTCCGCCGCGGCCTCAAGAGCATTCGCTATCACGCCGTGCGCGCGCGCCGCCTCGCGCGCACCGGCGGTCGCGAAGAGATGAAGCTCCAGAAGACCGAGCGGTCACTGATGTCGGCGCTACAGCCGTTCCCGTTCGTGTCGCTGCTCGCGCAGCACGAGATCGAGTCCGCGCACTCGATCGCCCTGCACAGCGCCTCGAGCGACAAGTACCTCGCGGCCTCCGCGAACCTGTTCGACAAGCTGATCGGTGTCCTCGACGTCCTCGAGCCGCTCCTCGCTGGTGCCTCCACGAACCTCGACGCGATCGAGCGAGCCCATGAAGCAGCGTAAGAAGCCGGTCCCTCGTATCGTCGCAGTCGCGGGTGGTAAAGGCGGGGTCGGCAAGTCGACGATCGCCGCGAACCTCGCGCTCGCGATCGGTCGCTCGGGTCACCGCGTGGTCCTCCTCGACGCCGATCTCGGCGCGGCGAACCTGCACACGATGCTCGGCGTGATCCGCCCGGCGTGCAGCCTCGCCGACTTCTTCGACAACCGGATCGCGTCGCTCGAGGAGGCGCGGGTCGGCGTCGCGCTGCCGACCGTCTCGTTGATCCCCGGGACGTCGCGGCCCGGTGCGGCGAACCTCAGCGCCGCCGACAAGGCGCGCCTGATCAAGGGCATCGCGAAGCTCGACACCGATGTCGTGATCCTCGACGTCGGTGCCGGCACCTCGTTCAACGTCGTCGATCTCGTCGCGGTCGCGGACATCAAGCTGTTCGTCGTCACGCCCCAGCTCCCCTCGCTTCACAACGCGTACGCGCTGATGAAGGCGTGCGTCCATCGTGTCGTACGCAAGCTCGCCCCCGACGACCTCGGCGAAGCGATGATCGATTCCGCGCTCGGCCAAGAATCCAAGTCGCGGACCATCTCGCAGCTCCTCTCGGTGCTGCGCCCGATGGACGAGCACCTCACGTCGCAGATCGAGGATCAGCTCGCCCGCTTCGGCGTCGGGCTGGTCGGTAACCAGCTCAACGGCGACAAGGAGCTCGGCGTCTTTCACCGGATCGCGACGATGATCCACGAGCAGCTCCACGTTCACGCTCCGGTCGTGGCCGCGGTGCGCCGCGTGGCCACGCTGGGTGGTGGGCTCAAGGCAGGCGTCGGCACGATCGCCGATCGCGGCGAGCCCGCGCACGCCTCGTTTCGCGCGCTCGCGACGACCTGCATGGCGATGGATCTCGACCAGCTCCGCGGCCTCGCACGCGTGCAGCACGAGCGCACGATGCCGCTCTGGATCCAGCGCGACTTCGACGCGACCGGGACGTAGAGCGGATCGACAAGCAAGGCGCGGACAATCACGGCCGCAATGCGGCAAACGCTTCGGGTATCAGCTTGGAACGCACCCCTTCGGGCAGTCCCTTCTGAAAGGCCCACAGCAGTTTCTCGCTGCCGTAGTGACTCTTGTCTGGCGCCTTGGTGACTAACCATGGGGCGTCGAGACGTTTCCGCTCGACCCTGATGCGATCGAAATCGATCTTCTCGAGACTCTTCAGTGGCGCCTTTTGTGCCCACGCTTTGACCCACCACACGGGTGTGCCGCCATCTTTCATCGAAACGTGCTCGACGGTCGACCAGTGTGCGCACGCCGCCGCCTCCTCCCAGAAGCGCCGATTTCTGCCAGTCTTCGAGGCTTCGCAGTCGACGAGGAAGGACCAGACCCGCGGACGGCGGCCTACCTCCAGCGGCTGATCGCGCGCCCGAGCTTCGCGCGCGCGCTGCGCGAGGCCGAGCCGTACATGAAGTACTTTCCGGGCGTGCCCGACTAGGCGGGCGATCACACGGGACGTTCCTACGAGCGGATCGGTAGCTCGACCGTGACGATCGTACCGGCATCGACGACCGAGGTGAGCGAAATGTCGCCACCGACGCTGCGCGCGATCTCGCGGCATTCACAGAGGCCGAGACCGACGTGGACACCACTGTCGCGCTGCGACAGCGAGGGTTCGAAGATGGTAGCGAGCATCGCCGCGGGAATGCCCGCACCCGTATCGCGGACCTCGACGATCGCGCGACCCGGCGTGGCCGCGGCGCGCGTCGTGATCGTGACCTGGTGGTGTGGAGCATTGCCGGGGGGAATCGCGTGGCCGGCGTTGCGCAGGAGGTGGACGAGCATGCGGCCGAGGTCGGGCTCGGTCAGGGCGACGGCAGCGTCGAATTGAACATCAGTGACCGCGAACGCGCGGTCCCGAAGCTCGGGTGCGGCGGTGTGCACGGCCCACTCGATGGCGCGACGGAGCTGGTGCGTCGCGCTCGGCATGGGTTGCGCGAACGCGCGCATGTTCGCGGTGATCTGGGTGATCGCGCTGACCGCGGCCTCGAGCTCGTCGAGCGACTCGGAGATGTTGTTGTAGGTCTTCGCGTCGTCGCGATGCCGCGCCTTGAGCGAGATGAGGTCGTCTTTGATGAGCTCGGCGTGGATGTTGATGATGCCGAGCGGGTTGTTGATCTGGTGAGCGATCGAGCCGGCGGTGCCGCGGTACTCGAGGCGGCGCTCGGCGAGCTCGGCACGGCGCGCGGCGATCGTGCGATCGGTGACGTCGTGCAGCGCGACCACCGTGGTGCCCGGCGAGGTCGTGCTCGCGATGATCCGACCACCGAGCAACCGATCGGCTCCGGGCGTGAAGTGCGCGCCGACTGCGAGGCCGAGAGCGACCGCGGCCGGATTCGCCGACACGACCGTCCCCTCGGGATCGAGCACGATGACGCCCGCCGGGAGGGTAGCTACAGCGTCAGCGACGTCGGCCACGGATCATGATTATCACAGCGCTTCTTCGACGATGCGCTTCGCGCCGTCACTATCGGCAGTCGCGAGCGCCCGCTGGCGCTGGGTGGCACGGCCGCGGTCATCCATGAGGAACGTCTCGAAATCCGCGCGCAACATCTCGTCCGGGGTCTCCGCCCACGTGCGACCTCCAAAGATCAGGCCCGCGCGGACCTGGTGACGTGCGGGGACGATCTGATCGGGCGCGATCGCGTAGGCGAGGGCAGGGCACCCGAGATAGGCGAGCTCGCCGAGCGTGCCTCCCGCGGAACAGATCGCGGCGTCCGCGCTCACGAACAGCGAGCCCGGATCGTCGGGCGATCGCCGCAGATCGACGGTGTGGCCAGAGTCGGTGGCGTGCTTGACCGCCTCGAGCAGGGCATCGTCGTGGACGTAGGCAGGCCCGGCGATCACGACGAGCTCGAGCGGGCGATCGTCGGGGAGCAGGCGCAGCGTGCGCGATGTGGCGTCGGGAGGATCGCTGCCGCCGAACGTGACGATCACGCGCAGCCGCGACATGTTCATCGGCCGGCACGAGCCGCGCGTGTACCGCCGGATCTCCTTGCGCAGCATCATGTAGCGCCGGCCCATCAGGCGCTTCTTCGCATTCGGGTACGTGTTCTTGAGGCTGTCGGCGTGGCTGTTGTGGTTGATGACCGCCGCGACCGGCCAGTTCAGCGAGCCCTTGTCATCGATGATGACCGTGCGAATCTTCCGCTCTGCGAGCTTGGGCGCGAGGTCCGTGACGAGCGCCGGGCCATCGAGCACGACGGTCTGGATGCCCTGAGCCTCGACGACCTGGACGATCTGGGTAAAGCTCCAATCGCCGATCAGCGCATTGAGGTCGTGATACTGGCACCAGCCGGCGAGGGCGGGCGCATCACCACCGAACATCGGAATCGCTTCGTCCCCGCGATCCTGGAGCTCTTCGATGATCGCGCAGATCCGCGCGACATGACCGAATCCGCCGCCGTGGGAAGCATCCGCACGGAATAGGACTCGGCGAGTGCTCATGCGACGCGCGCAACCTTCTCACGCGTCTCTTCGAGACCCATACGAGGTTCGGCGATATCGCTCGAGTAATTGAAGTTCTCGGGGACGGGCGTGCCGGCACGAACGTTCTGCAGGGTCGCCGAGTGGAACGAGAACTCCGGCCAGACCACGAGCAAATCGTCCATATCGGACGTGCGCCGCGCTTCTTCGACGGAGATCAGGGTTTCGTGCAGCTTCTCGCCAGGGCGAATGCCCACGACCGTGCGTGCGACCCCCGGGGCGACGGCTTCGGCGAGCGTCTCGATATCGGAGGTCGGCAACTTCGGAATGAAGATCTCACCACCCTGCATCAGCTCGAGGCCGCGCAACACGAGCGCGACCGCCTCGGGCATCTCGATCCAGAACCGCGTCATGCGCGCGTCGGTGATCGTGAGCTTGCCCTGCTTCATCTGGTTGCGGAACAGCGGGATGACGCTGCCGGCCGAGCCCATCACGTTGCCGTAGCGCACGAGCGAGAACCGCGTCGCGCGATCGCCGGAGTAGGCATTCGCGGCGGTGAGCAGCTTCTCCATGCACAGCTTCGTCGCACCGTAGAGGTTCGCCGGCGAGACCGCCTTGTCGGTCGACAGCGCGATCACGCGCTCGACCCCGTTCGCCATCGCGGCTTCGATCAGGTTGCGCGCGCCGTTGACGTTGGTCTGGACCGCTTCGATCGGGTTGTACTCGCAGATCGGTACGTGCTTCATCGCGGCGGCGTGGACGACGATGTCGACGTCGCGCAGCGCGGTCTGCAGTCGATCGCGATCGCGGATGTCACCGACGAAGAAGCGGACCCGCTTGTCGCCGCCGAAGTGGCGCTCGAGGTTGTAGTGCTTCTGTTCGTCGCGCGAGAAGATGATGACCTTCTTCGCCTTCGAGGTCAGCGCCTTCTCGACGAACGCGCGGCCGAAGGACCCGGTCCCACCGGTGACGAGCACGGACTTGCCATCGAGGACGGTGGTGGTGGCGTTTTCGAGGATCGATTTGGTCATGGCTGTTCTCGGAGGGCGCGTGCGAGCTGGGCGACGACTTCACCGACATCGGCATCGGTCATCGCGGGAAACATCGGGATGCTGAGAGTGCGTGCGTAGTACTGGTCGGCGCCGGGACGGGCGCGGCGGGCTTCATCGGGGCAGCGCTGCGCGTGCAGCGGATGCTGGAGCAGCGGGATGTAGTGAACTTGCGTGCCGATACCCGCCGCAGCGAGGCGCTCCGTGACGACCTTGCGGGTCGTGTGGAAGCGCGGGAAATCGATCGCGACGGCGAACAGGTGATACGAGCTCTCGCGCTCGGCGAAGCGGGGCGGCGGCGTGACGCCACCGTCCGGAAAGACGCGCGCGAGCTCGGTGCGGTAGAGCGCCGCGATCGCGCGCCGGCGGGTGACGAAGCCATCGAGCTTCGCGAGCTGCGAGAGGCCGAGTGCGCAGGAGAGATCCGAGAGCCGATAGTTCCAGCCGAGCTCCTGGACCTCGTAGGCCCACATGCCATCGGGTGCGGACTGCATCTGCGTGGCGTCGCGCTCGATACCGTGCGCGCGAAGCTTGTCGATCCGGTGTTTGAGCGTCGGGCTCGGGGTGACGATCCCGCCGCCTTCACCGGTGGTGATGTGCTTGACGGGATGGAAGCTGAAGACCGTCGCATCGCTGCGCGAGCCGATCGGCGAGCCATGGTACGTCGCGCCGAGTGCGTGACACGCATCTTCGATCAGCGCGATGCCATGGCGTTGCGCGATCGAGTGGAAAGCCTCGAGGTCGACCGGCATCCCACCGAGATGGACCGCCACGATCGCGCGAGTCCGCGGGGTGATCAGCGCTTCGACGCTCGCGGGGTCGAGATTTCCAGCCGCATCGACGTCCGCGAACCGGACCGTTGCGCCAACGTAGTACGCGGCCGCGGCGGTGGCCGAGAACGTGATCGGGGTCGTGATGATCTCGTCGCCGGCGGTGATGCCGAGCGCGGCGTAGACCAGATGAAGCGCCGCAGTGCCGTTCGCACAGACACTTGCGTGGCGAGCCCCGACCTTGGCCGCGAGCGCCTCTTCGAACTTCGCGACGACCGGACCCGCCGTCAGAAACGGCGAGCGCAGGACCTCGACGACCGCGGCGATATCCGCTTCGTCGATGGTTTGACGGCCGTAGGGGAGCACGGACCATCGCTATTGCGAGCATCGCGCCAGGTTCGGGGCGGCTGATTCTGCCCAGTTAGAAGTAGGGCGACATGTAGGCCGTCGTCGAGAATGACGATCAGCTCCCGAAGCGTCAGTAGGACGCGTGGATGACCACGCCGTCACCCGCTCCATCGGCCACGACGACGTGTGCCGCACCTGGATAGCCAACCGAGCTCGGTTGCGCGAGGTACGGCGAGACCACGCCCTGAGCGACCGCATCCGCGGGCGCGATCACGGTGACGGGCGTCAACGAAGCGTCGACCGGCGGGGCGAGATCCGCGAGGCCCGCACCATGGAGGTAGCGATAGGACACGCCGCTCGTGGTCTCGAGCACGACGATCGTATGACCGGCGCCGAGGAATGCGGCGAGCGCACCGGCGGCCTGGGCACCTGCGGCCTCGGCGGCCGCGCCGTCGCCGACCTGGGGCTCGATCACGATCGCATCGAGTTGCGCGAGCGAGCTCGCATCGACCGTCGCGACCGACGTGGGCGAGGTGCTGCGGCCGCTCTGCGCGAGGCCGCGGCTGATCGCTGCCTTGCCGCCTTCTTGGGTCGCCGTGCCGCGCCAGTAGCCGACGCGTACCGCGACGTCCGTGAAGGGACTCGCGTTGAGGCTGACGCCGTTCGCGACGAGGCGATCCATCGCGGGATCGGCGGCCTGATAGTCGTGGCCGATCACGACGATGTTGCCGGCGATCTCGCCGACGCACGAGCCTCCCGAGCACAGGCCGCTCTGGCACGCGTGACCACAGTAACCACAGTTGAATGGATCACTGTCGAGCAGTACGCACGTCTGGCCGCACTTCGTCGTCGGCAACGCGCACGTGGTGGCATCGGGAGGCACGCTGGCATCGGCGGCAACCGCGGCATCGGCGGCATCCGGCGCATCGATCGTGACGAGCGAGCCACCGTCTAGCGGGTTGACGATCGTGACCCCCGTGTCCTGATGGACACCGCCATCGGGCTCGGAGTTGATGCGCCCGGCCTGGCAGGCACCCTCGACCAGGTGATAGCCGCTCTCGCACGGATCACCGACGAGAGAGCTGCAGCCTCCGAGCGAGGCGAGCGACGCGACGATGGCGGCGACGACGCCCGTGATGATAGCGGTGTAACGGTTCACGGTGCCTCCACCGGGTGAGGGGCGCGATCGATGACGAACTCGACGCGGCGGTTACGATGATGTGCTTCGGGAGTCGTGCCCGGATCGCGCGGGCGTGTGCGGCCGTAGCCGACGGTGTGGACCCGATCGATCGGGAAGCCGGCGCGCACCATCGCATCGCGGGTACGTTCGGCGCGGAGCTCGCTGAGCTCCTGGTTCCATGCATCGTTGCCGCGCACGTCGGCGTGGCCTTCGATCGTGATCGAGAGCCATTCGGGGTGCTTCGCGGCGGCCTTGACGATCGCCTTGATCATCTCGCGGCCGGCCGCATGGACATGGGCATGGTCGGTGTCGAACAGCACGCGATCGTCGAGGATGATCCGATCGCCGATGACTTCGACGGCTGCTCCGGGACCGCAGCCACTATCGGCATCGAGGAACTCGAGCAGGTCGGCGCACGATGCAGCCTGATCGACGACGCGGTCGCTGTCGAACGGCACGATCGGTTTGGCCTCCAGCGCGGCCGGGATTACCGGGGGCGGCGCTGCAGTTCGCACGAAGTGCGGCACGACGTGGTGGCGATGCTCG
The DNA here is from genome assembly GCA_025357755.1 of Kofleriaceae bacterium. GTDB lineage: Bacteria > Myxococcota_A > Polyangia > Haliangiales > Haliangiaceae > JABFXX01. The sequence goes on along the minus strand of JANXOP010000337.1, from coordinate 24,992 downwards.
TGACCGAATTGGAAATCGACACCCACGAGGACGAGGTCCGCGCTGCCGAGGACGTCGCTCGCGGTCGCTTCGAGCCGGACGTAGCGCACCGACGGCCCGACCGCGAGGCGCTCGAAATCGAAGATGTAGCCAGCGCCCATCTCGAACGCCGGCACCATGTCCTTACCCGTGATGCCACCGCCAGCGACGAGCTCGACGTACGCGCCACTGTACGTGACGCGAGCGGCAAGGCCTGCCGTGGCGAGCCCACCTGTCGAAGGATCCATGCGGTTATCGCCGACCAGCGTCGCGGCATGTCCGCCATCGCGAAGCACGCCGGCGCGAAGGCGCGCACCCACGGAGAAGAAGCTGTCGAGCTGGAGGTATCCACCGACCGCGGGCATGGCCCCGGCGCGAAAGGTCTCCTGTTGCACGTCGGAGACCGCGACCGCCGTCGGCAGTTCGGCACTCATCCAAGCATCCGCGTACGCGGTCCCGGCGGAGCCGAGAAGTACCAGAGCGATCGCACGCTTCATGGTTTACAAGTCGGCCGCGCCTGGCGACCGTTGATAACGGTGCGCCTGGCGCATGTGGATCCGCTGCGCACCCACACGATGCCGCGCGGACAGCAGCGCCGTGCGCCAGAGCTGTTCGCACGCCAGGATCGTCGTCGTGATCGCTCGATCTGCGGGCATGATCGTCTGTGGCCGATCGGTTTCATCGAGGAGAGCTTGGCGTGCCGAAACGACGGACGCCCACGCTGCGAGCAGCATGGTGATGTCGTCGGTTTCGGGCGGCGGGGGCGTGGCCTCGCGCATGCGCTCGAACCAGGTCAAGCTCATTTCGGAGCCTGGCGGAAGGCATCGGCGAGCTCGCCCATGATCTTCGCCGCTTGCTCGAGCGGCTTGGTCTGCAGCTTCGAGTTCGCCTCGCTGAGGCGATCGATCACGAAGTCGTAGAGCGCCTGGAGGTTCGCGCACAGCTCGGGAGAGGCCTCGAAATCGAGCGCGGCCTTGAGCTCCACCGTGATCAGCAGAGCGTGGTCGAGCGCTTTGGCCTTCCGGAGGATGTCCTTTGCGAGGATACCCGCGCGAGCCTCTTCGACATCCCGCGCGAACCGCTCGTACAAGCGATCTACGATCTGATACTTCGGCGCCGATTCGAGATCGACGCGCTTGTAGGCAGCAGCACCATGACTCATGTGTAACCTCAGGCAGAGGACGAAGAAGACAGCATCTGGGTGATGTAGGAGCTCTGGCTCTGGAGTTTCGACATCGCGGTCTCGAGCGCGCTGAACTGCGCTTGGAGTCGGGTCTGCAACGCTGAGGCGTTGGTCTCGATCTCGTCGATCTGACTCTGGAGCAGAGTGTTGCGATCCGTCATGCCGGTACTCTTAGTGACGAGCACCCCGTCGCCGGCTTCGGAATAGAGGTTCGTCAGGCCGTGGATCGAGGTCGCGAGACCACCGCTGACGAACAGGTCGGTCATCGCGCCGGGATTCGAGCTCAGCGCGGTAGCTAGCTTGTCGCTGTCGAGCGAGAGCAGGCCATCCTTGTCCATCGAAAGCCCGAGGGCGGTCATCGTCGTGGAGCCGAACGTCTGGCTCGTGAACTTGCTCAGCGAGGTCTGAAGGCCGCGCAGCGTCGAATCGCCGAACAAGACCGATTGGTTCTTCGTACTCGCGTTGTACGTCAGCTGGCCCGCGACGCCACCCGCGACCGAGTTGAACGAGGTGACGAACGATTTCAGCTTCGCGGTCAAGCTCGAGACATCGTTCGAGACGGTGATCTGCGAGTCCGACTCTGTGCTGGCGTGCGGCGAGACGGCGGTGATCGTGGTACCGGCGAGCGCGTCGGTGATGACGTTCGTGCTACGCGTGATGGTCACGCCATCGATGGTGAGGCTCGCGTCCTTCGCGGCGACCTTGACGTTCGCGGCGTTGGAGAGGCCGAGGCCAGCTCCAGTCTCGGTGAACGTCGCTGCGTTCGTAGTGCCAGCGCTCTTCGATGCGACCATCAAGCGATAGGCAGAGCCGTCGAACAGGACGGACGCCGTGACACCTGCGTTCGCATTGTTGATCTTCGTCGCGATCGAGGACAGCGTGTCGGTCGCGTCGTAACTGATCGAACCGGCGGTCGCGCCGCTGGTGATGGCAAGCGTACCCGAGCCGGCAAGACCCGCGGAATCACCCGTGTAGGTGTTCGACGAGGCGACCTGCGCGGTCGCGATGGAGTTCACGCGAATGTCGTGAGTTGTCACGGCCGCCGTACCGGAGACCGCAACGGAAACATGGGAGTCGCTCGAGCTCGCCGTGCGCATCTGGAGCGTCGAGGGCAACGCTAGATCACTTGCAAGGGAGCCGAGCGACGACACCGACGACGTCAGCGCGTCGACGATGTTCTTTTGACCGGCGAGCACGGTCTGCTGAGCGGTGTAGCGGTTCTCGCTCGCCTTCTCCGCCGACACCAATTTGGTGATCAGCGAAGCGGTGTCGAGGCCAGATGCCAACCCGCCAAACGTTACAGCAGTCATGGGACGCGCGGCCTTTCTAGTTACTCAGCGAGCGGTTAGCCCTGGAGGAGCGACAGTGCCGACTGCGGCATCTTGTTCGCTTGCGCCAACACGGCCAGGCCGGCTTGGCTCAGGATCTGCGACTTCGTGAGGTTGGCAGTCTCAGACGCCACGTCGACGTCCGAGATCCGCGACTGCGCGGCCGACAGGTTCTCCTGCGAAACGGAGAGGTTGCTGATGGTCACGTTGAGGCGGTTCTGAGTTGCACCGACCGTTGCACGAGCGCTCGAGAGCTGCTTGATCGCCGTATCGAACACCGTGATCGCCTTCTGAGCGTTCGTGGCAGTCGAGAGACTGGTCGACGCCATGCTCTGAGCAGCGGCCGAGGCCTTGCCGAGCGTGCCGGTCGACAGCTTCGTGATCTTGAAGGTCAAGCGATCGTCGGCCGTGTTGTTGATGCCGACCTGAAGGGTCAGGCCAGCCGAGGCCGACCCGTCGAGCAGCTTCTGGCCGCCGAAGTCGGTCACGTTCGAGATCCGGTCGATCTCCTGGCTGAGTTGCTTGAACTCGGTCTGGATGTAACCGCGCTCGTTCGAGCCGAGGGTTTGGTTGGAGGACTGCACGGACAGCTCGCGCATACGCGAGACGATGCCCTGCATCTGGTTCATTCCACCTTCTGCAACTTGCGACATGGAGATGCCGTCATTCGAGTTGCGTTGCGCTTGAGCCATCGACTTGATGTCGGCTTTGAGGCTCTCGCTGATACCGAGGCCAGCGGCATCGTCTGAAGCGCTGTTGATACGCATACCGGACGACAAGCGTCCGATCGAGCCCGCGAGCGATGACTGGGTCGCGGCGAGGTTGCGTTGAGCGTTGAGCGATGCGACGTTGGTAAGGACGGAGATCATGGCTGTGTTCCTTTGTGCTTTCTTTTGTTAGGACCGAGCTCGTCGGTCCCAACTAGTGAATCGTCCCGCTTCGGCCCGTGTTGAGGCCCCGCGCGGGTGGAGCGTTACTTCGAGGGATCGAGCAGCGCGAGGACGTGCGACGTCACGGTGTGCGACACGGTGAGCGCCTGGCTCGCCTTCGCGAGCTCGCTCGCGGCTGCGACGGTATCGATCTCGACACTGTTGGAGATCGACGTCGCGATGCGCACCGAGAGCTCGTCGTGCGCGGTCTTCGCGGACTCGAGCACGGCCATGTGGCCACCCGTTTGGCCGCGCAGCTGTGCGAGCTGCTTGACAGCCCGTTCCATGCTGCCGACCAGCGTCTGGACCGTCGGTTGATCGTTCGCGTTCAACGCATCGCCGAGCTGCTTGAGCATCGGCAGAATGTCGACGCCGTTGGTGGCGGCGGTCGTCAGCGAGGAACCGGCAACCGTCGCGACCTGCGTCGAGACCGTGTCCATGTTCACGCCACGTGTCGTGGCATCGCCGGTGTAGACGCCGGTCGTCGAATCGAACGGCTTGCCGAGCGAGTTCGTGCCGGCGAGCAAGTACTCGCCACTGGCATCCACGGTGTTCGCCGTCGAGACCGCGGTCTGAAAGATCGATTGCATTTCGGCCCCGATCGCGGAGCGGCTCTCGGCCGTCTGCGTGCCGTTCGCGCCCTGGACGGCGAGCTCGCGCGCTTGCGACACGAGGCCAGACAGCGTCGATAGCGCACCATCACTCGCGACCAGCCGATCGTGACCGACCTGGATCGCTTCGGTCGTGCCGTCGTTGAGTGCCGAACGGACGCGCGCGCGCTGTGCCGACAGCCACGCCGATGGATCATCGGAAGGCTTCGACACGCGCAAACCCGAGGAGACTTCCTGCGAGAGCTCGCCTACGCGAGACTCGTTGCGAGCGGCCGACGCCGCGGCCATATCGACGATGTGGTGATCGGTGATGCGCATGTGCTCACAGGGCTTGGATGAGGTTCGTCAGGAGGGTGTTGATCGACGTGACGAACTTGGTCATCGCCGTCGACGCGTTCTGGAACTTCGCCAGGTTCGTGAGCTCTTCCTGCGTATCGACGCCCGAGATCGAATCACGGAGCGTATCGAGATGATCGGCGACGACCTGGTCGCGCGCGTTGTTGGACTTGGCACCCGCACCGGTGACCCCGAGGTCACTGACGACGGACAGCGCCGCATCGGTCAGCGTCTTGGTCCCGCCCGAGGCATTCTTCGCGGTCGCGAGCGCGAACAGCGCGAGGCCGCCTTGGTTATCACCAGCGACCGCACCAGCCGCGGCGAGCGCGACCTTGTCGGAGTTGGCATCGAGCGTGGGATCGATCTTGAGCGCCGCGGCAGCACCCGCAACTGCGGTCGGCGCGACGAACATCAGGTTGCCGGTCGATCCATCGAGCGCGGCATTCCCACCATGCGTGGTGTTGAAAGCGGTCGCGGTATCGTACGCGAGCTGGTCGAGCTTGTCGGCGGCGGCCTTCGCGGTCGTATCGCGGAAGCTGATGTCGGCGCCGAGCTTGCCGCCGACCTGGTTCGTGACGTCACGAACGTTGTTGCCGTTGACGACCTGTAGCTGGTTGTAGCCGGTCGTCGGATCGGTCGCGGTCTTGAGCTGCGATGCGTGCGGTCCATCGACGAGCACGGCGCCACCTTCGAGGACGAACCGCATGTTGCCATCTGGATCGATCCGCGCCGCGCCGCCCACGAGCTGCGAGAGCTGCTTCGCGATCTGATCGCGATGGTCGGAGGCCGCGGGATCCTGGGTCTTGGCGACGAGCTTGTTCGCATCGGCGAGCTGCTGCGCGAGCTGCGAAGCTTGCGGCGCATTATCCGCGATCCGGAGATCCGCGGAGTGGCGGGCATCGGCAACGCCGGATGCTTGGTTGTTGATCGAAGTGACGAGGTCACGCGTCGCTTGAACGACGGCGTCGCGCGTCGCCGAGTCCGTCGGCGTCGCGCTTGCCTGCGAGATCTTGGAGAACAGGCCCGCAAGTCGAGTATCGACAGAGGTGCCCGACGTGAGCGTGTCCTCGAGATCGGAGACCGCAGATTGGGTCTGGGTCGAGTTGGCGAGCGAGCCCGCCGAGGCGCGGATCCGGCCCGCGAGTAGCTCGCTCGCGTAGCGCGCGGTCGAGCCGGTGGTCACGCCACCGTACACGACCGAGTCGAGCACCAACGACTGGCGCGAGTAGCCTTCCGTGTTCGCATTCGCCGCGTTGTTCGTGGCGGTCGCGACGCCGTTGTTCTGCGCGGAAATTCCGGCAGCACCCAGGCTCAGGAGGCTCATCAGGTCAGACATCAGAACGCTCGCAAATTTCGAAAGGCGGGTCCGTACGTCCCGGTGCGGTTCGCGCGCCGGTCGTAGCCCGTGGGTTCGGGGATGCCGAGGATGGTGTTGACGGCCTTCATGGCGGTCGCGGCGAGCTGTGCGGTCGCCTGCGCTTCGATGCGAATCGCTTCGAACAACGCCTTGGCTTCAGCGTTCGCAGAGGGCGCGATCGTTTGCTGGAGCTCCGCGAGCCGAAGGGCGATCCGCTGCTTCGAATCCGAGAGCAGGGTCAAAGCCTCGTGGTCGAGCTTCGCGATGGCGTTGCGTTCGGCCAAGAAGACCGCGCGCAGCTCTTCGCCCAGCAGGCGAAGCTCGTCGAGCTCGCCGTCCGTCATGACGTGTGGCTGCCCCGCACGATGTCGTCATCCACGATCTTGGACGCGAGCTTGTCGAGATCGATGGGATACTTGTCGAGCTTGATCGCAGCGCGAATCTCGTCGAGACGCGTCCGGTTCTTCGGGCTGATCTCGTCGGGATCTTGGGCCTGAGCGGCCGAGGTACCGGCGGCTGATAGCTTCACCACGGAAGCGGGATTCTCGTTTTTTTTGGCAGCGGGAGCGGTTGTCGACGCAGGCTTCCCCTCGCGTGAATCTGCGACAACGGCAACACCGACCTTGGGTTCAATACGCATGGACGACCTCTGTTAATTAGAGCTTCGGCCGCTGGGATTGCGTGTTGATAGGTAAAAACGGAGCAGGATCGATCGCTTGGCCATCCTTGCGAACTTCAAAGTGAAGATGAGGACCGGTCGAGTATCCGGTCGTGCCTACATTGCCGATCTGCTGCCCCTGTTCGACCTTGTCGCCGGCCTTCACCGTGGTTGCCGAGAGGTGGGCGTATCGGGTCTCGACACCATTGCCGTGGCGGACCGTGACCAGGTTGCCGTAGGTACCCGCCGGGCCCGCAGAAATCACGGTTCCTGCGGCCGCCGCCGAGACCGGCGTGCCGGTCTTCGCCGCGAGGTCGAAGCCGGGGTGCTTGATCTCTTTGTGCTGGATCGGATCGATACGAGAGCCGTACCCGGAGGTGGGTGTGCCAGCTACCGGCATCGTGAAGCGAGGCATGCCGTCGAGCTCGGGGCCCCTGGGGAGCTCGCCGAGTCCGTTGATGCTGCCGAAAGAGTGCGCGGGATGGAGCGTCGCAGTGATCTGGGTGCCCGGCGCGTCGCTGCCCTGCGCCTTGGCGCCGAGCTGCTTCGCGAACATGTCGGCGAGGCCGATTCCGCCGGCGCTCGACATCTTGTCGGCGACCGCTTCATCGAACATCGACTTGAACGTATCGCCAGCGAAGCCGCCGTCTCCACCGCTCTGCGTCTTTGCCTCGGACAGCAACTGCCGTAGAAAGAACGACTCGAGTTGCTTCGCGGCGGTCTGCGCAGGATCTGTCTTCAGCGTGTGGGCTGCGAGCGGACCGGGGGTGATCGGCTTGAGGGTCACATCGTCTCCAGCTCCGCACGCAAGGCACCAGCGGCCTTGAGGGCGCGAAGAATCGAGACGAGGTCGCGGGGCTTGGCGCCGAGCGAGGCGAACGCGGCCGCGACATCACCGACGGTGGTCGCCTTTTTCACGACCTTCATCGGGTGGCCGGCCTCTTCGTCGACCTTGATCGTGCTGTTCGGCACGACCTTGGTCTTGGCACCCTTGCCGCTAAACGCGGCGGGCTGCGAGACGATCGGAGCTTCGGTGACTTCGATCGTGAGCGAGCCGAACGTGATCGCGGCGGTCCGCAGCGTGACGGCTTCTCCGACGACGATCGTGCCGGTCTTCTCGTCGACCACGACCTTCGCTTTGACATCGGGATCGACCTCGATCGCCTCGAGCTTCGCGATCAGCTCGGGGACCTTCGGCTTCCACTCGCTATCGATCGTCACCGTGATCGCACCCGCATCGCGCGCGTGGGCCAGGCCCGGTAGCACCGCTTCGATCGCGGCTTGCACGCGGGTGGCGGTCGTGAAATCGGCGGTACCCAGGATCAGCGTGAGCTCTTTGCTCGGCAAGACGGTCGGCGCTGCCATCTCGAGCGTGGCGCCGCCGGGGATCTCACCGACGAGCGTGTGGTTCTTCTTCGTCGAGCCGCCGCTCGCACTATCGGCGGTGAACCCACCGACGGTGAGCGCGCCTTGCGCGAGGCCCCAGGTCTTGCCATCGGGGCCCTTGAGCGGCGCGATCAGCAGCGTGCCTCCCGAGAGGCTCTTCGCGTTACCCATCGACGAGATCGTGACGTCGATCTGCTGACCCGGACGACCGAAGGCCGGGAGCTCGGCGGTGAGCATCACGGCGGCGACATTCTTCATCTTCATGTCGGTCGGGTTGACCGTGTTGCCGAGGCGCTTGAGCAGCTTGGTCAACGCGGCCTTGACGACCGGCGAGCGCGTGTCGTCCCCTGTACCATCGAGACCGACGACGAGTCCGAAGCCGGTCAGATGGTTGTCGCGAACGCCTTCGACCGACGCCAGATCTTTGATCCGGTCGGCGTGCGCCGTGCTGGCGAGCACGAGCGATGCGACGAGCGATGCGACGAGCGAGGTGATCAGGAGGTTGCGCATGGTGAATCTCGTTAGAACGGCCAGAGCTTGCTCATGACGCGAGCGAGCCAGCCACGGCGTTGCGTGTCGCTGATGTCGCCCTGGCCGGTGTATTCGACCTCGGCGTCGGCGATGCGCGAAGACGGCACGGTGTCGTCCTCGGCGATGTCGATGCGGCGCACGACGCCGCTCATGTAGATATGATGCTCTTCATTGCCGACCATCACGATCTTGGATCCTTCGATCACGAGGTCACCGCTGGGCAGTACGTCGATGACGCGCACCGGCAGCGTGGCCGTGACTTGGCCTTGGCGCTGGACGCTGCCATTGCCGGTAAACTTTTGATCCGACGTCGACGCGAAGAGCGTCTTGGGATCGATGCCGGGGTACTTCTTGGTGAGCGCGGCGACAAAGCCGAGCGCGTTCGGCATGCCGTAGCTCGTGGCATCCGATTTGTTGAGCGTGGTGTCCGCTTGATGCGACGCGAGGTCCTTCTCGTCGATCTTGATGACCACGATGTCGCCGATCCGACCCGCGATCGCATCCTCGAGCAAGCCGGAGTCGCCCTGGGCGTAGAGGCTGCCGGTCCCGGCGTTCGAGCGCGAGCCGTACTTGGCTTGCTCGAACGTGCGGTGCTTCGCGTGGTACGGCGCGATGTGGCTCGCGCAGCCAGCCACGAAGAGTGCGCCTGAAAAGATGACAGCGAGCTTCACGGCTCTGCTCCGACGGAGACGACGCCCGGAGAGGTCATCGTGCCCCTGAGGACGGTCTGGTTGTACGCGAGCCGCACCGTGGCGCTATCGCCGACACGCGCCGAGAGCTCGAGCACGCCGGTGCCTTTGATCCGGACACCGCCGTACGCGATCTCGACGCTGACGCGCATGCCGCGTGGCGAGGGCGGCGGCAGCGCGATGTCGTGCGCACCGACCGGCGCGCCGGCATCGAGGTCACGCGTGAGCGTGCCACCCGCGACTTGGGCTGCGGGTGCACTCGCACCCTCGACGGCGCGATGTTCGATCGTGAAATCATCTGAGGAGATCATGCTGCCCGCCGCGATGGCGTGGTTCAACACGGCGACATCGACCAGCGCGGAAAGCGCGACCGGCACGTAGATCGTCTTGTGCTTGTACGTCATCTTGATGCTCGGGCGACCCGCACGCAGCTGCGCGGGCGGCTCGACCACGAGCCCGGTCGGCTTCGCATTCGCGAGCGAGGCGGGCACGAACACGCGGGCGATGCCGAGGTTCGCGGGCAGCATCGGCGCGAGCTGCTCGGTGATCGCATCCTCGATGGGCGTCGCCGAGGCCGTCGCGGTCGCGCACAAGATGACGAGCAGGGATTTCATCGCAGCTGCGCCGTCTCGCCGAGCATCTCGTCGGCGGCCTTGATGACGCGAGAGTTCACTTCGTACGCGCGTTGACCCGAGATCAGATCGACCATCTCTTCGACGACGTTGACGTTCGAGACTTCGAGCATGCCTTGGCGAATGCTGCCGGCGCCACCCACACCCGGGTTGCCGAGCACCGCCGAGCCCGAGGCCGAGGTCTCGCGGAACAAGTTTCCGCCTTGACCTTCGAGGCCACCGGGGTTCGCGAAGGTCGCGAGCTGGATCTGGCCGAGCTCGACCGGTTGCGAATCGCTCGCGATCGTCGCGGTGACCTGACCGGTCGACGAGATCGTGACGGTCTGCGCATCGGTTGGAATCGTGATGTCACCACCGACCGCGTAGCCTTCGCTCGTGACGAGCTTGCCCTCGGCGGTCATCTGGAGCGCGCCATCGCGCGTGTACTGCGTCGTGCCGTTCGGTACGGTCACCGGGAGAAAGCCGTGGCCTTCGATCGCGATGTCGAGCTGGTTGCCCGTGTTGTGGAGCTCGCCTTGCGCATGTTCGCGCGCTGTCGAGGTGAGGCGGACGCCGAGTCCGATCTCGGTCGCGGCTGGCGCCGACGTGCCTTGGCCCGTCGAGGTGCCCGCGCCACGCGTCTGCTGGTAGATCAGGTCGGCGAACTCGGCGCGACCCTTCTTGAAGCCGTTGGTCGAGACGTTCGCGATGTTGTTCGCGGTGACGTCGAGTTTCTGTTGCTGGGCTTCCATGCCCGACGCTGCGGTAGCTAATGATCGAAACATGGGTCAGCCTTTCGTTACAGCGTCTACTTCGGGCCACCGAGCTCGCGAGCCGCTCGGCTCTCGACGTCGTGGTAGCCCTGGATCATCTTCATCAGTGACTCGTAGGTGCGCGTGGTCTTCACGAGATCGACGACACCGCGGACGATGTTGACGTTCGAGCTCTCGAGGACACCGCTGCGCACCTTGGGTGCCTCTCCTGCTTGTGGCGTGCCACTCGCGGAGAACATCGATCCGCCCTCGCGCTTCAACTGAGAGGCAGAGAACCTCACGAGGGCGAGCTTGCCGACGGAGGTGCCGTCAGCCGTGACGTCACCTTCGCCGGAGATCGTGACGTTCTGCGCATCCGGCGGGAACGTGATGGGTTGGTTACCCTGGCCCATCACCGGATATCCATCCTGCGTGACGAGCTGCTTGTTGGCATCGAGCTGGAAGTTGCCTGCGCGGGTGTAGCGCATGCCTTGCGGCGTCTTCACCGTGAACACGCCGTCGCCTTCGAGGGCGACATCGAGGGGATTGTCGGTCTGCATCAGCGCGCCCTGCGAACCATCGACGGTGTGGGCGGTCTGTGCGGAGACCAGCGCGGAGTCGGCAGACTTCGCGGTGCCGAGCGCTTCTTTGAACGAGACGCGCTCGCCCTGGTAGCCCGACGTCGAGGCATTCGCGATGTTGTTCGCGGTTGCATCGAGGGCGATCGATTGCGCGACGGCGCCCGCGGTAGCGATGTAGATGCCCGAGCTCAAACGACGTCTTCCATGTCGCCGTTGCCCTTGCTCATGATGATGGAGCGGAGGCGAGCGATCGCGCGACCGTGGAGCTGGCACACGCGCGATCGCGTGATGCTCATGACGTCACCGATCTCGGTGTAGGTCAGCTCCTCGGTGTAGTAGAGGTTCAGGATCAAGAGGTCGCGCTTCTCGAGGAGCTCGAGCGCTTCGCGAACCCGCGCCTTGCCGCGGCGATGAGCGAGCTGCATCTCCGGCGACGCTTCTTCGTCGGTCGGCATCAGCGAGTCGTCGTCGAGCTCGAGGGCGCCAACCGAGACATGGACGATCTGCTCGAGATTCGTCTTGTACTCTTCGGTGGTCACGCCGAGCGCCTCGGCGACCTTCTCGTCGGTCGCTTCGCCGTACTGGAGCTCTAGGTTCTGGATCGCGTCGCCGATCTTGCGAGCCATCCGGCGCATCCGTCGCGGCATCACATCGCCGCGGCGAAGCTCGTCGATCACCGCGCCGCGGATCCGCTTCTCGGCGAACGAGAGGAACGGTTCCTGACGGGTTTCATCGTAGCGCTCGGCGGCTTCGGCAAGACCCACCATGCCGGCAGCGACGATGTCGTCACGCGAGATCCAATCGGGGCAGCTTCGCGCGATGCGGAGCGAGATGCGGCGTGCGATCTCGATGTGCTCGGCAATGAGTTTGTCGCGTTCGCGCGGAGCGGGTTTCAGCTGTTGAGCATAGGCCTTCATCGAGACTCTCCTTGTGCGCTTGCGCGCCACCACGTCGCCGGTTGGCTCGCGAGCGAGCCGAGTGCTTTGGCAAGTTGACGAATCGCTCGTGCGGCCGGGGAATCGGGCGCGTGGACGAGCAGCGGAACACCGACCTGCGCTGACTCTGCGACCGCCGGGTCCGAAGGAATCGGCGGCAACACGGTCAGCTCGAGATCGAGGAAGCGATTGACGAGCGCGCTGAGGCGCGCGGTGACTTCATCGGCGTGGGCACGCGACAGCACGCGGTTCGGAACGAGATACGCGTGCTGCACCTTCTGCTCGACGTGGAGCACCTTGAGGCACGCGTAGGCATCGGCGATCGAGAGCGGCTCGGGGTTCACGACGACGACCGCGTCTGCGGCAGCGCCCGCGAACATCGTCTGGACTTGACCGATGCCTGCAGCGACATCGATGACGAGCGTCTGGTACTGCGTCGCGAGCGAGGTGACGAGGTCCATGATCCGACGCAGGCCGGTCGAGCCGAGCGTCGAGAGCAGGAACGAACCGTTGAGTGCTGGGAGGAGCGCGATGCCATGTGCCTTGACCAACACCTCTTCAAGAGGCGCGCCACCCAGCGCATCGAGCAAACTCTTCTCGGGAGCCACGCCCAGCAGCAGATTGAGGTCCGCCATGCCGAGGTCGGTGTCGACCATCAGCGTCTTGGCGCCCATCTGCGCGTAGGCGACGGCGAGATTGACGGCGATCGTCGACTTTCCGATGCCGCCCTTGCCGCCGGTGATGGCGAAGGCGCGACGACGAGTCTGCGCGACAGCATCGTCTTGCTGCTTGCCGCCGCGGAGGACTCGGAGTGTGGCTGCTTGATCAGACATGAGGCCCGCTTACGCTGCGTTGGTGCGAGAGGAGCGAACGAGACCGAGGCCAGACGCCGCGAGCTCTTGAACGCGAGCCGTCGTCGGCTCTTCGAGATCTTCGGGAACTGACTGGCCGGTGGTCACCCAGGTGATCGGTAGCGAAAGCCGTGCCGGAGCCCGCGACAGCTCGGGTGCTTCGTCGACTTCGTCGACCTTGGTGAACAGCAGGCGCTGCGGCTTGAGCGCGCGATACCGATTCGCCAACTCCTCGATAGAAGTCGCGGAGCTAGCCGCGGCGCACACCAGGTGCGTCTCGATCTCGGGAAGGTTCGCGACGATGTTCGCGAGCTCTCGGATCGCGCCTACATCGCGCGGCGATCGGCCGGCGGTGTCGATCAGCGTCAAATCATCCTCGTCGTCGATCGCGTTCGTCAATTCAGCCGGCGACTCGAGCACGCGCAGCGGCACGCCGATGAGCTCGGCGAAGGTGCGAATCTGGTCGACGCCACCGACGCGGTAGTTGTCGAGCGTGATCAGCGAGACCCGCTTGCCATCGATGAGTGCCGCGCGCGCCGCGAGCTTCGCGATGGTGGTGGTCTTGCCTACACCCGTCGGTCCGACGAGCATGATCGCGCGCGCGTGGCTCGGTGCGGTCAGCTGCGTCGAGAACACGGGTTGCGCGGGCGCGGTCGGTGGCGGCGTCACCAGCTGCTCGATGAGCTTCCTCAGGGCTGCGACCTCGTTGCGCAGCTCGGCGGTGCCGCGGCTGTCGGCCGTCGCGGCGCGAACGAGCGCACGCAGCGACTTGAGCTCGCCACGCAGAGGGCTGACGACGCGCTCGACCTCGAGCTCGGCCTGGAGCTGGCTCTTCTCGTTCGACTTGTCGTGCGGCTTCTCGTACGCCGGCGGCTCCTTGGTCGACGAATTCTGCGCCGCGTACGCGGAGCCAAAGCCGCGGGTCGGGCCTACATCGTCGTCGTCGTTATCGATGGCTGCGGAGATTTCGCAAGCCGTTCCGAGGAGACCGCGGCGAATCTGGCGGGTCGAGACGATGACCGCTTGGTCACCGAGCTCGGCCTTCACCTTCGCGACGGCCTCACGCATGCTGCTACCTTCGAACTTCATGATCTTCATGCGGCCTCCTGGGCGGAGATGACTCCGCGGGTGACGAACGGAACGGTCGGGTCAATTTCGCGATAGCTCAGGACCACGAGGCCCGGAGCGTGACGTTGGGCGATGCCTGCGACGGTGCGGCGCAGATCCGGAGCGACGACGAGGAGGGGCGGCTCGTCGCGCATCGCGAGGTCGCGAGCGCGGTTGCCGAGGTCCTCGGTGAGCCTGGTGAGCGAACGTGTGTGCTTGACGCCACCCTCGCGCAGCATCTGCTCGATGCGCGGGTCGAGGACGAGCGGGCGCAGCGAGCCGTCAGGCGATAGCTGGTTGCGCGTGAGCCGGCGAGCGAGGCGCTGGCGGACCATCTCGACGAGGTCGTCGGCGACCTTGACCTGCGGCGCGTGGTCGGCGAGCGCCTCGAGGATGGTGCGGAGGTCGCGAATCGACACGCCCTCCATCAGCAGCTTGCGGAGCACCTGGATGACCGTGCCGAGCGGCAGCAGCGTCGGGATCAGCTCTTCGACGACCTTGGAGTTCGACTTCGACACCACGTCGAGCAGGTCCTGGACTTCGCGGCGACCGAGCAGGTCGTGCGCGTTGCGACGGATGAGCTCGGTGAGGTGGGTCGCGATGACCGCAGCCGCATCGACGACCGTGCAGCCCGCGGCTTCGGCACGTGCGCGCTCGGTCGGGGCGAGCCACTTCGCGGGCAGGCCAAAGGTAGGTTCGGTGGTCTGCTCGCCCGGCAGCGACATGGTCGCGGCGCCCGTCGGGTCGATCGCGAGGACACGGTGGACGTGGACCTCCGCTTCGGCGATCGAGACGCCCGAGAGCAGCACGCGATAGGCGCCCGGCCGCATCCGGAGGTCGTCGCGGATGTGGATCGCGGGGACGATGATGCCGAGCTCGCCGGCGAGCTGCTTGCGCAGCGAGGCGATGCGCTTCAACAGCTCGCCGCCACGCGAGGCATCGACCATGTTCAAGAGATCGAGGCCGACCTCGAGCGAGAGCAGCTCGACCGGGAGCGCCGCCTCGATCTCGTTGCGCTGGCTCTTCTCGTCGTTCGCCGGTGCCTTGCTGCCTGCCTCGGCAGCGGGACGCGAGGGGTCAGCGGTCTCGGAGTTGGCGGCCGGGTCCTTCGCACGCGTGGCCGCGTAGGCCGCGACGCCGCCGAGCCCGAGGAACAAGAAGTGAGGCATGCCGGGCAAGAGGCCGATCATGCCGAGCAGCGCGCCGGTGACTTGCAGCGGGCGCTTGCGCGCGAACAGCTGTCCAGAGAGAGCCTGGCCGAGTTGCGCGTCGTCACCACGCGTTGCGAGCAGCGCGGAGCCCGTCGAGACGAGCAGCGCGGGGACCTGCGCGACCAAGCCGTCACCGATCGAGAGCACCGTGAACGTCGCGCCGGCGTGTCCAAACGACATGCCCTTCTGGGCGACTCCGATGATGATGCCGGCGACGATATTGACGATGAGGACCAGGATGCCCGCGATGGCATCACCGCGGACGAACTTCGAGGCACCGTCCATGGCGCCGTGGAAATCGGCTTCGCGCTGGACCGCGAGGCGGCGGGCGCGAGCTTGCTGCTCGTTGATGAGGCCGGCGCCGAGGTCGGCGTCGATCGCCATCTGCTTGCCCGGCATCGAGTCCAAGGTGAAGCGCGCCGAGACTTCGGAGATCCGCTCGGCACCCTTCGTGATCACCACGAAGTTGACGATCACGAGGATCAGGAAGATCACCGCACCGACCACGAAGTTGCCGCGAATGACGAACCGGCCGAACGCGGCGACGACCGAGCCGGCCGCGTGATCGTCGGTGCCTGTCAAGATCAGGCGGGTCGACGCGATGTTGAGTGCGAGGCGAAACAGCGTGACGAACAGGAGCAGCGACGGGAACGACGTAAAATCCGTGGGCTTCTCGACATAGAACGCGACGAGGAACGTCAGCGCGCTGATGCACAGCGACATGCCGATCAAGAGATCGAACAACTGAGGCGGCAGCGGTGCGAGGGCGATCCCGAGGATGCCGACGAGCGCCGCGGCCATCACGAATCCACTGCTCTTTTTCACGACGCGGCGCTCCGGTTCTTGATCCGGTAGACGTACGCGAGGACTTCAGCGACCGCGCGATAGAGGTTTGCCGGAACGGGCTTGCCCTCTTTGACGAGCTTGTGGAGTGCACGCGTGAGCGGCGGGCGACTGATCACCGGGACGCCGTGCTTGCGCGCGACTTCGCGGATCTTTTCGGCCGACTCGTCCATGCCTTTTGCGACGACGACCGGAGCCGCGTCCTTCTTGTCGTCGTACTTGAGGGCGACCGCGTAGTGCGTCGGGTTGACGATCACGACATCGGCTTTCGAGACCGCGACCGACATCCGGCGCTTCGCCATCTCGCGCATCTTCTGGCGCCGCTTGCCCTTGATGTGCGGGTCGCCTTCTTGCTCTTTGTGCTCGCGCTTGACCTCGTCGGTCGACATCTTCATCTGCTTGGTGAGCTTGCGTTTCGCGAGGTAGTAATCGAGCCCCGAGACCGTGAGCAGCACGCCGATGACGGCCTCGAGCACGCGAGCGATCGACGATGCCGCCATGCCGGCGAACGCGATCGGCGTCGTCGGATGCACCTTCGCGGTGCCCGCGAGCGCGATCGCGACGACGAGGCCGACGGCGATCATCTTCGCCATGGCGCCACCCGTGCGACGCACGACCGCGTTGAGGCCGAACGTGTTCATCAGGTTCGCGCCCGGGTTGATGCGCGTGAGATCGAACTTGATGCCCTTGTATGCCGGCGGCCAACCGAGCTGGCCGAGGATCGACACGAGTGCACCGAGCGCCGCGCCGATGACGACCGGGAACGTCGCGCTCGTGAATGCGTGGAAGGCCTGGCTCGTCAGGCCGTCGTGGTTCAGGCCGTCGGCCGACATCGCGACATCGCGCGCGAGGCCGCGAATCGCCGCCCAACCGGTAGCGCCCGTCAGGAGCAGCGCGATCGCGCCGCCGGCAAAGGTCGCAGCAGAGACCACATCCTTCGAGAGGGCGATGTCACCGCGCTTGCGGAACTCGCGAACTCGCTTGGGAGTTGGCTTCTGGGTTTTCTCGGATTCGCTCACGTCGCGGGTGCTACTTCAGCAACCGCTGTGCCCGCGCTACGTCCTCGAAATGTCTCGTTTTACGATCGTCGCTGTCGCCAGGGCTGGCGCTACCAAACGGTCCGGAACGGTCCGGAATGACGCCCTCGTGTGGGCTGGCGCCATTTGTTGAGGGCTACTCCGCGGGATTGATCGTGTAGTTGATGGTCACACCACCGACCCCGCTGCACAGGACGTAGCGGGTCCGAAGGAGCGATGCGGTGACCATCGGAATCGGGCAGTCGTAGATCACTTCGCTTCCCGGGTCGTCCTTGTCGGAGGACTGGAGATCGAGCGAGGTCCCTTCGGTGAGCGTGATCGTGAACGGGCCGGCGAAGGTCGCGTTGAAGCTGTTGGGGTTGACAGGTGTCGACTGGACGACCGCGCCACCGACGGAGATATCGACGTAGATATCGGGGGTGCCGTCGCCGTCGGTGTCCCACGGCATGCCGTCGGGCTTCATGTTCGGCGCGGTCGCCGAGATGTTCGTGATCACGTAGGCGTGCGGGAACGCGGCCGTGCACGCACTGCCAGTGCACACGGTGCTCCCACTGCACAGATCGACCGATGACGAGCTCAGGCATGCCGAGTGGTCGCTGCTACCATCGTCGACAGAGCAGCCAGCGAGGCCGACATCGAGCAGGATCAGGATCAGAGCCCGAGAAGGCGAGGAGGTCACGTCCCGCTATCGTAGGACATTCACGGACGCGTGCGCCACATCCATGGCACCCGCGACGAAGCCACCCGCGGTGGCGATGAGCAACGCCACACCGACGAGGAGAACGGCCGAGAGGGCGATCGAGAACACGTTCACCGCTGGGGCAGCACGGTTCATCACGGCGAGCCCGATGTTGCCGACGAGCGCGGCGAGCATGATCGGGGCGGCGAGCGACAACCCGTAGCCGAACGACGAGCAGGCTTGGCGCACGAGCTCGTTGCTGCCAGCCAGGATGCTGAAGGTCGAGGCCGGCACCGTGACGCTACGCACGATCGCCTCGAGGCCATGTGCCGAGATGAACGCGAGGCTGCCGAGCGTCGAGCACATCGTACGCAGGATGCCGGCGTTCTCCCCGGCGTGGACGTCGTACTCCGACGCGAACCCGAGGCCGAGGCTCATACCCATGAGCTGGCCCGCATTCGCGATACGCGCCATCACGAAGCGCGCGGTGAGCCCGGTGACGAGCCCGGAGCCGAGCTCGATCAGCGCGGCCGCGGGGAGCTCGTCGAGCTCGACACCGGGGCGATTCGCAGCGAGCGCGATCGCGACGGAGACGGAGAACACGAGGCGCGCGCGGACCGGTACTCCGGTGTCGCCGATCACGGGCGCCGTGAACGCGACGGCACCGACGCGCATCAGCGCGACGAGGAACGCGCCGAGCTCTGCGGGCGTGACGATCATGGATGGTTATCGGGGGTGCCGAGCTCGGTGGGCCCGGCGTTCGTCGAGGTCGTTGCCGTCGAGGTGAACGCGGTGATGGCGAAGCCACCGATCTTGTCGAGCATCCAGTGGCCGGCGAGCGCGAGCGTGACGAGTGCGACCGCGAGCTTCGGCACGAACGTGAGCGCGGACTCTTGCAGCTGGGTCGCGGTCTGGACGATCGCGATCACGAGCCCGATCACGAGCCCGATGATCAGGAACGGGGCAGCGACCTGGGCAGCGATGGTGAGCGCCGAGCGCCACAGATCGAGCAGCGAGTCTTCGTTCATCCACGGACTCCGCGCAGGAGCGATTCGACGACGAGGTGCCAGCCATCGATCATCACGAACACGAGGAGCTTGGCGGGTAGCGCGACGACGCTAGGTGGCACCATCACCATGCCGAGCGAGGTCAACACCGTCGCCGCGACGAGGTCGATGACCAGGAACGGCAGCAAGATCGTGAGGCCGATCTTGAAGGCCATGCGGAGCTCCGAGAGGATGAACGACGGGATCAGCGCCCGCATCGGAATCTCTTCCATCGTCGCGGGACGCGCTGACTTGGAGACCTCGAGGAAGAGTTGCAGATCGGTATCCGCGGTGTGCGCCATGAGGAACTTGCGGAGCGGCGGTAGCGCGGCTTCGAGCGCTTGTCGCTCGTCGAGCTGGCCGGCGAAGTACTGCTTGCCACCCTTGTCGTACATCTCCATCGCGACCGGCGCCGAGACGAAGATCGTCATGAACAGCGCGAGCCCGACGAGGACCTGGTTCGGCGGAGCCGATGGTGTGCCGAGGCCCGTGCGGACAAAGCCGAGGACGACGACGAACCGGACGAAGCTGGTGCAGGACAGGACGATCGCGGGGAGCAGCGTCACGAGCGTGAGGAGGACGACCATCCCGAGCGGGCCGGCGGTCGTCCCCGATTGCTGGTGCAGTTGGCTCGGGTCGATCCCGAGCTGGCCAAGCGGGTTCACCGGCGACCGCCCGATGCGGTGAGCATCTCCTTGGCCCACTCGAGGTCGGCGTCTTCGTCGTCGGTCGCGATGTCAGGGTTGATCGGAGGGAGGGTCGGCTGCACCGTGCCGGCGCGAGCGCGCAGCTTCAAGATGCCAGCCACCGCATTGCTCTGCAGTTGCGGAGCGGGTGCCAGGGCAGGTGCTTCGACCTCGGCCGCGAGTTGCTGCTGGAACGTGAGGGCTCGCTCGAGCTGCGTCGCCCGAGGCAGATCCTTCTCGGCGCCTTCGCGATCGGTCTTCGACCACGAGCCGAGCATGTGTACGTTCTGTTGAGTGACCGAGACGAGCATCTCGCGACCACCCGCCGAGAGCCACATGACCTTCGCCTTGTTGCCGAGCGCGCGCTGCGCTACGACGTCGATCGTCGAGAGGACCGCGGCGTCCTTCTTCTTCTTTTTCATCATGTAGCCGCACGCGAGCAGCGTGACGAGCGCGCCGATCCCGTAGACCCCGGGCGAGGTCGAGAAGCCGTCCTTGGCTTCGGGTGGAATCGGATGCGATTCGGTCGCGGCGGCCAGCTTCGGTTCGATCTTGGGCTCGACCTTGGGCTCGATCTTCGGCTCGATCTTCGGCTCGATCTTGACGGCCGCTTCGATCTTCGTCGGCACGGGCTTCGGCGCGACGACCGGTGCGACGACCGGTGCGACGACCGGCGCGGGTGCGGCCGCGGGCGTCGCGACCTCGGCCATGGCGTGGCGCGGGAAGGCGATGTGGAGGTCGGTGCCGACCTGCGTCGCCTTCGCGAGCCCGGCGAGCGTCTTGACCTCGGGGCGGTCGAGGCGGGTCTTGATGCTGAGCACGCGATTCGCGCTGCCGTCGAACTCGACGAGGAACACCGTGGGATCCGCGCTCGTCATCCGCATCGGGCCGATCGCCGCGCCGTTGACCTGGATCTCGATGCGCGAGCGCACCGAGGAGAAGTTGAGGTTCTTCGCTTCGACGTTGTGCGCGATGACTTCGACGCTCTGGCCGTGGTCCTCGACGTCGAAGCTGATCGCCGGGTCGGCGTGTGCGAGCGCAGGTGCGAGGGCGAGCGCGGTGACGAGCGCGAAGCGCATCTTACGACTCCTTCCCGTTGACGAGCTCGATGATGCGGATACCGGTGCGCTCGCCGATCGCGATCGCTTCAGCCCGCGCGACGAGGCGGCTGTTGACGCGAACGTCGAGCGGCGCTCCGGTCGCTTTGTCGAGGGTGATGATCGAGCCAGGCCCGAGGCGAGACGCGAGCTCGCTGATGTTCAGCCGGGTCCGACCGAGCTCGATCGTGACATCGAGTGGCACGTCGTGGAGCAGGGTTTCGAGCGCCTGCGGATCGAAAGTTTCGTCATCACTCATGACTGTGTTCCTTGGCCGTGCACGACGGAGATGATCTGGATGGCAAGCACACCGCGACATACGACGGGCTTGGCCCAGGCCTTGAGCACACCCGCGACGTACACGGGCACGCGTGAATCGACGAACTTGGGGAGCACGTGAATCGAGCCCTGCTCGAGCGAGCGAATCTTGCCGAGCGACATCCGGAGCGAGCCGAGCTCGACGATGACCTCGACGGGGACGTTCATCAGCGCGTTCGCGACCGAGAGGCTCTTCGCCTTGATCGCGGCGAGCGCCGCGGGCTTGGGCAGGAGCGCCTCGGGGCGGGCGTAGATCTGGACTCGACCACCGACCGCGCCGCTGAAGGCGAGGGTGACGCGCACGACGAGGCGGGCCTCGATCAACCGCTGGACGATCGCGAGGTCACCGGACGGCACGAGCTCGTTGTCGAAGATCTCCTGCCACGACGGTGCGAGGCTCTCGAACAACGTGCGACCGACGGGTTGGAACAAGCGGAGCGAGATGGCGGAGGGTGGCCGCGAACCGTCCGAGGTCGGCTCGGCTTCACCGCAGCGCTTGGCTGCTGCGATGTCGATGATCGAGCCCTGGACCGCGAACACGATCTCGGCATTGCCGCTGGTGCCGCCGGCGACCCAGGCGCCGCGGAGCTCTTCTTTGGCCGACGGGCCATCGATCGATTCGGCGCCGACGACATCGAGCTGCCAGGTGCCAGGCAGGTGGTTGCGGAGCGCCTTCGTCGCGCGACGCACCCAGCGGTTCATCACCGTGAGGAGCAACGGCCGCGCGGCATCGCCACTGCGGTCGTCGGCGAGGAGGGCCAAGCGCGTCGGCTCGACGTCGGGGTCGAGCCCGTACGAGTTGCGCTTGGGCGCGACTTCTCGGATGGCGTTCTGAATCGCCTCGAGCTCTGCCGCGTCTAGAAGTCCATCACTCACGAGCTCTACTAGTGCAGCCGCTGTGCCCGCGCTAACTCGGCGACTTCACTAGGCTGATGCCTGCGGTGTCGCCAAGCTTGGCGACGGTCAGCGCTTGAGGTCGTTGACGGTCGTCAACATTTGATCGGCCGTGGTGACGGTCTTGGAGTTCGCTTCGAACGCGCGCTGATACGCGATCAGCGTGACGAGCTCGTTCGACAGATCGACGTTCGACGCCTCGAGGCTGCCACCGGCGATCGAGCCGCGCTTGCCCGTACCCGCGACGTCGACGAGCGGCTGGCCGGAGCTCTGGCTCTCGGCGTAGAGGTTGTCGCCCGAGCGCGTGAGGCCCTCCTCGTTCTGGAACGATGCGACCGCGACTTGCGCGATCTTCTGAGTCTGGCCGTTGTCGAACGTGCCGGTGATCGATCCGTCGCTGTTGACGGCGATATCCGTCAGCTTGCCCGAGGCGCGACCGTCGATCTTGGTCGCCGAGACCGCGTCCGTGCTCGCGTACTGCGTCGTGCCCGCGAGGCCCGTTCCACCCGAGGCGATGTCATCCCCGAAGTTGAACGCGATCGGTTGGTTCGGGGTCGCACCCGTGAAGTTCGCGCTCGAGACGGTCTGCGCTTGCGATTGCAGCGAGCCATTCGTGTTGAATTGCATCGAGCCGGCGGCGACCTCGGTCGGCGTGCCGGCGGTCCCACCGGTCTCGCTACCGTCGACCATCGCGTGCCACTCCCAGGCACCGCCACCGTTGTTGTGAAAGTAGACCTGGGTCTGATGGGCCTTGCCGAGCGAGTCGTAGGTCGTCGTCGAGGTCGAGTAGTTCGACGTCGCGGTCGCGGTCGCGGTGCTCGTCGGATCCCAGCCGGCCTTGACCGCGTCTTCCGAGTCGAGGTTGACCGTCATGCCAGCCTTCGTCGTGGCTGCGGCCGCGCTCTGGCGCTGCGACAGATCGATATCGCCAGTGGTCTGGCTGCGCGTTCCATCGCTCGCGATCGCGTAGCCCTGGAGACGGAGGCCATGCGGGTTCTGCACGAAGCCCGTGCTACCGAGGCTGAACTGACCGTTGCGCGTGTAGTAGGTCGAGTTGTGGCCGTCGTGGTTACCCTTGACGACGAACAGTCCGTGGCCGTTGAGCGCCATGTCGAGGGGGTTCCCGGTCGCGGTGATCTGGCCCTGCGCGAACATCGTCTGCGTCGCACCGAGGTGCACGCCGCCGCCTTCGCGCTGGCCGTTGATCTCACCGCCGAG
Organism: Kofleriaceae bacterium; assembly: GCA_025357755.1. Taxonomy (GTDB): domain Bacteria; phylum Myxococcota_A; class Polyangia; order Haliangiales; family Haliangiaceae; genus JABFXX01. The sequence continues at coordinate 2,100 of JANXOP010000337.1, read as the reverse complement.
CATGTCGGAGAAGTAGGCACGGTCGCGCTTGAAGCCGACGGTGGAGGCGTTCGCGATATTGTCGCCGACGATGCTGATCGCGTCGCCGTGAGCGGTGAGGCCGTTGGCGCCGATGTAGAGCGAATTGGAGATGGTCATTGGATGTTTCCGTTCGTCGCCGAGCTCGTAGCGAGCGCGGCCGTGATGGCGTCTGCGGTTGCGGTTGCGGTGGTGGTGGAGGACGCACCGATCGTGGTGATCGTGCTCGGCGAGACTTCGATCCCGCCCATCTTGAGGCTCGACCCGGTCGCGCTCAGCACGACGCCGTCGATCGCATGGTTCCAGTTCGCGGTGATCGCGGTGGTTGTCGTGCCGGAATCCACCGACATCGAGTAGCTCCCTTGCTTGACCAGATTGCCCGAGGCGTCGCGCCCATCCCACGAGACGGGACCACCGTTCGCCGGAACCGCGATGCGTCGCACCTCGTTACCGTCGGCATCTTTGACGACAACCGAGGCGCCAGTGATCGTGCCGGTCGACGACACGCTGATGGGCGGAATGTTCGAGGGATCCTTGATCGTCACATCACCGAGGCTGGCGGTGCAGCTCCGACCGACGAGGCTCGACAAGCTCGCGTTCGCGGTCGAAGACTGACTTACCGCGAGCGCGGCGAGTTGCTGATTGGTTTGGGTGCTTTGCTCGACCTGCGAGAACTGCGCGAGCTGCGCGACCATGTCGCTGCCGTCCTTGGGCGAGAGCGGATCCTGGTGCTGCAGCTGAGCCATGAACAGCTTGAGGAATTCATCCTTGCTGCCCGCCAGTTTGGTGGTGTCGGCACCGGTCGTCGCGGATGAAGCGCCTGAAGTGATTGAAGCGATGGAGCTCACGAATTTTCCTCGAGGGTGAATGCCGGTGTCTTGGGCTGCTTCTCGCGTTGCGGATACGCCGGCTTGTCGCTGTTCTGTTCACGCGCGAGATCGCGTTGTGACTCGAACTGTGCAAGTGAAAGGCCACGTCCACGCATCGCCTCTTCGAGCGATCCGGCATTGCGAGCGAGGGCCGCGGCGGTCGAGTCATCGCTCGCACGCATCGTCACGTTGACGTCGTTGCCGCGAATGGCGACCGTCATCACGACTCGCCCGTTCGGATCGTCGATGACGAGATGTGCGTGGTTCTGCGAGACCAGCTCCTGTGGCGGCGGCTGCGCGATCGGCGCGGCGTGCTGGACCTCGAGCGCGGTCTCCAGCGAGTTGATCGTCTGCTGCGGGACGAGAGACACGCTCTGCATCGCCGTCGTGGGATCGGGGCCCGTCTGCTTACGCTCGGCGACCTCGGTCAGCATGTCGTGGACCGCTTGCTCGAGCGGCGTGAGGGGCGGCTCCGCGGGTGCGAGCTGCGGCGCGACCTCGGGCTTGACTGCGATCATCTGCTCGACGAGCGCGTTCACGGCGGGATCCGCGGTCGCGCTCTCGCTGCTGGTCGCCGCTGCCTTGGCGTTCGTAACGCCGAGCGCGAGCTTCGGATCTGGCGCGTCAGGTTGCGGTGCGCCAGCCGGAGGCGTCGCCACGCTGCCGCCATTGATGATGGCCGCGATGAGCTGCGCGAGCGCGGAGGTATCGGGTGTCGTCTGCGCGAGGCTCTGCGCCGTCGCGGCCTCACCGAGATCCGCGGTCGGCTTCTTGACGACCGGTTTGGTCGCTTTCTCGAGCTGCTTGGCGAAGTCGGACGGCGCCTTGTCGGGCGTCGCGTTCGCAGTGGCATGGATGTCGCGGGTCGAGCTGGTCTTGTCGGTCGCGTCGGTCTGGTTGGGGTTCTTCGTCGCCTTCGCGGACGCCGGCTTCGCGGCTGTCACATCGGGGTTGGTCTGGCTATCAGAGCGAGCGATCGCGGTCATTTCATCCTCGAGCTCGCGAGGTCGTCGTTCGCGAGCTGTTCGGCCTTGGCGTCGCGCACGGCGCGCTCTTCCTTGACCATCTCGACGACGCGCTCGGCAGTCTTGAGCTGGCGGATCCGTGCGCGCAACCGAGCTTCGGCGAGGTTCGTGACTTCGGCAGCCGCGGAGTGCGCGTGCTGCGCGTGCGTGATCGCGAGACGTTGGCACTCGACGAGTCCGGCGACGCT
>JANXOP010000231.1 GCA_025357755.1 Kofleriaceae bacterium | reverse complement strand
ACATGGTCGGTGAGGATCGCGAGCGCCTCAGCTCGGCCCGAGAGCACCTCCAGAAGGTCGAGACCAAGGAGTTTTGGGAGATTATCGACCGGGGACGTAACTTCGAGTACATGCCGCCGAAGGTGAAGGACCAGCTCGATAAGTTCTTCGCGATGTTGCCGGCCGGTCCCGAAACCGAGACCCGCCCGCAATAGTTTCCCGCCGCGACGCGGCATGCGATCCTTTCCGACGGTAGTGGACGCGCGGCTTAAACGGGCAATTCTAACGCCCAGGATCCTGAGCCAGGCCCAAGAGCTGGTTCGCCTAGCGCTCAAAGCGCTGGACGATCTGCGCGCACTCGACGACAGCCTCTACGAGCGGTTCGTCGCCAGTCGCGACGAACCGACCGCACCGGAGGTCGCCGCGAAGGGCCTCCAGGACCTGTGGGAGACGACGTTCTCCGGGCTGACCGCGCTCCTGTGGTTTTGCAAATCGCTCGGCGCCGATGCGAAGTCCGAGCCCGAGGCGCCGACGGAGGAGTTCGATTTTACCGATTTCGGCGAATCGAAGGCCCCGCCCAAGGTCGAAGAGGACCTCTCGCTCGGTGCGACCGACCTGCTCGATTTTCTCGATCAGATCGACGAGCAGAGCTCGAACGCCGACCAGGGCGATCAAGAAAAGTGGAATAAGGTGATCGAGCGCGTCGTCTCGATCGAGTACGGCCTGTCCTCGCAGCAAGCCGAAGCCAAGGAGCGCCTGAAGGTCGCGCTCTCGACCGGCGAGATCGGGCACGCCCTCGGCGTCCTCGACGATACGCAGAGCTCCGCGAGCGAAGGGGTCCACGCGCTCGTCGGTGCCGTCTACGAGACGTTCACGCCGGAGGTCAACCCCACGACGGTGGTGCCGGGTTACCTCACCGCGCTCGGGCGCGCCCTGCTCGTACGCCGCGGCGTCGCCGAGCTCGCGACAAACCTCACGCCGTACAACGACCTCCTGCAGGGCGACGATCCGACCAAGTACGAGCCCGCGCTCGCGGCGGTACGGACGACCGTCCACGGCTACGTGATGTCGGTCGTGTGTCGTGCGATGCGGCCTGCGGATCGCTGGCAGATGGTCGAGTTCGAGCGCCTGCTCGCGACCCAACAAACCTCGACCGCGCGGCTCACCACCGAGGGCCTCGTGAAGTATCTCGATTCGCTCGGCACGATCAACCAGCGCGAGGTGCTCGTGATGCACGATCGCCGCACGATCGAGGCGATGCGCGAGGCGGTCTCGAATGCGCGGCAGCTCCTCGATCTGTCGCCGCGCGCGGCCGTCGAGATGATGGATCGCGCCTACCAGGCGGCGCAGCGGTTGAAGGGGCGCTCGATCGGCATCGACAAGCTGGTGGCCGAGCTCGAGCAGTACGCGCCGCTGGCCGCGGAGGCTGCGCCGATGAAGTTTCTCGAGGGGCTCGAAGGCGTGCTCGCAGTCGCGGGCGGCTAGCGCTAGGCTTCGCCAGTATGCGGATGCAGAGGTTGTTGGTCGTCGCGGTGCTCGCCACCGCGTGCACCCCGAAAGCGAAACCGCCACAGGCCTCGAGCCCGAAGGCCGGAGCGCCCGAGGACAAGGGCTATGCGTGCGGTCACGATCCCGAGACCGGCAAGCTCGCCAGGTGCGATTGCTTCGGTTCCCATCCCGATTCCACGTGCAGTGATCCCTAGGGGCTCGCGCGTCTCTTGATCGCAGCAGCCGCGAGCGAGCACGCCTCGCGGACGTGGATGTCTTTCGTGAGCGCTGCTTGGTCCGTCAGGAACGTCGCGTCATCGGCAGAGCCGGTGGTCGCGAGCGCCTCGGCCGCGTGCTGGCGCCAGCCGCTCCAGTCCTGCATCCAGCCCGCAGACTTTTCGTGCTTGGCTTCGATCGGGATCAACGCGGTCCACTTGCCGACCACGAGCTTGGCCGCCCGTGGATCGCCGAGCGCGCGAAACAGGTACATCGGGTAGTCCGGCAAGCTCGAGTTCATGTTCCACGGATCGAGCGTGTGGTTCGCGACCCACGCGTAGATGTCGTGCGAGCCGAGCATCGCGGTGCCGAGCGACGCGGCGACCACGTAGCAGGCGTCGTACTTCGGATCGCGATCGAGGACCGTGGTGCACGCCGCGAGGATCCGGGCTTTGTGAGCGACATCGCCGTTGAGGCAGTACTCGATGTAGTCGACATTGACGTCGGGCTGCTTGGTCTTGGCGAAGGTCTCGAGCGCTCGGAGCTCGACCTTCGGGTCGGCATTACCCCGATCGTCGGTGGCACAGATGTCGCCGGCATGGGCCGAGCCGGCCAGGAGGGCGAGGACGATCGGGATTCGCATGAGGGATCTAACGCCTGGAAGGATCATGATATTCGAGTGTCATAGGTGGCAGTTACGGTATCCCATGGACATCGACGAGCGCGCCGCGGAACGAATCCTCGCTGACGTGATGACCGCCGCTCGCGGAGATGCGCATACGGGGCTCGCGCTCTTGCAGGGCATGTACATCGAGCTCGCGCTGCGCACCGTCCAGGAGCGGCCTTCGATCGTGTGGCCCGAGACCATGGCGGCGTTCTGCCAGGTCGCGATGAACAAGCTCAAGGATTCGAGCATTTCGTACAGCGGTGCGCGGTCGGTGACCGAAGCGTCGCGCGATGGCTTTGCCGATGCGGCGGGCGAGGGCCGGCGGTTTGCCGAATTCCTCTACAACCGGATGCAGGCGAGCTCGTTGACCACGCCGCGCGTATTCGCGCCCGACGACGAGACCTTCGAGGTCGACACGCTGGCCTGAGCTACTTCGCGACGAACGGTGCGACGACCAGCTGATCTCCGGCGACCGGGAGGCGCTTGACCTCCACGAGCTTCCGGTCGGTCGACAGCTTGCCGGTTTCGGTGAAGGTCTCGAGCTCGATCACGAGCTCGCTATCGACGAGGGTGGCGTCGAAGCCGTTGAACGCAGACGTGTTCCCGCACGAGAACCGCGACTCGGACTCGGTGCCGGTGATGATGTGGCAGGTCTTGGGACCCGACGGACCGCTCTCCGCGCCCGCGTGCAGTGAGCCCAAGGTCGTGGGAATTCCTGCGACGACGATCGTGACCTCGACGCGCTTGTCCGTGCCCCGCGCCACGCGCCATTCGATCGCGACGTCGCCGGTCACCGTGCGGTTGCCGGTGCGTTCGACCTGGGACGTCACCCTCGTGGTCGAGTCCGAGCTCGTGCTCGACGGCGTGTCGCTACCCGTCGCGAGCTCGTGGTTCGCCGCACCGCTGGTGACGGGGTCGGTCGATCGAATGCCGACATTGCACGCGGCCACGAACAGGAACACGGCGAGCGCGCGCACTAGATCTGCTTCTGGTGCGCGTCGCGAAGCTCGACGAGCTCGGCGGAACCACGCGTGCGTGCGGTCGCGATCGGCTCGCCCGCGGCGACGGGCACGCGGACCTCGTAGTAGCTCTTGAGCTTGGGCTCGGTGCCCGACGGCCGCATGATCACGCGGCGGCCACCCTCGAGCTTGAACACGAGCACGTCCGAAGGCGGGAGGCCGCCTTCGCCCTTGATCAGATCGACCACGGTCTCGACGTGGTGCCCCGCGATCTCGGTCGGCGGCTTCGCGCGGAAACGATCCATCGCCTTTTTGATCTCGGCGAGACCTTCGGAGCCGGGCTTCGTGATCGAGACCTGCTCGGTGACGAACAGGCCGACACGGCGATAGATATCGTCGAGGTGCTCGAGCGGGGAGCGTTGCTTGACCTCGCGGTTCCACACGACGAGCTCGGCGAACAACAGACACGCGGAGACGCCGTCTTTGTCGCGGACGAGCGGCCCGATCGAGTAACCGAGCGCTTCCTCGTAACCCATCACGAACCGGCCGCCGGTCTCGCGCTCGAAGTCCATCGCCGCGTTGCCGATCCACTTGAAGCCAGTGAGGGTCTCGCGATAGTCGGCGCCCGCAGCCTTCGCGAGGTACGACAGCAGCTGCGACGACACGATCGTGGTCGCGACCATGCGCTTGTCCTTCGGCTGGACCTCGAGCAAGTAGTCGGCGAATAACGCGCCCACCTGGTCGCCCGTGAGCTGGCGATAGCCAGTCGGCGAGGTCGCATCGGGGACCGCGACCGCCAGCCGATCGGCATCCGGATCATTCGCGAGCACGAGCCCGGCGTCGATCTTCTTCGCGAGCGCGAGTACCAGATCCATCGCGCCCTTCTCCTCGGGATTCGGGAACGCGACCGTCGAGAAGTCCGGATCGGGCTCGCGCTGCTCGGGCACGGTGTGGAAGTTCGGGAACCCGCCGCGCTGCAAGATCGGCTCGGTCGAGCGTGCGCCGACCCCCTGCATCGGCGTGAACGCGATCGCGAGGTCGCCCTCGAGGTTCGGCTGCGCGCGCAACGCGATCGCCGCGGCGAGGTAGCGATCGTGCAGCGCCTCGTCGAGATCGATCACGAGCTTCTCCGCCCGTGCCTCGACGAGCGCGGGCATCTTCAACTGATCGCTGCGGCCGATCTTCGCGATCTCGGCGGCTATGCCGGTGTCGTGCGGCGGGATGATCTGCGCGCCGTTGCCCCAGTAGACCTTGTAGCCATTGTACTGCGCCGGGTTGTGGCTCGCGGTCACCATCACGCCCGCGGCGCACTTCAGATCGACGGTGGCCCACGCGGTCGTCGGCGTCGGCCACGGGCGATGTGCGAGGTAGGCCCGGATGCCCGCGCCGGCGAGTACGCGCGCGGTGTCCTCGGCGAACACGCGCGAGTTGTGGCGCGCGTCGTGTCCGATCAACACGCCGCGCGTGCCGGCATCGGCCACGTGCGCGTGGAGGTAGGCGGCGAGGCCCGCGCTGGTCTTGCGAACCACGACGCGGTTCATGCGCTGTGGTCCAGCACCGAGGATGCCGCGCAGCCCGGCGGTCCCGAACTCGAGCGTGCCGTGGAAGCTCTCGTGGAGCTCTTTGAGAGCCGCGGCATCACCGCGATCGAAGCGCTCGATCAGGGATTGCAGCTCGGCGCGGGTCTTCGGATCGGGATCCTCGGACAGCCAGAGCTCGGCAGCTTCTCGATAGACCGGATGGAGCGACATCGTCGCGACCATACGATGGTTCCGCAGCAGAATCCTCTGTGCGGCAGAGTCACAGTCTGGCGAGGCTGTTTAGCCCTGCAGCTTCTTTTTCATCTTCGAGATCAGGCCCGCAAACCCGTCTTTCTCGACGATCTTGTTGAACTGCTCTTTGTAGTTCTCGACGAGGCCAACCCCATCGGTCTTGACGTCCCACGCCTTGAGCTTGTCGCCGTCCTTCTTCAAGACGTAGTCGACTTCGATCTTGTACGGGCGATTGTGGCGCTTGGTGTTGATCTGGGTGACCACGACGGTGTTGCCGTTCTCGATCGATTCGCCGGTGTAGTCGACCGTGTACTCGAGGTTCGAGCGCAGTCCCTTGATGTAGTTGTCCTCGATCAACGCGCGCAGCGTCGAGAGGTATTCTTGCTGCTGCGCGGGCGTGCCCTTCGACCATTGATCGGCGAGCGCGCGCTTGCCGAGCTCGTCGATATCGAGGAAGTCGCGGACCGAACCCGTGACCTTGCCCGCGAGGTCTTTTTCTTCTTTGGAGCCGGCCGCGACCTTCTGCTTGAGCAGGGTGCTGATCTTTTCGTTAGCAGCCTTCACGGATGCCGTCCCCGGACCGGGTGCACCGGCGAACGCGGGAACAGCGAGCAAAGCGAACAACAGGATGATCAGGCGCTTCATGGCGGGTTCTTACCTCGGACGTGAGCCAGCCGCTCGAAATTCACCCGTGGCACGTCCTAGCCGGATCACGGCAACGTTCCACGCGACCACCGCCGTGGCCCACTGGGCGCGCAGGGTGAACCAGCCTACGTAGGCATCTACGAGATCACGGGACTCGGCCGTGCCGATCGCCTCGTTCTGGAGGACCGAAGCGAGCCAGGTTCGTGCCGCTTTTTCACCTTCTTTGGAGGCGTCGACCTTGGTGTGCGCGGCGGTCGCCTCGGCCAGCGCGGTATCGGCGTCGTAGCGGGCTCCCAGCTCGGCGAGCTGCGCTTGCGCGCGCATCTTGTGCGCATCGGCGGCAGCGCGATCGGCGCGCGCCTTGACGTTCCAGGGCTCGAGCGTCCATTGCAAGCCGATCACGATGCCGGCACCCGAGCGGTTGTACGGATCGTTCGCGAACACGCCGGGCGCATCCTGAACCCCGTGCGCCGAGGCGATCAGCGCCGAGCCGACGAGCGCGATATCCGGGTAGTAGTACGACTTCTCCATCGCGAGCAGTTCTTCGGCGGCGGTCGCGCCCGACTTCGCGGCGAGCCGCTGCGGCCGGCGCTCGACGCCCAGATCCTTGCCCGCCGGCAGCGTGCGCTCGATCGGCGCGAGCTCGACATCGTCGATATCGGCATCGCTGGTGCCGGTGATCGCGCGCAGCCCGGCGAGCGCCTGGCCTTCGCCCTGCGCCGCATCGGCGCGCTGCGCCTTGGCCTGCGCGAGCAACACCGCGACGCGCTGGCGATCCGTGATCGTGAGCGATTTGCTCTCGTCGAAGTGCTTCTTCGCGTCTTCGATCTGCTCGATGCCGTCGTCGAGCATGCCGCCGAGCTCGCGCGCGAGCTTGAGGCCCCAGTACGCCCGCGCGGCATCGGAGACGGCATCGCCGGCGGCTTCGTCTGCGAGTGCAGTTTGGGCGGCGACGCCGGCGCGCGCGGCATTGCGCGCGTGCTGGATCTTGCCGAACGTATAGAGCGGCTGGGTGACGTCGATCTCGGCGCCCTCGAACAGCCCGCTGAAGCGCAGCGCGAAGTTCTTCGGTGTGGTGCTCGTGCACTGGGGGTCGTTGCAGTTGATCTCGGGGCTGAGCGTGGCGAAGGCCGTGACCTTCACGCGCGGTAACCGCGCAGCGTCGGCTTCGTCGCTGCGAGCTGCGGCCGAGTCGCGATCGCTCTGCGCCATCTGGACGCGTGGATTGGCGACCGCCTTCGCGATCACCTCATCGAGCGTGAGCTTGGCCGGTTCCGCCGCGACCAGGCGGGGGACCAGGAGAAGCACGAGCCACAGACTACGCATGCGGCGGTTGTACACCACCGCGCCTGTTCAGGCGTTACGTCCAGGTGCGGGTGCGCCGCAGTGCGGACAGGAGACCAGCTCCATCGGGAATGGGCCCCCGCAGAACGCGCAGAACACCTTGCCGACGAGCGCGCCCTGGAGCGGGATCAGTTCGGGGCGCGGATAGAGTGCCTCGAGCTCCATCGAGCTCATGCGATCGGTCTCTTCCGAGGGCTGCCATACGATCTCGACCGCGACCAAGATGCTCGCGTCGAGTGTGCCCGCACCATCGAGCGCTTGGCGTAGATCATCGCCGCTGCCGATCTGTGTGACCGTGTAGAGCTCGCGGCGGGCCGCGATGATCAGCGACACCAAGATCAAGCCGGCACCTTCCTCGGTGCGCGGGGTGTACGCGCTCGCGGGCGTCGCGGTCTGGACGCCCTGCGCGTTTCGGATCGTCTCTTCTTTGAACCGCGAGCGCGCATCGTTGACGTGGCGATCGAAGACTTGTTTCTGCGACTCCATCGCACGCATCGGCTCGTTGACCGCACCCGCATAGACCCACGCATCGCGCAGCCGGCGAAGCATCAGCGCGACCTCGCGCAACATCGTGGCGCGGCCTTGGGGGGTTGCGGTGTCGGCGATCTTGGCGATCCGCGCGAGCTCGGATTGGACGTACTTACGCGACCGCGCATCGATCGCGACGCGCAGCACGGTGACGTCGACCGTGTTGCCAGGCGTGAAGTCGCCGAGTCCCAGGACGCCGTCGTTGTTCGGGTCGTGGGGGCCGTACGTGGTGGACGCGTACTTGATCAACATGATCGCGCCGTAGATCGCGAGACCGATGAGCGTCACGATCACGATCGCACCGTCATCCGCCCCGCCGCCCGACGAGGACGAATAGCTGTAGCTTCCGCCCCCGGAATCCCCACCACCCGAATAATCGCCGCCACCGCCGCCGCCCGAGTACCCACCGCCACCACCGCCACCACCACCGCTCCACGAGCCGCCGCCGGTACCGCCGGCGAACGCCGGAACACACCAGAGCAACGCCAGCACGATCAGGAGCACCCGTTTCATCGGGTCGAAGCCTATCGCGGATGGAACACGAACAGGCGCGTCGCGCCCTCGACGTCCTTACCTTGGTTGTCGTTGACCAAGATCCATCGTCCGTCCGGCGTGCGGACGATGCCTTCGAGGTTGAGCTTCTGGCGATAGCGATCGCGAACGATCGGCCAGAGGTCCATCGCGACCGTCGGCGTGACCTCGGCAGCGGTCGGCGCGAGCACGAACGACAGGATGCGCGACACGCCATAGTGGCGCTCGATCGCGAG
>JANXOP010000205.1 GCA_025357755.1 Kofleriaceae bacterium | reverse complement strand
GGGCGACATGGGCGACATGGTCTGCGACGTGCTCACCGCATAGGTCGAGGTGTCGGCGACCCACGTCACCGGCGCGGCCCCCGGTCCGGACGCAGTGGGCGTAGCGCAGGCGGTGAGGACAGCGAGCGCTAGCTTCTTCATGCGGAGGTCTCCGGTAGCGGGATGTCGTCGAGCGAGCTCGGCGCGCCCGGTTGCGGTTCGACCCCGCGCTCGGCGACCTCGACGAGCAGCTCGATCACTGCGGCCAGGCGATCCGCGGTCGCGGGCCGACCGGTCGCGAGATCCGAGAGCGGCAGCGGGTGGTCGAGCTGCGCGCCACGACCGGGATAGACGCGATACCGCAGCCCTTCCCGCTCCCAGTACGCGAGCCAGCCATCGAGCGACGCCGCGACTCGTGCGCGCAGGGTCTCGTCGATCAGCTTCTGAAACGACCGTGCGCTCCCGCGGCTGCGGAACCGCGCATCGAACGCATCGTCGCCCGACTTGAACTGCGGCGCGGCCGGCGGGCCATGCGGATTGATGCCGAGCGTCCGCGACGTGATCGCCCACAGCGACCAGGTCGCGCCACGAACCTCATCGATCTCGCGACCGACGACGACATCGACCGCGATCACGCTGCCCTCGATGCGTTCGATCCGGATCCGCACCGGCAGGTGGTTGCGCTCGCCGACCAGCTGGGTGGTGGTCAGGCCGCCTTCACCGCGGGTGGTGACGGTGTGGACCTCGCCGATCAACCGCTCGAGCGCGATCCTCGCCGCGCCGATGTACGCGGCCCATGCGCCATCTTGCACCGCCGGCGCGACCGACGTGATCGGCAACTCCGCGAGCTCTTCATCGCGCACCGTGCGCGCGCCCTCCGCGATCATCCACAGGCCGAGCAGCGGCAACAGGTAGTGGTGCGGCCACTCGAAGGCGTAACCACCGAGCACGACCAGCGCGATGCCACTGCCGATCTGACGGCGCGCTTCGGCGGCGGCGAGCAAGCACGAGGCGAGCGTCCACGCGAGCGTGGCGAACGCGAGCAGATAGATCGCGAGCCGCGGATCCGCTTGATCTTGATCGAGGGAGACGCCGAGCGCGAGCGTCGCGATCTTCGACATCTGCGGATACCACAGGCGCGCGGCGACCGCGCCAGCGGCGGCGATCGTCATCGCAAATACGACCGGCGCCGGGCGCGTCACCGCACGCGAGAACGGCCGCGGCGCGAACACGTACGGTGAGATCAGCGCCGCGAAGCACAAGCCCATCACCCCCGCGCGCTCGATGGCGACGATCTTGCCGTCGTACGCGGTCTCCGGCCACAGGTAGCGCGCGCCGAGGACGTTGACGGTGTGGATCACCAGCGGAATACCGACGGCCACCAAGCCGAGCTGCACGCCGAGATCTCGATCGCGCGCGAAGCCCGCCACGATCAGCGCGATCACCGCCACCGCGAACGCACTCGCGATCGCGACGATCAAGACCTCGTGGCGCGCGACGACCAATGGCGTCGCGGCGAGCATCCCCGCGAGGATGGTCGCGAGCTGCGCGACCCGATCGCGCTTGCCTCGGCCCTCGCGCTCGTTCAGCGCACCGAACGCTCGCGACACGAGCAACACGACCGCGAGCGTCGCGGCGAAGTAGTGCAGGAACAGGCCCGCGTAGTTGAGCGCGACGTCCCAGCTCGGAGGCGCGCCTTCCTTGGGCCGCGCTAGCGGCACGGCGATCCGTTCGATCGCGACCTCGAGCATCGCGACACAGAGGAGGATCCGCGTGGGCGTTACACGCCCTGTTGGTCGACGTCGAGACAAGTTCGAAAACCGTAGCGTTGTGCAGCAGTTGCGTCAACCGTAGGGCCAAAAACTAGGCCCGGGTCAAAAGCCACGAGACCCTGTATTCGTGAAGCTCGCCATTGCTTTAGTGGTCGCCTTGGTGGGGGCGCCCGCGCTCGCAACTCCGCTCGTGGTCCTCGACCCCGGGCACGGCGGATCGAACCCCGGCGCCGAGGGTCCTGGCGCCAAAGGCACGGCCGCCAACCTGCACGAAAAGCAGCTCACGCTCGCGATCGCGGTCCAGGTCGCCGCGAAGCTCCGCGACCACGGCATCGCCGTCGAGCTGACCCGCACCGACGACCGCACGCTGACGCTGCGGCAGCGGACCGAGCACGCCGATCGGGTCAACGCGGACCTGTTCGTGAGCATCCACGCAAATGCCTCGCCGACCCGCACCCAGCGCGGCTACGAGACCTACGTGCTCACGACCAAAGGGGTCGACATCGATGCTCGCGCCCTCCGCGGCGAAGCGATGACCCCGCGCCCTGGTGTGGACGCGGAGATCGGGCTCGTGCTCGACGATGTCGAGCGCGGCGCGGCCCAGTGGGAGGCCGCCGACCTCGCCGCGCGCATGCAGCGCGCGCTCCGCGAACGCCGCGGGGCCGAGGGCGATCGCGGGGTCCGCCAGGACTCCGACCACGTGCTACTCGGCGCGACGATGCCTTCGGTGCTCGTCGAGGTCGGCTTCATCGATCACCCGATCGAGGGCAAGCAGCTCGGCGAGGCCGCGACCCAAGCACAGCTCGCCACCGCGATCGCCGAAGCGATCGAAGACCGCCTCGCGGATTAGTCGTCCTCGGGCTCGAGCATCGCCTTCGCGTAGGCCGCCTCGAACGTCGCCAGAGATCGAGCTCGATCGTCGAGTGCGAGGGCGCGTTGCGCTGGGCGATGTACGGCGGTCGAGGTTTCGGCAACCCAGTCGGCGGGCGCGCCATGGAGCAGAACGGTTCGCGTGCATCGGAGAGAACGCGCAACCAAAACCCCTCTACAGCAATCACCCGGTACACGTTACCGACCGTGAAGTCGGGATAAGCCCTGCCCAGCTCTCCCATAGCTTGACCTTCACAGGCCGCGGGCTTTGTTCAGCCACTCGCGCGGGTTCCAGCCCACGGCGTGCGCCCCGACCGGCGGAAAGCCGAGCGCCGGATCGTCGGATTGCACGAGCGCGATCAGGCGGCGACCGAACAGCAGCTTGCCGTGCGCGATGCTCGCGATGATATCGAGCAGTACGTAGGCGAAGTCGCCGAGCGCCTTGGCCGGCACATCGAAGTGCTCGAGTGCGATCACGCGACCACCTTCCTCGGGCACCTCGAGATCGCTCATGCAGTCGTTCAGCGCATCGAGGTTGCGTCCGTAGTAGTCGGGAAACTTGAACGCGGTCGCCAGCGCGGTGTGCGCGAGCTCGCGGTCGGCCCAGGTCGAGCAGTCGAGGCGATCGATCGCGTAGTGGTTCGCCGCGAACCAACCGAGATCCTCGACAAGGATAGCGGGTTTCCAGTACATCGCGATCGGACCGTTCTGGAGCAGGCGTAAATCGAGGCGCTGCCACGCACTCGGATCGTCATCGCGAAATACGGCCATCGAACGCTAGATCATACGCCGCGCGTTTCAGTACGCGCCACCTACCGGCTTCTCGCCAGCCCCGTTGGGGATCGTGGTGCGACATGCGGCAACGGCAGCTGCGATGAAGCGGTGAGGCGCGCGGCCAGCGCGATAGCAGCGGTGCTCGACCACGAGGTCCGTCTCGTTTTCGATGATCGAGCCGTGCGATTGCAAGCCCCGTCGCGGAGCGAAGCAGCAGCGCCCCGCGAGTAGGCGCGCCCCCGCCGCGAAGCGCCGAACGTGGACCAACGGAAAACGCCGCGCTGTCAGGCGCGGCGTTCAACTCAGTAGCTCAGGCGATCAGCGCGGAGGGTAACCACCGCCACCTTGCGGCGGGTAACCACCGCCACCTTGCGGAGGATAACCACCACCGCCTTGCGGAGGATAACCACCGCCCGGCGGGTATCCACCCTGCGGAGGATAACCACCACCCTGCGGCGGGTACTGCGGCGGCGCCATCGGCGGCGGCGGGACGGGCATTGTCCAGCCCGAGAGCGCGCCGAAGCGGCTGACCGAGATGAAGAGCACCGCGCCACCGATGATGCTGCCGGCGAGGGCCGAGGCGTTGGCGCTCCACGGGAAGCTATTGAAGAGGCCGGTCAGGAGCGCGTTGACCTCGACGAGCGTGAACACGCCGAACGTGACCGCGAGGGCGCCGAGGAAGTAGCGCTCGGGCTGCTTCTGGGTCGCGGCGTTCGTGCGCGGCAGGAGTGCCTTCACGACGACCACGACGAGGACCGCGCCGACGATGATCGAGGGCAACGTGCCCTTGATCGCGCCGCTGCCTTCTTTGAGTCCGCCGAGGATCGAGCCCAGGAGGCCGTGGAGGCCGCCGGCTGCGGTGCCGACGCCGAAGAGGGCGAGGGCAAACAGCACCAGCTTGAGGCCCGCTTGGGTATCGTCTTTCGAGGGGCTGGTCGCCCGCTGACGATCGAGGGAGAGCATGAAGTACCCGAAGGCCACAAAGGCCAACGCGACACTGGCTGCAAGGATGCTCGCAGGGCTAAGGCCCATCATCATCAGTTCGGAACCCACGAAACCCTCCTTGGTCGGTCTGTATGTCGATCAGCCTGTCGGACGAGGACCAACAGGGGCAACCGGGGGAGTCCCTGGGTGCCAGATGTTGGTGTGCTGATACTGGGAACTATCCATCAAGGTGAACCCGACAAACAAGGAAGCTGCACAAATAGCGCTCACGAAAACGACCGTATGGAACAAGCGATCGTAGCGAAGATGCATGAAAAACAGGATGACGAGGGTGGCCTTCGTCACCGCGATCACCATGGCGAGCGCCAGGTTGATGTTGGCGCCGAAGTCGACCTTGGTCGCGAGGACGGTGACGATCGTCAGTAGCAGGAGCGTGCCGCCCGTGCCGACCAGCGTCTTGACGCTGGCGACGTGCGAGATCGAGTTCTCGTGGTGATCGTCGTGGTGTTCTGCGTGATCAGCCATAGGTCCTCTAGTGGATCAGGTAGAGAAGCGGGAACAGGAAGATCCAGATCAAGTCGACGATGTGCCAGTAGAGGGCAGCGAAGTCGACCGGACCGAAGTAATCCTCGGTGAAGTGGCCCTTGATCGCGCGGATCAGGAGCCAGAAGAACACGGCGATACCGACGAGGACGTGGATGCCATGGAGGCCCGTCATCGCGAAGTAGATCGTGAAGAACATGCTCGTGTGCTCCGGCGGCGGGCCGAGCGACTCGATCTCGTGTTCTTCGTGCGTGGTCGGGATGTGGACCGGATGGATCGCGCTCTCGCCGAGCTCGGTGGTCTGGACCCGCTGCGAGGTCTGCAGCGCGGTCATCGACGGCTTGGCCGCCGGCGCCTTGCAGGTCGCCTTGACCCGGATGCCCTCGCGCTCGAGCTTGTCGTTGTACTCGACGAGGATGCCGACCTGCGGCTTGCTACCGCCACCGTGGATCCGCTGATCCGCGGTCAACAGATCCGGGCATGCGGCCGGCTGGTAGGCCGGTCGCCAGCACGGGAACTTCGGCGCGGCCGCCTTCTTGGCCTCGGGGATCACGCCCTCCTTGCCAGCCTCACCGTTGAGGATGTTCAGGAGCTCGTCGGTACACCGCTCGGTGATCACGGCCGGCGATTCGCTCGGCGATGGAGGTCCGACCTCTTTGCCCTTCTCGTCGACCTTGACGACCGTGACGGCGCAATCGGCTTGCACGCCGGCGAGCTTCGGATCGAGATCGAGCTTGTCGATCTCGAAGCAGCTGCCTTCAGCACCCTTGCCGCCACCCGCGCCGGCGGAGGAGTCGGCCTCCCAGAGCATCGTCGACTTGGTGCCCGAGCACAGGTTGTTCTTGGTCAGCAGCTCTTCGCCGCCCGGGCTCACGCACGGATCGAAGTAGCGGCCGAACAGGATGTGCTCGTGAATCTTGTGCGTGTACTCGATGTACTTGATGCCGAGGAAGCCGCAGGCACACAGGATCGTGACCGCGAGGCAACCGATCAGCAGCTTCTTCTGACCGAGCTGCGCCGCGCGGACGGCCCACGCCGCCGTGAGCGACGAGAAGATCAGGACGCCGGTGTTGATCGCGCCGTACTTAACGTCGAGCCACTTGTGCGCGTACGAGTAGACCTCCGGGTGGTGCACCCGATACAGGATGTACGCGACGAACAGCGCGGAGAAGAACAGGACCTCCTGCGCGAGGAAGAGCCAGATGCCGAACTTGCCGGCATCGAACTGATGCCGGGCGTCGTCGTAGTGGTGCTGGATGAAGCGGGACTGATCTCCATGGCCCCCATGGCCATCATCGCCGTGTCCACCACTCATCAGTGATGATCCTTCGCGACCGCAGGCACGGCGGAGACGTAGTCAGGCGCGTCGGTGAGCCGCTCCCAGCGATCCGGCGCGACCTCGACGAGGTCATCGTAGTTGTAGAGCTCGTGCACGATCGGCGGGGTCTCGAAGTTGTAGAGCGTCGGCGGCGTCGGCGCCTGCCACTCGAGCGAGCTGCCGCCCCACGGGTTGCGCGAGGCCTTCTCGCCGGTCCAGAACGACGCCATCAGGTACACGACCACGATGAACAACGAGATGCCGAGGATGAACGCGCCGATCGTCGAGATCTGATGGAAGATTTGATACTGCGGATCGTAATCCCAGTAGCGCCGCGGCATGCCGCGCGCACCCATCACGAACTGCGGGAGGAACGTGGTGTTGAAGCCGATGAACACGCCGATCGCACAGAGGCGACCGAGTGACTCGTTGTACATCTTGCCCGTGAACTTCGGCCACCAGTGGTGGAGGCCGCCGAGGAATGCGACGAGCGTCGAGCCCATCATCACGTAGTGGAAGTGCGCGACCACGAAGTAGGTGTCGTGGAGGTGAACATCGACCGAGAGGATGCCGAGGAAGAGGCCGGTGAGCCCACCGATCGTGAACAGCAACAGGAACGAGAGCGCGTAGAGCATGCCGGTCTTGAGCCGGATGTCGCCCTTGTAGAGCGTAGCGATCCAGTTGAACACCTTGATGGCGGACGGGATACCGACGGTGAACGTCAGCGCCGAGAACACCATGTTCGCGAGCCGCGACTGGCCCGAGACGAACATGTGGTGGCCCCACACCAAGAACGAGAGGAGGGCGAGCGAGAGCGACGAGTACGCGACGAAGCGGTAGCCGAACAGCGGCTTGCGTGCGTAGGTCGAGATCAACTCGCTGATCACGCCCATGGCCGGGATGATCATGATGTAGACGGCGGGGTGCGAGTAGAACCAGAAGAAGTGCTGGAACAGCACCGGGTCACCACCGAGGGTGGGATCGAAGATGCCGATGTGACCGAAGCGCTCGACGGTCAGCAGCATCACGGTGATGCCGAGCACCGGCGTCGCGAGCACCTGCATGATCGCGGTGCCGTAGATCGCCCAGATGTTGAGCGGCAGCTGGAACCAGCCCATGCCTTGCGGACGGAACTTGTGGATCGTCACGAGCATGTTGAGGCCCGTGAAGATCGAAGAGAAGCCGAGCAAGAACACGCCCAGCGTCGCGATCATCACGGCCGAATGGGTCTCGAGCGAGTACGGGGTGTAGAGCGTCCAACCGGTATCGAGACCGCCGAACGGGATCGTGAGCACGAGCAGGGTCGCGCCACTGATCCACAGGTAGAACGAGCTCAAGTTGAGCTTCGGGAACGCGACGTCAGGTGCGCCGAGCTGGATCGGCAAGATGATGTTGCCGAGCGCCGCCGGGATGCCCGGGATGATGACGAGGAACACCATCACCGAGCCGTGCAGCGTGAAAAACTGATTGTACGTATCGGCGCCGACGATCGTCTTGCCGGGCGACCACAGCTCGGTGCGCAGCAACAGTGCGAAGGCACCGCCGAGCAGCAACGAGAAGAGGATGCCGAACAAGTACATCATGCCGATGCGCTTGTGATCGAGCGTCGAGAGCCAGCTCCACAGGCCCTTGCTCGCGTTCAGATAGTCCGGCTCTTTGACCGGACCTTGGGGGAGGTTCTTCAGGGATTCAGGAATCGCAGTGGTCGCCATGATCGTCCTCGTTACTGCTTAAGCGACTTGATGTAAGCGATGAGGCCGGTGAGCTCTTTGTCCTTCAGCTGACCTTCGAAGGATGGCATCGAGTTCGGGTAACCGGGTCGCGCCTTCTTTGCGGGATACAGGATCGATTCGCGGACGTAGTTCTCGTCCATCTTGACGGTGCCACCAACGATCGCGATGTCCTTGCCCCAATCGGGCGACTTCCACGACGGACCGACACGCGTACTACCGTCGATGGTGTGACACGACGAGCAGCCCTTCTTGTCGTAGAGCATCTTGCCGAGATCCTCGGGCGCCATGTTGAGCTGGTCCTGGATCTTGTCGTTGAGGTAGCGCTGGTACTCCTCGAGATCCTTGTGAACCACGACAACCGCGCGGCGGTTGCAGTGACCGCTCACCGGATCGGTGTCGAGGCAAGCCATCTGCGCGTGACTCGTGCCGCAGTACTCGGCGCACGTGAGCCGGTACGTGCCCGGCTTGGTCGCATCGAACCAGATGTACGTGTAGCGCCGCGGCACCACGTCTTGCTTCACGCGGAACGCCGGCACGTAGAAGCTGTGCAGCACGTCCTTCGAGGTCATGACGAGCCGGACCGGCACGCCCGCGGGGACGTGTAGATCCGAATCCGTGACGCCGTTCTCGTGCGTGAACTGCCAGTTCCAGCGCCACGCGAGCACGTCGATCTCGACGGCCTTCTGCGGCGGGGTGACGACCTTGATGTACGAGTGCCAGCCGTACCAGAACAGGAACACGCAGATGATCGTCGGGATGACCGTCCACGTGATCTCGAGGACGTCGTTGTGCGCGGCACTCGGCTCGGCGGTGTGACCCGGGCGATGGCGATACTTGACGGTGAGGTAGACGACCGCGATCGCGATCGCGATGAAGAAGAACGCCGACAGCGCGAGGACGGCGTAGAACATCATGTCCGAATCGTCGGCCGCGAGGTTCACCGACTTGGGCATCCAGAACGTGCCGTCCTCTTCGACCGTCTTGTCGGCCTGGACGTCGTACCAGGCCTTGAGGGCCGGGCCCTTCGGCGCGGCGGCGCTGGCGCTCCCGGCACCGCTGCCAGCGGCGCTACCGCTGGTCGCTTGGTTGTTGCCGTTGGTCGCGCTGCCCGAGCCGGGAGCTGCGCTGCCGGCTTGCGCCGCGCTTCCCGCACCGGGATCTGCGGCGGGCACCGCCATCGGTGCGTTGGTAGGCGTCGGGGCAGCGGCGCTGCCACCGGGAGCTTGGGCAGATGCCGTGCTCGCCACGAACAGAGCGATGAGAACTGGCAGGACTCGCTTCATGATTCACTCACTTGATTCGGTTCGGGCTTGCGCTGCTTCCGAAGAAACCTCGCCAAGCCAAGACCAGAGAGCAGTAGAACGATCGTGCTCGCGGCGCCGATGCGCAGGGCAAGCACGCCGGCGTGCGCATGACTGTTCGCATCCGGGTCGTAGTGATAGCAGCGGTTCATAAATCCGACAGCAGTCGACGGCTCCGCGGTGCCCGCTTTGAGGAGCGACTCGCGCATCACCGCGGGGGCGAACTCGATGCCGTAGACGTAGCGGGTCACTGCCCCTGACGATGCCAGAAAGATCAACGCGGCGGGATGCGCCCATTCAGCGCGCTCCGGAACGTACATGTACGAGAAACCCACAGACTCCGCGACGCGGCGAATCTGGGTCTGGTCGTTCGGGAGATCGGCGAGCAGGAACGTCCAGCCGGCCTTGGCCGACTCGCGTTGGTTCTCCGGAAGCAGCGCGATGTACTTGTCGCGCATCTTCTCGATCTTGTCGGCGGTCTCGTTGGGCTCGAGATCGATCGTGACGATCCGGAACTGCGCGCCGGGTCGCAGCATCACGCCGTCGACCTTGTCGGCGATCTTCGGCAGCGCGGCCGAGAGCCCGTTGAGCTGCAAGCTGCAGAGCATCGGACAATCGGAGTAGTTGAACGTCAAGATCGTCGGCAGGTCACCACCCACGTGGAGCACCTGACCGAGCGTGACGTGCTTGCCGTCCGCGGTGCGGAACTTCGCGTCGAGCGGGACCTTCGCACCGAGCTTCTCGGCAACGGTGACGCCCTCGCCCTTCCAGGCTTGCGACGTCAGCACCTTGTCGCCGACATCCGCGGGGACATCTGCGGGCGCAGGTTGGCCATCGGGATGCGCGTAGCTGCGCGACCCGAGCGCCGTGGCGAGCACGGCGACGATCAGTGCCTGGTTAGGGCGCATGACCTCCTGGGGCGAGCGCGGCGGAACCCTGCGTCGTACCAGCCGGAGCGCCACCGCCACCACCCACACCACCGTGCGTGCCGTCGGCCGGCGAGCCCGTGGTGTGACTGGTGACCGGTGCGGCCGAGCCTGCGCCCGAACCTTGAGCTGCGGCCGAACCAGCACCCGAACCGGAGCCCGAACCTGCGGCCGCCGGCGTTGCCGGTGGAACCACCATCGGGATGAGCTCCGGCGGTCCTGGATGCGGGACTTCCGTTCCGACTGGATGCCAATCGGACTTCTGCACCGCCGGCACGAGGTGCGAGGGATCTTTTCCATCAGCGACGACGAGCTCGATCGCTTTGTCGATCGAGATCCCCTGGGTGCCGATGTCGGGCGTCGTGATGTGGAGCAGCTCGGCAGCCTTGTGGCTCTTCGCCGTCGTGTCCTGACCGCCGTAGTCGGCCATGGTCTGGACCTCGGACGTGTCGTTCATATAGAAGGCCTGCAGAGCCGTGATGGTCACGTAGACCATCACCGCGCCGCAGATGCCGACCACGACGATGCCGATCGTGTTCATGCTGTCGGGATTGCGCTTGGGACCTGACATGGTTGGCTCCTACAGCTGCTCGTGGGCCAGCGATAGCCCGAGGGTGGGATCCTTGACCGGGATCAAGTTGCCGGTGAGCCCGCGGCCGATGCCGACGAGCAAGAAACCGACGAGGGCGAGCCACACGGTGACATCGAGTGGCGTGAAGCCGACGTGATGCAGCGCGATCTGGTTCGCGAGCGGACCTTCGACGAGCGTCTGGCCGCCGTGCGAGACCGTCGTCCAGTCGTAGTTCGGCATCGCGGTCCAGTAGAGATCGACCCAGTGGAACACGAGCTGCCACACCGCGAAGAACACGAGTGCTGGCACGATTCGCTTGGTCCAGCGCGACATCAAGAACAGGAACGGGAAGGCCCAGTACCCGACGAGCACGGCGATGGAGACCCACTGCCACTCGCCGAACATCCGGTATTTGTACCAGACGGTCTCTTCGGGCAAGTTGCCGTACCACTGCAGCATGAACTGCGAGAACGCGGTGTAGGCCCAGAAGAACGTGAACGTGAACATCCACTTGCCGATGTCGTGGTAGTGCTCCTCGGTCACCGAGTGGACGAGGCGACCGTTGCGCTGGATCCAGAGCACGATCAGGGCGAGCGCGGCGAACGCGCCGATGTTGCCCGAGCCCCAGAACGTGACGCCGTAGATCGTCGAGTACCACTTGGGCGACAGCGACATCAGCACGTCGAACGACAGGAACACGGTGGTGAACGCGTAGAGGATCATCGCCGGTCCCGAGGCGCGACGTAGCGTATCGCTGATCTTCGGATCGCCGGATTCGTCCTGCTCCTTCGACTTCTTCCAGAAGTAGAACGCGATCGCAGTGTAGATCGCGCCGTACGCGAGGTAGCGCACGAACCAGAAGCCGGGCGACAGCCAGGCGAGCTTGTGAACGATCGTGGGGTTGAGGAGCTCGTTGTGAGCGACGTCCGCCGTCCAGTAATAGAGCGTCTTGTTACCGAAGACGACCGGCAACGCGAAGCCGAGGCCCGCGACGAAGACCAGCGGGATCGAAGCCGCCATCACTTCACAGATCCGGCGAACGACGGTGGTCCAGCGACCACGGCAGAGGTGGTGCAGGAGCACCAACCACAGCATGCCAATCGGAATCGTGGCGATCCACGACCACCCGATGACGTACGCGTACAGGAAACGCTTCATCGAGTCGCCGTGCATCGAGCCGAGGATCAGCGAGATGACCATCATGACCACGAACAGGCCGACGCCCGCCTTGACCATGTTGGAACCGAGCTTCCCGGCTTTGAACTTCTCGTCGGGATGCAGTGTCTTGGTGAGGCTCATCGCGAACCTTTCTGATCGTCAGCGGAGGCAATCTGCGAGCGCTCGAGAGCGCGGACGTAGGCGACGATGGCCCAACGATCGGCGGCCGGGATCTGCGCCCCATACCCCATCATCCCGGGCGGGAAGCCATTGGTGATCGTGTTGAACAGCTGGCCGTTCGGCTGCTGGACTACGGTGCCGGCGCGATCGACGAGGTTACGCGCCTGCCACGAACCGCCACCCTGCTGCACGCGGGTGGGGATCATGCCCATGCCGCGGCCATCGTAGCCATGGCACGGGGTGCAGTAGATGTTGAAGCGATTCTGCCCGCGAGCGAGCAGCTTCGTGTCGATCGCGAACGGCGTGCCACGAAGGGCCGGCGTGATGGCGGGGACGTTCGGGTACGTCGCCGGGAAGCCGTCGATCCACTGGCCACCGGTCTCGGCAGTGAGGCCGTAGTAGAAGCTCGGGTCCTCCTCGAGCCAGCCGCGCGCGACCGTGCCCGAGATCTCGGCGCGGTTCGAGCGACCGTCGGCGAAGCTATCGTTCGCGGTGTCGGCCTTGAACTTCGGCTGGAAGTCCATGTCCGGGAAGATGTGGTAGTGCGGCTCGCTGGAGTGCGAGTTGCGCGCCTTCGCCGCGATCGCGAACGGGATGAGCGCGAACGCGGTCGAGGCCACGATCAGCGCCATGATCCACTTCGGCATCACCTTCTTCGCGGGATCCGGATCGAAGTGCACCGGGTCGATCGCGATGGCGCCTGCATCGTGGAGGATCGCCTTGGTCTTCTCCGCATCGAAGCGCCTGTCCTTGGCTTCGACGCCGAGGAAGAAGCCGTCGTCCGTGACGCGCGTGAAGCGGTCACTGCGGAACAGCGGGTGCCAGACCTGCGGGAGCTTGTTGAGCGCCCACATGCCGAAGAACGACGCGAACACCGAGAGCAGAATGCCGCACTCGTATGCGATCGGAATGTTCGCGGGGATCGACCAGGTCGGCTTGCCCGAGATGTTCCACGTCCACGCGTGCGCGTTGCAGTACCACTGCAACAGCATGCCGCCGACGGCGCCGGAGAACCCGCCGCCGAACACGATCAGCGGGAGGATGGTGCGCTTGATGCCCATCGCCGGATCGATGCCGTGCACCGGGAACGGCGAGTAGCAATCGAACTCGGTGAAGCCGGCGTCCTTGATCTTGCGCGCTGCTTCGACGAGCTCGCCCGGCGTGTCGTACTCGGCGAGGTACCCGTAGAGCTCGCCGGCCGTGCCGTGCTTGCCACTGGCATCGCCCGTGTCTTCAGGTGGCCGCGGCTCTGTAGCCACGTCCGGAACCGGAGTCTCTTTCTCGTTTTCGGTGGCCATCTTAGTGGCTCCCCTTCTTGCCAGTAGCGTGAGCTTCGTCGCTCGCGCCCTTCACTTCGCTCATCGCAACCACCGGCGCGAACCGGAAGAAGAGAAGGAACAGGGTGAGGAACAGGCCGATCGTGCCGACGAACACGCCTATGTCGTAGCGAGTCGGGTGGTAGTAGCTCCACGCCGACGGGAGGAACGAGCGCGCGAGCGAGGTCGCGATGATCACGAAGCGCTCGAACCACATGCCGATGTTCACGAAGATGCAGAGCACCCAGATGACCACGTTGTTGTTCTTGACCCAGTTGGACCAGAAGAACTGCGGGATGAGCACGTTGCAGCTCACCATCGCGAAGTAGGCCCACCAGAACGGACCGAACGCGCGGCTGATGAACGTGAAGCTCTCGAACGGGTTACCCGAGTACCAGGCGATGAAGAACTCGGTGCCGTACGCGAGCCCGACCATCATGCCGGTGGCCAGCATGATCTTGCACATCGCATGGATGTGAGCCTGCTTGATGATGTGCTGCAGGTTGAACAGGAAGCGCAGCGGGATGAGCAGCGTCAACACCATCGCGAAGCCACTGAAGATGGCGCCGGCGACGAAGTACGGCGGGAAGATCGTCGTGTGCCAACCCGGCAGCTGCGAGGTCGCGAAGTCGAACGAGACGACCGAGTGGACCGAGAACACCAGCGGCGTGGCGAGACCCGCGAGGATCAGGTACGCGCGCTCGTAGCGATGCCACTGACGAGCCGAGCCACGCCAACCGAGCGAGAGCAGGCCGTAGATCATCGCCTTGGTGTTGTTGCCCTTGCTCGCGTTGCGATCGCGGAACGTCGCGAGATCGGGGACCATGCCGAGGAACCAGAACAGGATCGAGGTGGTCGCGTACGTCGAGACGGCGAACACGTCCCACATCAGCGGGCTGCGGAACTGCGGCCACATCGAGCCCATATCGTTCGGCAGCGGGAACATCCACCACGCGAACCACGGGCGACCGGTGTGGAGGAGCGGGAAGAGGCCGGCGGCCATGACGGCGAAGATCGTCATCGCCTCGGCAGAGCGGTTGATGCTGACGCGCCACTGCTGGCGGGTCAGGTAGAGGACGGCCGAGATCAGGGTGCCGGCGTGACCGATACCGATCCACCAGACGAAGTTCGTGATGTCCCAGGCCCAGCAGACGGTGTTCGAGTTTCCCCAGACGCCGATGCCAGTGAACAGCACCTTGTAGATGCAGTAGGTGCCGATGCCGAGCATCGTCATCGCGATGCCGAGCGCGACGAGCCACGCCTTGTGCGGCTTCGGCGACTCGGCGATCCACGCTACGTCACGCGTGATCGCGCGGAAGGTCTCGCGGGCCTTGCCCGGCTCGTTGATATCGCCGTGGCCGTGGTCAGCCGTTGCTTCAGCAGTGCTCATCGCTCACCTCCGGCGGGTGCGGCATTCTCTGGCTTGGCGCGCTCGGGTTTCTCGAGCTTCGGGTTCGGGTTGCGAACGCGCGCGAGGTAGCGCGTACGCGGCTTGGTGTAGGTCTCGGGCAGGAGCGCGTAGCTGCGAGCGTCGCCGACGGCGCCATTCTTCTCGTGCAGCTTCGCGACACGCGAGGTCGGATCCTTGAGATCGCCGAACGCGATCGCCTCGGTCGGACACGCGACCTGACACGCCGTCTCGATCTCGCCGTCCGGAATCGGATCGGCGATCTTGGCGTCGCGCTGACCGGAGCGAATCTGTGCCTTCGCGCGGATCTTGCCGTTCTGGATCCGCTGCACGCAGTACGTGCACTTCTCCATCACGCCGCGCATGCGCACGGTGACATCCGGGTTGAAGAGCAGGCGACGAACCTTCTCGCGGGCCTCGCGGAACTCCTTGTTCCAGTCGAGGAAGTTGAACCGCCGCACCTTGTAGGGGCAGTTGTTCGCGCAGTACCGCGTGCCGATGCAGCGGTTGTAGGCCATGTCGTTGAGGCCTTCATCCGAGTGCTGGGTCGCACCGACCGGACAGACCTGCTCGCACGGCGCGTTCTCGCACTGCTGACACGCGACCGGCTGGCTGACAACATGCGGATTCTCGGGCGAGCCCGTGAAGTAGCGGTCGATCCGGATCCAGCCCATCTCGCGGTTGTTGATCACCTCGATGCGACCGACGACCGGGATGTTGTTCTCGGCCTGACACGCGACCATGCAGGCGTTGCAGCCGGTGCAGGTCGACAGGTCGATCGCCATGCCCCACTTGTGGTTCGCGTACTCGTGCTCCTGGAAGAGCGAGAGGTGGCGCGCCGGGGTCTTGTTGTCGGCCGTTTGACCGGCGGCGGTGACCGAGTCGTCCCAGAACTCGCCGTTCTCTTCCGCCGACCACTTGGGATCAGCGGCGAGCTTGGCAGCGGTGACTTCGCGAATCAGCGGATGCTCGCTCGTCGAGACGCGACGGACGATCTCCTTATCGAAGCCATCGTCGTAGCCCATCATCTTGGCTTGGCCGGGGTTGTAGCTCCAGTGATCCTGGACCTCGGCGAGCTCGTAGGTGTGACCGGTGAGCTCGATGCTGCCACCGCTCGCGAAGTCGAACGCGGCCGAGGTGCGGACCTTGTAGGTATCCCAACCGACGACGCGCTTGTTCGGGACGCCGGAGTCGACGTTGTGCGGGTGGGTCGAGACGTGACCCGCTTCCGTGCGACCGCCACCGAGCACGAGCCCGATCGAGCCGCGCGCTTGACCGGGCATCGTGTAAGCGGCCAGCTCGACGGACTTTCCGCCGAGCTTCACCGAGATCATCGAACCGTTCTCGATGCCGAGCTGCGTCGCGGTCTGCGGCGCGATCAGTGCGTAGTTATCCCAGGTCACCTTCGTCAGGTAGTCCGGGGTCTCCCACAGCCACGCGTTGTTCGCGTAGCGACCGTCGTACGTGAAGCTCGACATGTGGAAGGTCACCTCGAGCTCGTTCTTCGCGAGCGACGCGGTGCCCTTGAGCTGCGTTCCGGTCGCCGTCGCCGTGATCGGCTGGAGCGAGAGGTCATTGGCAACTTCGAGCTGGCTGTTCGGAACGAAGCCGTCGTGGACGAACTTCTTCCAGCCGAACTTCTTGACCGAGTGATCATCGGTCGGCGTCGAGACGAGGACATCGCCGCCGAGCTCGTTGCCGAGGAGGAGCGAGCACAGCTCCATCGAAGACAGACCGCCGTAGAGCGGCGCGATCAACGGCTGCGAGACCGTGATCGTGCCATCCCACGTGCGCGAGTCGTTCCACGCCTCGAGGAAGTGCGCCTTCGGCACGTGCCAGGAGGTCTTGAGCGAGGTCTCGTCGGCGTACTCCGACAAGTGGATCGACGTGGCGACCTTCGCGAGGCCACCGGCAAAGTCGAGATCGACGGGCGCATCGTAGACGGGGTTACCGCCGAGGATGATCAGCGTCTTGACCTGGCCCGCGTTCATGTCGCGCGTCAGCTCTTTGATCGCTTCGAGGTGGGTCGGGCGATCCTCCCAGGGATCCTTGAGGTACTCGAGGGTCTTACCGACCGCGCCGATCGCCGCGTTGATCTTCGCGACCAAGGCGTGGACGACGGGCGGCTGGCGACGACCGGCGATGAGGACGGCCTTGCCGGTATTCGCCTTGAGCTCTTCGACGAGCGCTTCGATGAACGGAGCGACGGTCGCTTCCTTCAAGAATTCCGCGGACGGCGCCACACCACCGCTGATCGCGGCGTCGAGCGCCATGACGAACGGGAGGCAGAGCTCCGAGCGGATCGGGAGGCGATGATCGGCGAGCGCGCCGGTGTTCGAGAACACGCTCTCGATCGAGTACAGCCGGTTCATCGTGCCCGCGGGCAACGAACCTCCGTCGCGGCTACGGCTCCGCGCGAAGTCACGCGAGTAGCGCATCGACGCCGGATGCTCCACGAACAGGTCGCAATCGATCGTGACGATCGTCTCGGCCTGATCGAGCTTCGCGACCGGGCGCACCGAGCGCCCGAAAGCGAGGCGGGTACCGGCGCGCTCGTTGTCCCACGAGATCGGCTCGTACTCGTGCCACTTCACGCCCTTCGCGGTGAGCTTGTCACGCAGCGCGGCGAGGGTGGGCGACGACGAAGCCTCCGCGAGGATGCGGGCGCCGCCGGCGTCGATCTGCTTGACGATGTCGCCGAGCGCGATCTTGAAGCTATCGACCGAGCTGCCCTTGCCACCTTGCAGCGGCGAGGTCGAGCGATCCGGATCGTAGAGGTGAAGGATCGAGGCTTGCGCGAACGTGTGAGCGCCGGCGTGCTTCTTCTTCGGATCGAGGATGCCGCCCGAGGCCCACGGATGGTCCGGGTTGCCGTCGAGACGGATCGGGCGACCTTCGAACGAGGTCGCGAGCAGCGCGTGCGTCGCGCCACCGATCTCGACCGCGGTCGCGTATTGCAGCGTCGTGCCCGGGATCTGATCTTCGGGGCGCTTCGCGAGCGGAACGATCTCTTCCTTCTCGTAGCGCTGGTAGCCCGCGGCGACCGCGCCGATGCCGGCGAGCCCCATCGAGCTCCCCATCAGATGGAAGAAGTTGCGGCGCGACATCGGGTCGAGCAGCGGTGCCTGGTCGGCGCCAGGCGCGAACTCTTTGCGCGTCAGGCCCTGCTGTTGCCAGTCGGCCTTACCGGCGAGCTCGCGCATCGACTTCCAGTAGCCGAACTCCTGCGGCGGAATCACCGGGGTGATCTCGGCATCGGTCTCGACGTGGGTGTCGGTCTCGTGGGTGTGGGTCTCGTGGGTGTGGTTGTCGTGATCGTGACCGTGGTCGTCGTGACCGTGGGTCTCGTTGGGTTCTTTAGCGGACATCGTCGGCTCGGCTTTCTTCTCTACCGGTGGCAGGTCGAGCAGTTGACGTTAGGCTTCACGCCATTCTTCTTCTGGACGCGTTCGCCCTCGCCCTCCGTGCGATGCGGCGACGACGACGGATCGTCGTAGCCCATCTTCGTGACGTTCTCCGGCTCGCGGAGGTACGGCGTCGGGTTGCGGTGGCAGTTGATACACCACTCCATCGTGAGGGCCTTGGCCTGATAGACCTTGACCATCTGATCGATGCGGCCGTGGCACGTCTCGCAGCCAACCGCCGCGTTCACGTGCGCCTGGTGGTTGAAGTAGACGTAGTCCGGGAGATCGTGGACCTTCGTCCACCGCACCGGCTCGTTCTGCGCGAAGGCGGCGCGGATCGGGGCGAGCAGCTCGGAGTCCTTCTTGACCTGCGAATGGCAGTTCATGCAGGTCGTTGCTGGGGGGACCGCGGCGTACGCGGCGCGTTCGACCGTGGTGTGGCAGTACCGACAATCCATTCCGAGCTCGCCGGCGTGCAGCGCATGGCTGTACGGGACCGGTTGATCAGGTTGATAGCCGATGCGGATCGCTTCAGGCGTCACGCCGTAAGCGATCAATACGATGAGGTAAACCGGACCGCCGAGGACCAACAAGTTGATCCACTTCTTTAGCGTCTCGGTCCATTCGGGAAATTCGAATCTCGCCATAGGTAGGAGCTCGCTCAGCTACGCGAAAACATGCGGGGCTTTTTCATCATGGTTGGTGGCCGTTCGCAAGTGAACGGCTGCCCGTGAAGCGCTCGCAGATCGTCGGGATCACGAGCATTGTGATGCGTGAATCGCACGTCTCGTCGGTCTCTGGCCTGCGGCATAACGTCTTTTCATGACTGCAACGTAGCGACGCGACAATTCACCACATGCCAGGTGCGGCTGGATGACGCACCAAAGGCCGCGAGTAGCCCACCTTGGAGAGGTGATTTGGGTCGGCCTCGTTGCCGTGGTGATCGTCCTGGTTGCCGCGGTCGTGCTCACGCGGTGGCGACCCGCCGTCGTGCCACCGGTCCAGGCGCAGGCTCCGGTGATCGAAGGGGTTCATCCGGTCGTCGTGCACTCGCTGGCGCGGCCAGAGCACCTCGCGCCGCTCCCGGTGATCCTGGTCCACGGCCTGTTCGGCTTCGATCGGATGGGCATCGCTGGAGCGAAGCTCGATTACTTTCGCGGCATCGCGAAGCACCTCGAGACGCTCGGGTGCCACGCCCACGCCGTGAAGTTACCGCGTGCGCTCTCGGTGCCAGAGCGGGCGCGCGAGTTGTGCGATGCGATCGCCGCGCTCGGGCACGAGCAGGTCGATCTGATCGCGCACTCGATGGGTGGGCTCGATGCACGCTACGCGCTCGCGCATCTCGGCCTCGCGTCGCGCGTGCGTTCGCTGGTCACCGTCGGCACGCCGCACCGTGGCACCCCGATCGCGGATCTCGCGAGCGAAGGCCCGCTCGCGATCGCGCGCAAGGCGATCGCGGCGCTGGGTGTGCCGATGACCGCGATCGATTGGCTGACGACCTCGGCGCTCGAGCGCTTCAATCGCGAGACGCTCGACGTCGCAGGCGTGCGCTACGCGTGCGTGGTCGGGGGGATTCGCGACGACGCGACCCAGATTCCGCTCGCGCTCCAACCGAGCCACGCCTACCTGCGCAAGGTCGCCGGTGCGAACGACGGAATCGTCCCGATGGCGAGCCAGTACTGGGGCGAGACGCTCGCGGAGATCGAAGCGGATCACTTCGCGCAGATCGGCTGGCGATTAGCGCCGCGCAACACGTTCGATGCGCTCGGCCTCTACGCGTTCATCGTCGCGCGCCTCGGCGACGCGCCTCACTCGCTGCATGCCGCGGTCTGAGCGAGCACCGCGCTGACCTGCTTGCCCTTCACGACGACGAGCGTCTGGTTGGACGTGCCATCGCAGCCTTCGTCGAGCTCGAAGATGAGCGAGCCCTTCGCGAGCGCCGCGATGTTCTTCATCTGCGCGGCGAGCGGACCACCGAGCGTGCGGTGCCAGACCTTCGGCGTGCCCCTCGGTGCGATGTGATCGTGGAGACATGCGAGCGCGGTGCGGAGCGCGGTCGCCGTCTTCGCGGTGGTCTCGGCGCACGGCGTCGCCTCGTCGGTCGCGGCGATCGAGAAGAACGGGGTCTGCGTGAGCGATGTGGCGGCCTGCGTTCCTCCGCCGAAGTGCATCGCGGTGATCCACTGCTCTACGATCTTCTGCGCGGCGCTCTCCACCTTGCTCGGCGGTGGCGGCTTCTTTGCCTCGGCGAAGCCGAAGAGCAGACAGAGGATCGAGAGCACGCGCATACGCGCAGTCTAGCTACGGCCGCGCGGGAGCGGAGGCGCGCGGCGGCACTTTGCGTGGCGAGAGGATGTTGCCCTTCGTCACGTTGACCGGCACCGGGGGCGTGAGCTCGTACGCGAAGCCACGGGTGTCGATCTTCGCCTTGAAGAGCTCGCCGTTGTGGCGCACGAACCGCCGGTACTGCTCGGGCTGCTCGCCTTTGACGAGGTGCGTCCGATGGCGCAGCAGGAAGTCGCCGAGCCGGACCGCGAGCTGGTTGTAGAGGCGATGGCAACCGTGGCTCGAGCCGTTGACGATCGAGGTCACGCTCGCCGAGCCGTGGGTGCCGATGCCGTTGTCATCGAGCCGCTCGGTGCCGTCCTTCTGCTTGACCACCTGTAGATGCTCGATCAGCACCATGCCGTACGCGGCGTGAGGGCCCGGGCCGAACTCCTCGCTCTTGAGCGCCCAGTGCCCGTTCCAGAGGTTCTTCACGAGCTCGCGATCGGGCGTCGATTTGGGAGCGAGCCAGGTCGGGCCCGCAAAGATGTCGCGCCACACGCGCGGCCCGACATCGGACTCTTTCCAGCGCTGGACGAGCGAGCCATCCGACATGCGCTGATCTGCCCAGCCACCGATCGTCGTGGGCCAGCGCACGAGCGCGCGCCGGGTCCCATGATCGTCGACATAGAGCACGAGGTTCGGGCGGTGCGCGACGATGCGGCGAAACGGTGGGGGTTGTTCGTCATAATAGACATCTCCACGATCGATCTCGGCCGAGAGCTCCATGTGCGCCGCGTAGTACGCGGGCACGGCAGGCAACGCGACGGCGACGCGCATGCCCGTCGGGTGAGTCTCGAGGAACGTTCGAACCTCGTCCGGACCTGTCCAGCCGAGCGCCTTGGCCGCGGCCTCGGTCGCCGGCCCGACGAGATCCGGCGCGCCATTCGGCATCGGCTGTTCGTGGCCACGCGCGCTGCGCATGGCCTCGGGATCGAGCATGCGTCCGAGGATCGGTTGCGGGCCCGTGCTCGCGGTGCCGTCCTCGACGATGCCCGTCGCATCGACGACGCGCTCGCGAAGGATCCGCAGCGCCAACCGGAAATCGAGCTCCTTGCTCGGGACCTGCAGCGCTTCACGGGTCTCGGGATCGAGGCGCTCCGTCGGCAACAGGAAGTTCCGGCGCTGGAAGTTCTCGATCGCGTTGCCGGTCCGCCAGGTGAACGAGCCATCGGTATCTTTATCGATCAGCCAGCCTTCACAGCGCAGGTGCTGCTCCGCGGCGACGAGCGCGGTGTGTTGCGCGTCGTATTTCTGCCAGCGCGCGTACCTGTCCTTCCACGCGGGATCCGACGCGAGCGCGCTCGTGTCACCCAGCTTGCGGCGTGCGCCTTCTTTGTCGAGCTGCGCCGCGAGCACCGCACGCGCTTGCTCTGCGATCGCGACCTCGTTCTTGTTGTCTTGCGACAGCGTCCGGTCGAGCGCGAGGATCGGCTTCGGATCGATGGCGGTGTGACACTGGTGCCGCGACTCGTCTGCGAGGCGCGAGTGCACGATCGCGAGGGCCGGCACTACGCCGTAAAGCTCGTCGAGCGCGTCATCATCTTCGCTCGCCTGGCCCGTGGGGCCCAGCGGTTTGTTGTCCGGATCGCGCTCGTTCGCCAGCTGGAGGTAGCGTTCGTGAAAGCTCGGCAGCTGACCGTCGGCGGTCGGCGCGAGCAGCGTGGGCGTCCAGGTCTCGGTGAGATCCACGATGGTGAATCCCTTCGCGATCGCCGAGCTCGCACAGATCTCGCCGTGCGCCGCGCCGTTCTCGAACAGCGCGACGTGGACGCACGTGCCTTCGGCCGTGATCTGCGAATGGAGCTGTTGCGAGCTGGCCTCCGAGCTCGACGCGCTCGCGGCCACCCCGCGCGAGTGCGCGCCACCGCACCCCGCGACACCTCCCACGCAGAGCGCATACAGCAACGCTCGCTTTCTCATCATCTTCAATTTTGGACCGCTTTTCCGACGAGGGCACGAAAACAAACGGCACCTACATGCAGCCGTCACGTCGTGACGCACGCGGACGATCTCGGATTGCCGCGCGTCGTAGAGAGAGCGCGCAGCGCAGGTGAGCGATGTAGCGCCCGCGCACGCGATTAGGGTGGCAACGACTCGCGCAACCCCACGAGTCCGGCTATTGCATTGGGAGGGCCTCACCATGCAATGGGATCGGAACTATTCGAACTCTGAAGTCGAAGATCGCCGCAGCGAAAACGGCGCCGGGCTTGGCGGCTTCGGCGGCGGCGGTGGCGGTGGCTTGTTCCTGCTCATCCAGCTGCTCTCGCGGTTCGGCTGGAGGGGCATCCTCGTTGGCCTCGTGATCGGCGGCGCGGTGATGTACGGCGGCCAGTGCTCGAATTCGGTCTCGCATGCCCCTGCCCGCTCGACCGCAAACGCGCCGGTCCAAGCCTCGGCAGAGGAACAGGAAGCCGCGAAGTTCGTCGGCTTCGTGTTCGAAGACGTCCAGAAGACCTGGCGCGCTCAAGTCCCGAGCTATCGCGACGCCCGCATGGTGCTGTTTCGCCGCGGCATTCGATCGGGTTGCGGCACCGCGACCACCGCGGTCGGTCCGTTCTATTGCCAGGTCGATCAGAAGGTCTACATCGACCTGTCGTTCTACGACGAGCTCAAGGACAAGCTCGGAGCGCCTGGCGATTTCGCGCAGGCCTACGTGATCGCGCACGAGGTCGGTCACCACATCCAGAAGCTCACTGGCCTGTTCGATCGCGGCACCGATTCGGTGACGATCGAGCTCCAGGCGGACTGCTTCGCCGGCGCGTGGGCCAAGAGCGCGAACGAGCGCAAGATCGTCGATCCGGGCGACATGGACGAGGCGCTCAACGCCGCGTCACAGATCGGTGACGACACGCTGCAAAAGAAGGCGACGGGCACGGTTCGCCCGGAGACCTTCACGCACGGCACCTCCGCTCAGCGCGTCGCCTCCCTCAAGAAGGGCTTCGCCGGCGGCTACAAGGCCTGCCTCAGTAACTAACCGTGGCAGGCATCGAGCTCGTCAGCCTTCTTGTCACCGAGTACGATCCGGCGATCGCGTTCTTCGTCGACGTCCTCGGCTTCGAGCTGATCGAAGACATTGCGGCCGTCTCGACGCGCACCGGCGCCGCGAAGCGCTGGGTCGTGGTGCGCCCGAAACACGCGCACACCGGCCTCTTGCTCGCGCGCGCCGACAGCGATGCCGAACGCGCCGCGATCGGCAACCAGCACGGGGGGCGGGTCGGGTTCTTCTTGCGCGTCGACGACTTCGACGCGCAGCTCGCACGGATGCGCGCGGCGAATGTGATGGTGCTTGGCGAGCCGCGCCAGGAGGCGTACGGGCGAGTCGTCGTGTTCGTCGATCTGCTGGGTAACCGCTGGGATCTCCTCGGCTGACGCAGTGCTCGCGCGAATCGATCCGATCGGGGCGACCTGACGACATCGATTTCTTGCGACCGTGGTTCGCGCCCTGGCTCGATCAAGCGTGACGAACACGGGGATCTCGGCGATCGCACTCGGTGGACTGGTCGCGTTGAGGTTGTGGACATGGGCGAGCCATCACCACTCGCGGGTCGCCGAGATCGATGCGGCGGGCGCCGAGCTCGATGTCGATGCGCAGGGCACCGCGACGATGCGCGGCTGCGCGGGCGAGCCTTTGCCGTGTCTGCGCGCGGTCGCAGCGCGCGAGTTCCAGCGCGAAGGCGGCGGCCATTACAGCGTGGATGTCCACGGCCATGGCGCGCCGAGCTTCGCGATCGATCGCGCGAGCCACCTGGTGATCCGTGCCGGGCTCGTGCCGCGGATCGATCTACTCGACTAGCAGCGCTTCTTGAAAACCGCCGTAGCCGGCCGCGCGATCGACGAGGTGGACCTCGAGGATCCAGTGCAGGGGCTCGCCATCGCGACCGGCTCGGCGAAGCGGGCTGTGATTGTCCGCGGTCATCAGCTCGGTATCTCCGGCCGCATCGCGCTCGTGCGGAAACTTGCCGACGACGTGCCCGCAGTGCGTGTGGCCGAACTCCCACCCCGCGGCGCGAGCGAGCGCACAGACCTCGGCATAGTACTGCGCCGCGGTGAGCTCGGGATGCGCGCGAAAGAAGGAGGCGCCCTGGTCCCAGACCTTCGCGGTATCGGCGGCGAGCGCCCGCTTTCTCGGATCGTCACCGAGGACGACCGTGAAGCCGACGTCGGCCTCCCACTCCTCGAAGATCGGCCCGAAATCGAAGAACAGGATGTCGTCGGCCGCGAGCGTGTGATCGGGCGGATTCTCGGCGTAGGGCAGGAGCGTGTTGCGGCCCGCGCGAACGATCCGCTTGTGCCAGAACTTCTTCACGCCGAAGAGGTCGAGCGCGAGCGCGGCGATCTCGTCGCTGATCTCGCTCTCGGTCTTACCGGCAACGACGAGGTCGCGGCGCATGCACTCGGCGAGTAGCTCGCGAGCGCGTCCTTCGGCGGCGAGGAGGGCTTCGATCGTCATGGTACGAGGACGAGCTTGCCTTTGACTTCGCGGCGCGCGAGCCGACCGAGCGCTTCGCCCGCTTGCTCGAACGGCAACGTCGCATCGATCGCGGGAGAGAGCTTGCCCTCCGCGACCCACGCGAACAGCTGCTCGCAGTGCGCTCGGTTCTTCGCACTCTCGCGCATCGCGAACTGGCCCCAGAACACGCCGACGATCTGGCAGCCCTTGAGCAGCGTGAGGTTGAGCGGGATCTTTGGAATCTCGCCCGCGGCAAACCCGACGACGAGATAGCGACCCTGCCAGGCGATGCCGCGCAGCGCGGGCTCGGCGAGGTTGCCACCCACCGGATCGTAGATGCAGTCGACGCCGTTGCCGTTGGTGAGCGCCTTGATGCGCTCCTTGAGATCTTCGGTCGTGTAGTTGATCCCTTCCGACGCACCGTGCGCGCGACAGAACGCGAGCTTGTCCTCCGACGAGGCGGCGGCGATCACCTTCGCGCCGAGCAACACGCCGAGCTCGACCGCGGCGATGCCAACTCCGCCCGCGGCGCCGAGGACGAGTAGGGTCTCCTTCGGCTGGAGCGCCGCGCGATCGACGAGCGCGTGATACGTGGTCGCGTATGTGAGCAACGTGGCGGCGCCGATCTCGAACGGAACGGCATCCGGTAGCTTCACGGTCGCCATCTCGGGCGCGACGACTTGTTCGGCGTACGCACCATAGAGCAGCGTGGTCGCGACGCGATCGCCGAGCTCGAGCGAGGTCACCCCCGGACCGACGGCCGAGATGACGCCGGCCGCTTCACCACCCGGCGAGAACGGTAGCGTGGGTTTGAACTGATACTTGCCCTGCGTGATCAGGATGTCGGGGAAGTTCACGCCCGCGGCTTTGACATCGATCAGGACCTGGCCAGCTCCCGGCACGGGCGACGGAACCTCGTCGACACGCAGGTTGGACGGACCGGTGAGCTCGTGAACGCGAACTGCTCGCATGCACGGCATCGTGTCACCGAGTCGCTACGGCCACGAGCCGGCGGGCGGCGAAACGACACCACCCGTGATCGCATGCGAGCTCGCGATGAAGCCGACACCGCCACCGCCACCACCGCCCGCCGCGCTGCTGTCGGAGCCGACCATGTTCGTATCGAACGCGGTGACGACGTTGCCCTTGCCGCCGTTGCCCCCGAGCGTCGTTCCACCGGAGCGCCATCCGCCTGCGCCGCGCTCGCGAGACCGCTCTTGCCTGGATCACCGGTGCTGTTGCCGCCGTTGCCATTGCCATTACCGTTGCCATTGCTATCGCCACCTTCGCCGCCGCCTCCTCCGTTCGCAGCGATCGCGCCACCGTTCGCGATCGTCGCTGCTTCGAGGAGGATCATGCCGCCCGAACCACCACCACCGCCTCCCGCGATCGTCGACATGAAGCTGAAGC
This sequence comes from Kofleriaceae bacterium, assembly GCA_025357755.1. Lineage (GTDB taxonomy): Bacteria > Myxococcota_A > Polyangia > Haliangiales > Haliangiaceae > JABFXX01. The sequence goes on along the minus strand of JANXOP010000205.1, from coordinate 18,386 downwards.
CACCGCGCCCGCCGCCGCCACCCGCGTTGATCACGCCGCTCGCGTTCAGCGTGATCGTGGTCGGCGTCGCGATCAGGATCGCACCACCACCGCGACCATTCACGCTGCCCGGAATGAACTGCGTAGCGCCCACGCCGCCGCCGAGCCCCGCCGAACAACCGCCGGTCAGCGTCGCCGGTCGCGCAGCGATCGCGGTGCCCGCCGCGCCACTCGTGCCAGCCGTGCTGTTGCCGAGGCCACCCGCGGCGCCCGCGCCCGCGAATGCACCGCCGCCGCCACCTCCACCTTTGTTGCTGTTCGAGGTGCCGTCGTGGCCCGCTGCGGTTCCGCAGGCGCTGGTGCTGCGCGCGCCTGCACCTCCATCCGTGAGATCGAGCGTGCCATTGATGTTGACCGTGCCGGTCGCGGCGATCGCGAACGCGTGGGTCCCCGTGATCGCGACCGTGCCGGTGATCGTGAAGCTCGTCGCGAGGATCACGTCGATCGTGCCGACCACCACGTGGTTCGGATGGGTCACGGTGGGGTTGAAGCCGCCGGTGCTGAGCGTGTGGTTGTCGGTGTCGTAGGTGAGGCCGTCGGTCCAGGTCACCGAACCAGGCGAGGTTTGACCGTTCAGCGAACACGTGTCGATGACGGTCGAGTACGACGTGCAGGACATGCCGCTGCCACTACCACTGCCCGCGTCGTTACCAGGATTCCCGCCATCGCGATCCCCACCATCGCCGCTCGTGCCGCCGTCGCCGGATGCCGCGCCTGGATGAAAGCTACAGCCTGCCACGCACAGCGCCAGCAAGGTCACCCGCATCCTTCAAAGCTACCTCTGTTCGGACGCGTACGTCCCGAGGATTCGCAATTCCGTGGTCAACCCCGCGACCTCTGCCAGCGCGTGCTGAAACGCATCGCTCGACGCGTGACCGAGGACGTCGATATAAAACCGATACGTAAACGGGATGTTGGGTATCGGCCGCGACTCGAGCTTCGTGAGTGATAGTCCGCGTGACGCAAATCTCATGAGGATCTCGCCGAGCGCACCGGGGCGATCTGCGAGCGCGACCAGCAGCGAGGTCTTCGCCGGTGCATCGGGCGCGACGGGTGAGGGTCGCAGCGCGATCTCGACGAAGCGGGTCGCGTTGTCGGCCGAGGTCTGGATCCCGGACGCGAGGATCGCGAGCCCGTAGGTCTTCGCGGCGGCTGCCGAGGCGATCGCCGCGTGCGTTCGATCACCGAGCTCGGCGACACGTCGCGCGGAGCCCGCGGTGTCGAGCTCCGAGCTCGGCGACAGGTGCGGGTGCTCGCTGAAAAAGGCCTGGCACTGCGCGAGCGCCTGCGGATGCGAGCTCACCGTGCGGAGCTCGGCGAATGCGACGCCAGGCAGCGCGAGCAAGCAATGCTCGATCGCACTGACGACCTCCCCCGTGATGTGCAAGCCGCCCGTGCTGAACAGATCGTAGGTCTCGTTGATGCTGCCCGCGGTCGTGTTCTCGATCGGCAACAGCGCGAGATCCGCGGCGCCGTGCAACACCGCATCACCCGCCTGGCGGAACGTGTCGAAGCCAGTGAGCAGGGCGCCACCAGCGCGGCCCCCGAACCGGCGCTGCGCGGTGAGATGGCTGTAGCTACCTTCGACGCCTTGATAGGCGACGCGCAGCGGTGCATCAGTGCGGTTGCGCACGGTCGCTTCTTGGTGCGCGACCGACATGTCCATCACGATGCGATAGATCCGCTCGATCTGATGAGGATCGACGCCGGCGGCAGTCGCGTGCTCGCGCAGCCGAACGAGCAAGCGCTCCTCGCGCTCGCGATCGCGAAATGGCGATGCGGCCTCGAGCTTCGCGAGCGCGACCTCTTCGACGATCTGATTGCGCTCGGCGAGCAGCGCGATGATCTGACGATCGACCGAATCGATCCGGTCGCGAAGATGAGAGAGGTCCATTGCAGCTCCTACCAGTGCCAGCGTTTCACGTAGTCGACGCCATCGTAGCCGCGGTCGCCGGCGCTCGCCTGGATCAGCGAGTTGCCGCGCAGGTGGTACTCGAGCAACACCTCGTTCGAGTTCTCGTCGACGCGCGCCGCGTAGTGACTGCGCCCGGCGATGAAGATCCGCGAGTTGTACCAGTAGCCCACGCGGATCGCGTCACTCGAGGTCGCGGTGCCGACCTCGTAGTTGAAGTCGAGCCGGAGATCGACCTTGAACGCGCGCTGTGCGAGCTTGCGAAACGTCGAGGTCAACACCGACGAGGCGTAGCCCGCGCCCGCGGCCTCGCCGGCCTGCGCCGCATTGCCGCCGGCCTGGCTACCCGAGGCCTGACCGCCGATGAACATCGAATAGAGCTCGCCCTGGGTGTAGGTGCCGGAGTCGCTCGTCATCGTCAGCTCGGGCGAGCTCGCGCGCCCCGCGACCTGGGCGGTCACGGTCAGTGATTCGAGCTCGCGGATCACGCGAACGTTGAGCAGTGGGTCCGTCGTGCCGTCGAAGATCACCTGACCGATCTCGAGGATCGAGCGCGTCCCGAGCAGATCGATGTCGGCGCGCGTTGCCTCGACCATGCCGTCGACACCGACCGAGCCCTGGCCGAGCGAGAGCTCGAGGTTGCCGTTCGCCGAGCCGCGGACCTGGAATTGTTCCTGGATCACCTGGATGGCGGCGGGATGGATCTTGATGTGCGCGACGAGCCACGGCCTGCTCGGCGGCTCGCGCGCGCCGAGCGTGATCTGGTCGCGACTGGCATCGTCGATGAACACCAGGTCGTCTGGCGCCGAGGCATCGAGCAGCTTGACGCCACCGGACTTCAAGATGTCGACGCTCGCCTGGTTGATATCGATGTTGCCGGTCCACTGGCCGCCACCGTTGTCGAGATCGATCTTCACGGCTGCATTGATCTTGGGCTCGAACGCCCGCACGAGCGAGACGTCCTTGACCGTGGCATCGGCGTGGAACTTCTTCGGCACCGAGCCATCGAGCTCCGCACTCGCGGTCGCGGTGATCACGCCCTGGCCGAGCTTGGCGTCGAGCTTCTTGAGCTTGAGCTGGTGATTCGCGATCTCGATCTGCGCATTGATCGAGCGCAGCGTGCCGAGCAACGCCGACAGTGGAAACCGCCCGTTCGTCACGTTCAACGTCCCCGAGGCGTCGCCGGTATCGGGGTCGATGCCATTCAGCTTCAGATGCGCATCGATCGTGCCTCGCGCCGCGGAGATCGCGCCCGTCCCGAACGCGGTGACCGGCGCGATGTCGAACTTCGTCGCGTCGATCGAGGCGGTCACCGCTTCGCGATGGCGCGGGTCACCGTGCGCCTTGATCTCGAGCGTGCTGCCCTTTGCTTCGAGGCCCGCGATCTCGAGGTCCGCGATCTGACCATCCCACGTCGCCTTGATCCCGAGGCTCTCGAGCAGCGCCGGCTTGCGACCTGCGAGGCTCGCCGGAATCGTGACCTTCGCGAGCTTCAGATCGACGACCGCGGTCGGCATGCCGATCGTGCCCTCGATCTTGACGTTGCCAGTCAGCGTGCCGCCGGTGACATCGCCGCGCCCGATTATTGTGACGAGATCCTTCGCGTTCGCATCGGGGAACTCGATCAAGCCATGCAGCTGTGCCGCCTTCAGCGTCGCCAGCGTATCGAGCGTGGCCGGCGTATCGAAGCTGACCTTGACGAGATCCTGCTTGCCGGCCGAGACCGTCGCGCCCGCCACGAGGCCGGTGTGCTCGTCGAGCGTCGCGGTCGCGGCGACCTCGATCGGCTGCTTGATGATGCCGCCCGAGAGGCCGTGCACGTTCGCTTTCACCGTCACCGAATCCGCACCTTCGGCGGCGGTGATCGAAGCCTCGAACGTGCCGTGATAGGGCGCTTTGATCTTGAACTTCGCGAGCAGCACCGGATCGACCTCGATCGGTTTGACCTTGATCTCGGCGCTCTTCAGCAGGCGCTCGCCGAGCGCGGCCCAGCCCGCGGGATCGAACGGATGGAGCGGCAGCGCGACGGTCGCAACGCCGTCGACCACCTCCGTGCCATCGAGCCGCGCGGCGAGCCCGACATCGAGGTTGTGACCATTGGGTGCGAGCGTGAGGTCGCCACCGAACGTGCCCGCATCGGTGACGACATTCGAGATCGTGAGATCACCACTGGCGGTGGTGCTCGTGATGCCGAGCTTGCCGTCGACGGTGCCGATCAGCTTCGGCTTGCCGAGCTTGGCGAGATCGAGATGCGAGACCGCGAAGCCGACCTCGGTGATCGCGCGACGATCGAGCCGCTTCCACGCGAGCGGGTTGGTCAGATCCGCGGGTCCTTCGAGATCGACTTGCAGCACGACCGCGCCTGCTTCCGCGACGGTGGTCGCATCGAGCTCGACATGGCGGCCCGCGATCTTCACGTCCGCATCGATATCGAGCACCGGTTGGTTTGGCAGCGCGAGCTTCACGACGCCGATCTGTCCACCTCCCGACCAGCGACCGCCCTTGCGCTCGACCGTGAGCTTCGCGGCTGCCGTACCCTTGACCTGCGGCGCGAGCGTGGCGAGCTCGACGCTCGAGGCATCGATGGTCGCGCGTAGATCCTGGCTTGCCTTGGTGAAGGCGACGTCCGCGCTGACCTTGCCGCTGCCACTGCCGGTGTGGAACCCGGTGACCGTGACCTTCACCGGGTCGATCACGACGTGGCCACCCGCGCCAGTCCACGTGGCGCTCGGTGCGCCTGCCGCGCCCGGCGCTGTCACGATCGAGTGATCGTCGAGATCGATCGTGATGATGGGGCCCGCGTCGGTTTGCGCGAGCGAGCCGTGCGCATCGAGGCTCGCCGAGCCGAGTGGCTTGCCGCCCTTGCTCACGCCGCCGAGCTCGAGGTGACCGGAGGCTTGCTTGCCAACCGCGAGCGAGACATCGACGGTCTGCACGGCGAGGTCGCCGAACCGGATCCCGTCGCCGCCGATCGTGCCGTTGATCTTCACCGCGCGCTTCGGCCACAGCGGGCCACTCGCGCGTAGTGCGGTCGTGACCGAGCCAACCGCGAGGTCAGTCTTGCGGGCGCCTACCTTGCGCGCCGACGCGATGAACGTCGACTTCTTGAGCACGTACTCGGCCTTCTCGCGCGTGACCTCCGCGATCGCGGTCGCGTGTGCCCGGCCGAGATCCGAGCCCGCCTCGAGGAACAGCCACGCACCGGAGAGCGAGGCATCGACCGCGACGAGCGTCTTGGCCTTGATCGTATCCTGACCGACGGTCGCCTTGTCGACGCGGTACATGCCGTCGACCGTGACGATGCCGCGCACGTGGTCCGAGCTCGCGTCGATCGAGGCCGTCGCGATGCCGCCACCGGTGATCCGCGGATCGAGCCGCGTCGCATCGGGGACCTCGGCGACGACGAAGCCCTTCGCCGCCTTCGCGACGAGATCCGTCTCGAGCAGTGCGCGCAGCGTCGCACCGGCCATCTCGACCTTCGCATCGATCGAGCCGGCGAGTGCGGTGATCACGAGGTCGGCATCGCCGGGGATCACCTTGTTCGCAAATTCCTTCACGATCGCTGCGGGCAGGTGAGCGCGCACGACGCCATCGACCCGCGGGCCCGCGTAGACCGCGAGCGCGGTCAGCGACGCATCGCCGACCTTCACGAAGGCGAGCGGGGCGAGCAGCGTCTCGCCCGCATACGCGAGCATCGCGGTCGCTTCGACCGTCTTGTCCTCGAGCGTGCCGAGTGCGTGGGCCGTGATCGTGAGGCCGTCGTCGATGGAGATCGCAGCTTCGACATCGAGATCGTGGAGATCGACGATCGGTCCCGCCTCGCCGGCGATCACCACGTGACCGCGCACGACCGTCGCGTGGGGAATCTCCACCGCCCACTTCGAGGGACCACCGCTCGACTCGCTCGGGGTCTCCGGTACCGGGGGGTCCGGCAAGGGATGCTTGTCGAACGTGACATCTTCGAGATCGAGCCGGCTGATCCGCGCGGTGTGATTTAGCAGCGGACGGAGGTCGAGCTTCACCCGCGCGGTGCCGACCACGATCATCGGCTTGCCGTCGCGCGCGTTGATCCGCAGATCGTCGACGACGAGCGTCCCGAACACGCTGCCTTCGATCCTCCCGATCGAGAAGCCGCCCGGGAACGTGTTCAAGAGCGCACCCTCGGCTCGGCGGCGAATGAAGTCGCGACCGCGATCGGTGTGGATGAAGATCAACACGCCGGCGAACACGAACAGCACGAGGCCGAGCACGCCGAACGTGATCCGCTTGAGCCAGCGCCGGACCTTCGCCACTAGAACGCCTCGCCGACCGCGAACAGGAAGTTGAAGCGCGTGCCGGGATCCGGGTTATTCGGCGCGGCGTTCGTGCGATTCAAGCGGTACGCGACATCGAGCCCGATCGGGCCGATCGGCGTGACGAGGCGAAGGCCCGCACCGGCGGCCCAGTGCAGGTTCGAGATATCGAGCTCGTCGGCCGCGAACGTGACATCCCCGCCATCGAGGAACACCACCGTATTGAGATCGAGGCCGGCGAGCGTGAGCACCGGCGGCGTACGCAGCTCGAAGCTGGTCTCGAACAAACCCGCGCCACCGACCGGCAGATTGATGGTGCCATCCGAGAGCGAGGGCGCATACGGCGAGAGCTGACGCGCGCCAAAGCCGCGCATGCTCGACGTACCGCCGCCGAAGTAGCGCTCGGTGGCTGGCACGTCGCCGCTGATCGTACCGAGCCTGGCGCGCGCCGCCAGGACGAACTTCGATGCGATCGGAAGGTAGCCACGGACCTCCGGCGTGACCTGGGTGTACGTGTAGCTGCCGAGCGCCGCTGGGGTGCCCTCGGCGATACGAAACTCGGCGTAGAGCCCGAACGTGGTGTTGATCGCGTGATCCCGCAGGTCGAGCACGATGGCGCCGGTGTACGCGCCGACGTAGTTCACGGAGTGGATGCCGAGCGGCTTCGTCGTGTCGTCGACGTAGATCGAAGGGAAGTCGTTGATCTGGTAGAGCCAGCCGACGCGGAGCTGCAGCTTCTTCGTGAAGATCGGGCTCGAGATGCCGAGCCGAACATGGGCGCCGAGCTTCGCGTACGCCTCGTAGACGAGGTAGTCGACGCCGCCTTCGACATCGCCCTTGATGTCGGGCAGGAACAGATCTTGTTGCGTGATCGTCTCGACGAGCCGGCCGCGGAAGTCGCGCTTGCAGCTCCAGAACCGATACCAACCATCACACGTCGCGGTCTCGAACGCGTACTCCGGTCGGAGATCGAGCGCCGAGGTCGTGAGCGGCGTGATGATGCCGTGGCGGGTCCACGTGAACCGCGCGCGTGCCGAGTAGGCGGTCGGATCGAGACCGGCACCGAAGCCCGCGCTCACTTCGTTCTTCGTCACCGGGGTGACCGAGACCTTCACCTTGACGACCGGGTCGACGTCCTGGTTCGGCTCGACGCGCACCGTGCTGAACAACCCGATGCCGTAGATCGCGGCCTGGGTATCGACGATCGCCTGGTGGGAGAACTGTTGGCCGGGTACGAACGCGATCCGCGCGAGCACCGCATCCGAAAGGATACCCTTCTCGATGCCGATCAGTTGGACCTCGCCGAACGTCGAGCGCGGGCCCGGATCGACGACGTAGCGGATCGTCGCGCGGCTCTTGATCTTATCCGCGATCGTCGTCCCTTCGAGGCGCGCGTGCGCGAAGCCGAAATCTTGTAGCAGGTCACCGAGCGGCTCCTTCGACGCGTCGAACGCCTCGTAGTCGTACGGCGAGCCCTCCTTGATCCCGACCGCGGCGTGGACCTTCTTGTAGTCGATGTTCTCCGGCATGCCGAAGAACTCGAGGTGCACGACCGCGCGCTTGCCGGGCGTGACCAGGAACACGAGCCGCGCGGCATCCGAGCTCGGCTGCTTGTCGATCCGGGTCTTCACCTCGACCGCGAAGTAGCCGAGCTTTTGATACACGCCGATGATCCGCTGGGTATCGAGCTGGAGCTGATACTCGTCGATCGCGCCCGTCGGCTGCGTGGTGTCGTCGTCGTCCGAGATCTTGTCGGCGTTACGCTTGATCACGGCCTGGAGCCCGAGCCGCGGCAGGATGTCGGTCTTGTCGATCGGGTTCTTGCCGACCGTTTCGAGGTCCAGGCCGATCAGATATTCGGTCCCCGTCCTGGGCATCGTCTGCTGGCGCGCGCCGCAGGCCGCAAGGGCGACCATGCCGAGGAAGACAACGAAACGAAGCACCTACCCGCAATCTCGCGGACCTGACGGTTCAGTGCAACAGAACTATCGAGTTAGCGCGAGGGGTGAACGTGGTCGCGCTCACGCTCGGCCTTCTTGTTCAGTTTCTTGACCATCACGGGGATTGCCATGAGGACGAGCAGCACCGCACCGACCTTCGCGACGATCGAGCTCAGGAAGAAGATCGAGAGCACGAGGATCGCGAAGATGACCGAGAATGTGGCGGTTTGCGCGACGACGACGTGGGGCACACCGTCGGGCTGGCGATCGAGATCCTCGGTCGCGCCGAGCTGGGAATCATCCCGAACCGGGGAGTGTGGGGTCGGATCGAACGTCTCGACCGGAGGCGGTGCGATCGGCTCGAAGAAACCCTGCCAACCACCATGATGCGGACGCGAAGATTCTTGGGGCCTCATGCCTGGGTCAAGAGCACCACGCGTGCCACTCGAAGATCAGGGAGTTAGCTACGGGCAGCCGTGCGCTGGTGCCCGGTGTGCACGATCAGCCCGATCAAGCCCCGATCGCGCCGCTCTCGACGATCGTGACACCCGCGCCACGGAGCTCCGAGATCGCCTGATCCCCGTCGCCAGGATGGAGCTCGACGGCGCGGCAGCCGTCTTCGATCAACTTGACGTCGAAGCCGAGCGACCGCGCATCGAGCGCCGTGAACTTCACGCAGTAGTCGGTCGCGAGGCCCAGCACGTAGACCTGTTCGATCCAGCGGGTCTTCAGCCACGCACCGAGTCCGGTCGCCTTCGCGTGACCATTGTCGAAGAAGCCCGAGTAGCTATCGAGGTTCGCATCCGTACCCTTGCGAAACACCTCGGTGAAGCGGGCGCGATCGAGGTCGGCATGGAGCTCCGCGCCGTGGGTGTCCTGCACGCAGTGCGCGGGCCACATCACCTGCGGCGCGCCACCGAGCGTGCCGAGGTCGTACGGCTTGCAGCCGGGATGGTTGATCGCGAAGCTGCCATGACTCGGCGGGTGCCAATCTTGCGTCGCGACCACGGTCGAGAAGTGCGGCATCACGCGATTCGCGATCTTCACGACCTCGTCCCCGCGCGCGACCGCCAGCGCACCACCGGGCATGAAGTCGTATTGCAGATCGACGAGGATCAACGCGCGCATGGCGCAGCTTACATCGCGAACTCGAAGCCCTGCTTGGTCAGGCGATCGTACTTGCGGCGATCGAACCGGTAGAGCCGAGCCGCGCGATGGCGAACGCCCTGCTCGACCTCGTCGGTCTCGACGAGCAGATCCATCGCGAGCATCTTCTTGCGGAAGTTGCGCTTGTCGAGGCCGGTGCCGAGCACCATCTCGTATAGCTTCTGGAGCTGGGTCAACGAGAACCGCGGCGGCAGCAACTCGAAGCCGATCGGCGCGTAGCGGACCTTGCCGCGGAGCCGCAGCACGGCGTGCTCGACGATCTCTCGATGATCGAACGCGAGCTTCGGCAAATCGTCGAGCGAGAACCAGCCGACGCCCATCGCATCGGTCGCCGCACGGATCCGGTGATCGGAGAGCTTCGCGAGCGCGTAGTACGCGACGGTCACGACGCGCTCGCGCGGATCCCGGCCGAGCGTCCCGACCGTGTAGAGCTGCTCGAGATAGACATCGCTGACGCCCGCCTCTTCTTCGAGCTCGCGCCGCGCGGCGGCATCGAGCTCCTCGTCGAGGCGCACGAAGCCACCGGGCAGCGCCCAGGCATGTTGAAACGGTGCGAGCTTCCTCTGGATCAGCAAGACCTTCAGATCGGTCTCGTCGAGGCCGAACACGACACAATCGACGGCGAGCGCGGCGCGCGGATATTCGTACTCGAACATCTAAGCCCTGCCCGCGCGGCCCATCGCGACGAACGCCCGCATCTCGGCGAGCTCCTTATCGAAGCCACCCGACAGGATCGGGAAGCGACACCACGATCGCGGATCGACATTGCGATCGTCGAGGTGGAAGCTCGGCGCGATACGCTCGCGCTTCCATTGGTTCTGACACCAGCGCTGGAAGAACCGCTCGATCCAGGTGGCGAGCTCGGTGACCTTCCATTGCGGATAGCGAGGCATCAGCTCCTGCAGCACCTCGACCGGCGTGCGCTTGTCGCGAATCGCGGAGTCCTCGACAGCCTCCAGAAAATCGTACGGCATGAGGTCCGCTTCGTCGGTCTGGCCCGCGCCGCCGGTCGTCGAGGCAGGCCGGAGCTCCGCGGTTGGCTGCTGCGAGTTGATCGCGCCGAGCGCAGGGATCGGCTCGAGGTCGAGCAGGCCCTTGGTCTCCATCCAGCGCAGCCAGCTGCGCAAGAACGATTTATCGATCCCGCCGAGCGGCGCGAGCCCACCAGAGGTATCGCCATCCATCGTCGCGTAGCCGACCGCGGCCTCGGAGCGATTCGAGGTCGTGATCAAGACCGAGTTGCGCAGGTTCGCGAGCATCCAGATCGAAGGCGAGCGCACGCGCGCCTGGATGTTCTGCAGCGCGAGGTCATCGGTCTGCCATGCGAGCGTGCGACCGAGCGCCTTCTCGAGCGACGCGATGTACGCCTTGTACTGCGGATCGACATCGATCACGTGGAAGTCCGCACCGACCGCCTTGGCGACCGCCTCGGCGGCGAGCCGCGTGACCATGCCGGAGTTCTCCGTCGGCTGATACGCGCACGACAGCAGCGCGGCGACCGCGGCCTTGACCTCGGTGACATCTTGTAACCGCGCGATCCAGGGCAAGTGCTGGCGCACCCCACCTGCTCCGAGCTCGGCGAACGCGAGCTGGATCGCGGTACCGACGAGCACCGCACACGCCGCCGAGTCCGCGCCACCCGACATCGAGATCACGTAGCCGTGCGCGCGCGACTTGCGCAGGTAGTCCCACAGGCCGAGCGCGACGGCGCGCGCGAACTCTTCTTGCTCGATCGACGCGCGGTCCTCCCACGAGCGCGGGATCGGCGGCGACACCTCGGGGCGGCGCTTCGGCCACACGAACGGGTGCGAGACCATCAGGCGCTCGGCATCGTGGCGCGGGCGAAACCCGACGCGCCGCGCCGCTTCCCGGCGATTGCCGTCGACATCGATCACGGCGGTCACGAGCTCGACATCGGCATACGAGAACCGGCGACCGCGCGCGAGCAGCGCCCCGCCCGACGCGATCATCGCGCCGCCGTCGTAGATGATCCGGCCGGCCTCGTTGCCCATCAAGTTCGCATAGAGGTAGGCGGTGGCGAACGCGCGCGAGCCTTCGATCACGAAGCGCTGGCGGACCGCGAACTTCTCGAATGCGAAGTGGCTCGCCGAGGGATTGCACATGATGTCGACGCCGCGCAGCGACAGCTCGATGCCCGGGCGATTCGCGACCCAAGCGTCTTCACAGATCTCGCAGCCGAAGCGGACATCCCCCAGCTCGAACACCAGATCGCCGATCGGAAACTTGCGGGTCGTGCCGTCGTCGCTCGTGCGCTCGAGAACATCGATCTCGCCCGGCGGCCACGGCTTGAACCAGCGCGGCTCGTAGTGCACGCCATCACCGGGGAGAAATTGCTTGGCCGAGAAGCCGACGATCGCACCATCGGCGAGCACGGCGGCGCAGTTGTAGAGCGCCTTCTCGTGAAAGATCGGCAGCCCCACGATCACGACCATGCCCGCGGTGTGCGCGGCGAGCGCATCGAGCTGGCTGAACGCGGTGTCTTGTAGCCCGTCGATGAAGAACGCGTCTTCGCAGCCGTAGCCGGTGATCGCGAGCTCGGGAAGGCAGAGCACGGTCGCGCCCTCCGCACGCGCGTGATCGATCGCCATCCGCAAGTGGGCGAAGTTCTCGTCCCACGCGAACGGGGTCTGGTTGACGCACGCGACGGCGGTCTTGATGAGTTTCATGGTGCTACCGGTTCGACTTGAGATGCTCGGTCAAGAGCGCGGCGGTGCTCTCGACCGCAAGATAGTCGCCGGCGAGCGCGACGGCACGCGGATGGCTGTCGGTGCAGGCGACCTGTCCGAACAGGCCGGTCGCCTGGATCCGCGCGAGCGAATCGGTCGGGAACAGGCCGTGGGTCGCGAGCGCATCGATCCGGACCGCGCCGGCATCGCGATACGCCTGCGCGGCATTGATGAGCGAGCCACCGGTGCGAATCATGTCGTCGTAGATGATGACGCGTTTCCCCGCGACCTGCGCGGACACGCCGGTGACGTGGGTCTCGCTGCCCGAGACCCGGCGCTTGTAGACGAACGCGGCCTGGACCCCGAGGTCGTTCGCGAGCGACTCGACCCACTTGGCGCGGCCTGCATCGGTGCACGCGAGCACGAAGTCGTCGCCGCCGAGGCGCCGCGCCGCATCGATGATCAGGTCCTTCGCATAGACGTGGATCGGGCGGAGGCCGCCTTCGAAGTAGTGCGCGATCGAGGCGACGTGGAGATCGAGCAGGAACACCTGGGTGCCGCGGCTCGCGAGTGGAATCGACGACAGCAAGCGCGCGCGGGTCTTCGCGGTCACGATCTCGCCTTCGCGCGTCGACCGCTCCATCGTCGAATAGCCGAAGTACGGGATCACGATCGAGAGCCGGTAGGCGCCGCTGCTCACGAGCCCGCAGGCGAGATCGTAGAGCGCGAGTGTCGAGGCATCGTCGACCGTGCCACCGACGAGGATCACGTCGCGATCCGCCGGATCGGTCTCGATCCGGCAGTAGTGCTCGCCATCCGGGAACACCTCGCGATGCACCGCGCCGTGCTCCCAGCCGCCGGCCGTCGCGATCTTCGCGCCGAGGTAGTCGTAGGTCGCGATCGAAAACACGAGGGGTGTGGTCATGGTTGCTTCGCGATCTTCCGAGCCTTGGTGATCAGCTCCTGCTTGCGCGTGTGGACGCTGCGATCGAGCCCGACCGGATACGGCTGGGGATTCAAGAACCGGCGCGTGCGCGGTGTGAGCAACGCGAGCTCCGCGGCCGCACGGGCGCGTGCTCGTGCGAGCGTCACCCTCGGGCCGACGCGCTGGCCATCGTGCATCACGGGCTGCAAGAGGTCCTCGCTCGTCTCGAAGGTTGGCGTCGACGGCGGGCGCAACGGATCCTCGATGTCGTGGAGCTCGAGCGGCGTCGACAACCCACGCTCGGCGTCGAAGATCACGTCGCCGACGTACTCGTCGCCGCGGCGCAGCCGGCGGACCTGCAAGATGCCGGGGTTCGAGATCTTGATCGGTTGCTCGGACAGCTTGATCGCGTCGCGCCACACGCCGTGCTCGTCGCGGCTCGCACCGAGCTTGTAGACCCCACCGAGCGCCGGCTGATCGTACGCGGTGACGAGCTTGGTACCGACCCCCCACGTATCGATGCGCGCACCTTGATCGATGATGTTCGTGATCAACTGCTCGTCGAGATCGTTCGAGGCGACGATCTTGGCGTTCGGAAAACCAGCGGCATCGAGCAGCTTGCGACCCTCGCTCGAGATGTGCGCGAGGTCGCCCGAATCGAGCCGGATGCCGGCGAGCTCGTGGCCCTTCGCACGCAGCTCGTGGCCGACCGTGATCGCGTGCTCGATACCCTCGATCGAATCGTACGTATCGACGAGGAACGTGCAGTTGCCGGGGAGCGCGTCGGCGTACGCGCGAAAGGCTTCGAGCTCGGAGCCGTGAAACATCACCCAGCTGTGCGCGTGCGTGCCACGCACCGGGATGCCGAACAACTTGCCCGCGAGCACGTTCGAGGTCGCCGAGGTGCCGCCGATGTAAGCCGCGCGCGAGGCGGCGAGCCCACCATCGAGGCCCTGCGCGCGGCGCAACCCGAACTCGAGCACCGCCCCACCGCGCGCCGCCTGCGCGACGCGCGCGGCCTTCGTCGCGATCAGGGTCTGGAAGTTGAGGATCGTGAGCAGCGGCGTCTCGACCAGCTGGGCCTGGAGGATGGGGCCACGCACCCGCAGGAGCGGCTCGTGAGGAAATACGAGCGAGCCTTCGGCGATCGCATCGACGGCGCACGACCAGCGCATCGCGCCGAGGTAGTCGAGGAAGCCCTGCGGGAACAACGGTGCGTCCTCGTTGTCGAGGAGGGTCGCGAGGTACGCGAGGTCGTCCGGGGTGAAACGGAACCTCTCGAGGTACTCGAGCGCCGGTCCGAGGCCGGCCGCGATCGCGTAGCCGCCACCGAACGGGGGCCGCCGGAACGTCAGGTGGAACACCGCCTCGCGCTCCGCAACGCCCGCCTTCCAGTAGCCGCAGGCCATCGTCAGCTGGTACAAGTCGGTCAACAGCGCGAGCGACCCACCGTACACGCCGTCGAGACCGTCTGTTTCGTGGGCGCTCATCGTTATCGTGTATTGTTTACACTAAGTCTGTCGATGTCAACTACTGACCAAGCCGTGATCATCTGGGGTGAGGTCCTTTGGGACCTGTTTCCCGACGGTGCGCAGCTGGGTGGCGCCCCTTCGAACGTCGCGTGGCACCTCGGCATGGCAGGCGGCTGGGCCCGCCTCGTGTCGCGGGTCGGTGATGACGACGAGGGCCGGCGCGCGCTCGCGCGGCTCGGCGAGGTCTGCGACACCTCGCTCGTCCAGATCGACCCCGAGCGAGCCACCGGTGTGGTCGAGGTCACGGTCGCCAACGGCGAGCCTCGCTACAAGCTCGTCGCCGATCGGGCCTGGGAGCGCATCGCGTGCACCGATGACGTGATCGGTGCGCTCGGCGAAGCGAGCGTCCTGATCTACGGCACGCTCGCGCAACGCTCGGCCGCAGGCCTCGAGGGCTGGCGCGCCGGGATGGCCGCGGCGCACGGTCGCTGCTTGAAGGTGTGCGACGTGAACCTGCGCAAGACCTCCGCTCTCGAGATGGACGGCTCGGGATCTGGCCCCGAGATCAACGAGGGCGTGGCCGTGCTCGCCGCCCTGGAGAAGGCCGACATGGTCAAGGTCAACGACAAGGAGCTCGCGTCGCTCGCGACCTGGCTCGGCTGGAAAGATCCGATCGCCGAGCTGCGCAAGCGCCCGCGCGTCGTCGCGGTCACGCACGGGGCCGACGGCGCGACGCTGTTCGGCGAATCCGGCGCAGCGATCGAGATCGCGGGGACGCCCGCCCGGCGAGCCGCGGATGCGGATAATGTCGGCTGCGGTGATGCGTTTCTCGCGGTGCTCGTACACGGCATGACCCTCGGTTGGGATCTCGCGCACTGCGGTCGAGCGGCGAGCCGCTGGGCGGCCGCGGTTGCCGAGGTTCGCGGTGCGACGCCGTTCTTCGACGAAGAGCGCGCCGCGGAACTACTCGAGCTCGAGGTCGACGCGTGAGCGAGCCCCAAGACAAGCCACCCGAACCGAACGAACCCCTGGCGATCGAGGCGCCCGCGGCCGAAGATCCCGTGGCGGCCGAGCCCGCCGCAACACCGAAGCAGACCAAGCCGATCCAACCCGACGCGTGGGACATCGCGGGAGAGTGGATCGCCAAGCACGGCGCCCTGCCCGCGCTCGCGTTGATCTCGATCGGGATCTTCGCGATCCACTGGCACATCCTGTGGGGCGAGCCCGCGGGCGATGACCTCTCGTTCCATTTCGCCGAGAGCGCGCGGATCGCGGATTGTCTACGCAACCTCGATTTCGATCTGTGGAACCCGAGCGCGAACGGCGGCTACGCGTCCGCGTACTACTACCAGGTCTTGCCGCAGCTCGCGTCCGCGCTGCCGGCGGCGCTGTTCGGGCACCACCAGTTCTTCTTCTCGCTCAGCGTGATCCTGCCGCTGGTGTTCGCGCCCGCGTGCGCGTATCGCGGCATGCGCCTGCTCGGTGCCACGCCGTGGCAAGCCACGGTCGGTGCGTTCGTGATCGCGTTCATGAACGGCGAATCGCGCTGGGGTGCCGGTAGCGCCGGCACGTTCAACGTCGGCCTCTACACCCAGACCTGGGCGCTCTGCATCTTCCCGATCGCGCTCGGTCACGGCGCGCGCTGGATCCGCGAAGGTCGAGGTCTCGCACCTGCGATCGCGTGGGGCGGTGCCTCGTTCCTGTGTCATCCATTCGCCGGTATCTCGCTCGGCGTCGCGTTCGTGATCGCGTTCCTGTGCAAGTTCGTGTGGTCGTGGCGGCTGTGGTTGTCGCCGACGATGCTCGGCGTGCTCGCGATCTATCTCGGCGGCGGCCCGCTGCTCGCGCTCGTCGCGCTGAAGTTCGCGCCGCTCGGCTTCACCGTGCCTGGTGCCGCGCTCGCAGGCACGGCGGCGCTCGCCGTCCTCGGCATCGCGCTCGTCGCCCGGTTCCACCGCAGCGACGCGATGTGGACCCATCCGAGCGTCGTCCAGATCAACGGCGAGCTCCACCGGCTCGCGATCATCGGCGTCGCGCTGATGATCACGACCGCGCCCGTGCTCTTACCGCTCGCGATCGATGGCTCCGGTTTCGGTGGCTTCCCGCATCGCGTCGGCGATGAAGTCGGCCCCGGCTTTGGCGGGTTGTGGACCTGGGCGCACAAGGGCCAGATCCTGGACTTCGCCGGCAAGGACGGTGGCACGCGCCTCCCGATCCTCACGTACGCGGTGCCGATCGTGCTCGGCTGGACGATCTGGAGGCCGTCGCAGGCCGCGCGCTGGCTGTGGCCGCCCGCGATCCTCTACGCGCTGTGGTTAGGCATCGGCCCCCACGCCGGTAAGGTCGGCGACGATCTGCTTCCCGCCGTGCGCGCGCTCGGCGCGATGCAGACCGTGATCGGGCTCGGCATCGGCGCCGCGGTGGTCTCGCTCGGCACCTGGCTGTGGGAAGCGCCGTGGGATCGCTGGTTCCGCACCCAGTACTGGGTCGCGCAGGGCAAGCCCGGTCCTGGCACCATGCCACCCGACGATGTCTCGTCCACGCTCTACGGCATCCGCACCGCGCTCGCCGCGCTCGCCGCATCGCTGATCGTGTTCATCGTCTATCCCGGAAGCCGCGCGCTGCTCTCGCGCGTCCGCACACTCCAGGACTACGCACCCGCGCGCAAAGAGATGATGGAGATCAACACGCTGCTCGGCAGTTATCCGCAGGGACGTCACCAACCGGGCCCCGGTGCCGAGAACCATTGGTGGAACAGCACGCCCTACATCTACGATCGCGTCCCCACCACGCTGCAGATGGGTGGCGGTGGCCTGCAAGCGAGTCCGAACTACGACGCGCTATGGACGATGCGCGACTACGCGAAGAACGCATGGATCTTCGATGCGCCCTACATCACGTTCGAGCGCAGCCGCGGCGCAGGGCTGCCCGAAGGTGAGGTCCTGGCACGCACCGACAAGTACGAGATCCGCCGGCTCAACTCGCCAGGCATCGTCTCGCCGGTGCAAGTGGTCGGCGTGCTACCGCCCGGCGATCGCGTCGGTCAGATGGGTCACACCGCGGCGCTCGTGTGGCTCAAGAGCACGATGCCGACCGCGAATATGGTGCTCGCGTACGTCGGCTCGGGTACGGCCGGACCGCCACCGCAGGGCCGCACGCTGCGTGCGTGGCGCCAGGACTCTCCCGGTAACGATTCCGATATCGTCGCCGAGGTCGAAGCGACGGGACCGACCACGTTCTGGGTCCACGAGAGCTGGCATCCGCGCTGGCACGCGTTCGTCGACGGCGACGAGGTTCCGGTCCGTCGCGTGACGCCTGACTTCCCTGCGGTCGATGTCGGTCCCGGCAAGCACACGATCGAGCTTCGCTTCGAGCGCCCGCTGTGGCTGCTGGCGTCCTGGCTCGCGTGGCCCGGCACCGCGCTCCTCGCGTGGCTCGGCCTGCGTGGCTTCAGGCGGCGTCGCGAACAACCGCTCCCCGAAGCCCGCGTGGTCTGATCAACCGCCCTGGCGTTTCGAGGGCGCGGGAACGATCGGCTCGGGCGTTGCCGGAGCCGAGGCGTCGTCCGCGCGAGGCATCGGCACCACGAGCTTGAAGCTGCGCAGCTGCCACGCCGTGGTCTTGGATGCGCGCTCGAAGCCGAAGACGACGCGGACGCCGCTCGACTTCTCGAACTCGGTCACCACATCGAACGTCGCCGACGTGCCCGCGATGACCTTCGCTTCGGTCACGACGAGGATGCGCTTGTACGCGCCGAGAGCTTCGCGATGCTCTTCCTGGATCGCCGCGAACTGAGGCCGCGTCTCTTGCTGACGAAAGACAGGACCCGCGGCTTCCCACACCGCATCGGCTTTGCCATCGCGCAGCATCTCGAGGATGGTCTCGGCCGCGTCGCGCACGTCGCACGTCTTGCGATCCCCGGAGTCCTTGCACGCGGCCACGCGCTGCTCGC
>JANXOP010000199.1 GCA_025357755.1 Kofleriaceae bacterium | reverse complement strand
GGATCAGGGTCGTGCGCGGCACCAGCTGATGATCACGATCTGCGAGCGTTGCAACCAGGGCTGGCAAGACGCCGCCGGCCGGGTGATCGCGATCGATGCGGTCGATGTCGAGCGCGCCCAATGCGACGCGCAGCGCATCGGCTCCGATCGCGAACCCGAGCGCGCGACCCAAGACATCGCGCCGATGGTGCGGCGGTTCGTGCAGCGGCGCGATCACGGCAAGTGCTGTGTGCCGGGTTGCCGCGCCTCGCGTAACGTCGATCTCCATCACATCGTGCATCGCGAACACGGCGGCGGTCACGACGCAGAGAATGTGACTTTTATTTGTTCGGCACACCACCGCGCCCTGCATGAAGGCAAGCTACTGATCACGGGCTCGGCGCCGAACCTCACGATAACCTACGCGAATCCACCTGCCTCGCCCTCGTCGTCGTCCTCGTCGTCCTCGTCGTCCTCGTCGTCCGCGTCGTCCGCGTCGTCCTCGTCGTCCTCGTCGTCGTCCTCGTCGCTCGCGATCGCGCCGGCGATCGATCCGATGGATGCAAGCGTGGCGCTCCGTGCAGCGCGACTTCAACTGCGCCTCGCAGGATCGACGCCCCCCGTGGGGCGTTCGAAGTTCGAGAGCGTCGTCGCGGTGACGCAGGCAAAACAAGCGCTGACGACCCTCGGCTTCAGGAAAGCCGAGCTGCGCGCTATGTCGAGCAGGCACTCGCGAAGGTCGACAGGCCTGACCTCGAGCTGCTGATCCGTACAGCGCTCGCGTGTTCGCGGCAGGGAGTGACCTAGCCCTGCTCTCCAGCTGCGCACGATGACCAGGTGTCTCCGGCGCGGCAGACCGCGGGAGCGTGCGCACGAAGCGCCTTGGACACGTTCCAGGCGGAGCCGAGTTTGATCGCGAATCACGTCGCCCGGTCCCTATGATCCCCAACCTGCGCGATGCTTCTAGCTGAGTGTCTCGCGCAGCTTCTGCTGCTCGAGGTACGCGAGCGCTTCGCCTTCATTGAAGAACCGCATCTCGCCCGTGGTGAACGGCACCGGCTGTTCCGCGGTCGTGAACGGTAGCGACGCACGGCGCATGCGAACTGGCGCGTCGTCGACGATCAACGCAGGCGGTAAGCGGCGCGGCGAGATCAGCGAGTGCTCGACGGGCGGCGCTTCACTGCCGCCGATCCGAAGGAACGTTCCGAACACGCGGCGTGCGATCGCGAGCGGGAGGATGCCGGCCAGGGCGCACGCACACGCGTAGACGCACGGTGCCACGGCGAGCGCGATGCTGTCCTCGATCGGCGTGCCGAGTGCGTACGCGATGCCGATAAAGCTCGCCCAGCCGAGTAGCAGCGCGACCGGTGTCGCGAGGAACGAGCGCAGCCAGACCCTGCGACCATCGAGAGCGCCACGCGCGGTCGCGAACACCACGACGCTCGCCCCCGTGGTGATCGTCGTACAAGCAACGAGCGGCAGCGCGAGGTAGAGCGGATAGTTCTCGATCGCGAGGTACTCGCCACCGACGACGAGCAAGCTCGCGATGGCGCCGACCAGCACGAGCACGCCCGCGCGGCGTGTACCGTAGAGCTCGCACACGAGCTGGCCCACGACGAGCGCGAGCGGGAACACGAGCACACCGACCGCGAGCTCCGTGGCTCCGGCGAGCTCGATCGGCAGGTCCGTGAGATCGACCACCCACTGCGATGCGAACCACAGCGGCAAGCCGATCGTGGCGATCAGGAACAGCGCGGAGAGCACGAGGAACGTGCTCTCACGTCGCCCCTGCAACGCGGTCGGAGCGAGCAGGTCGCGACCCGGAAACTCCGTCTGGCGTGACGGCAACAACCACCGATCAGCGTTCGCGTTCATCGAACCCTGCAGGTTTCAGGATCCATGCCACGGAAGACCTGCGAGAACGCGAAGCTCGCGCGGCTTGCTGTGCGTCAGCGCCCGTAGGGGTACGTCTGCTGCGTAAGCGATTCGATGATCTGGCCCGGGCTCCACCTCTCCACGGTGAAGTTCCAGCTCGAGGGTGCGAACCGCCACTCGTCGCGATACCCCGGCACCTGCGTGTCGAACGTCAGCTCGTTCGTTGCATGGCGCTCCAGCCACAGCTTCGAGGCCGCGACGTGGATCTCGCTGACGTACGGCGTGTTCTGGGACACCGGCGTCGCCGTGAACTGCGCGGTTGTATAGAACTCCTCGATCGGCTGCCACTTCACCGTGATCTCGCCGAATGGACTCCTCAGCGTGCCGATCGATGCGAGGCGAGGCAGGAGTGCGAAGTCAGGAGGCACCTGACCGAAGCTCGAGAGCTCCGCGAACCGCTGCCCGAGCGCGCCCGAGGTGTAGACATCGAACGTCTGCGCGTCGTCGGCGCCGAGCTCTGACGGGGGCGCGAACACCGCCTGGTCGATCGGCTGATTCGGCCACTCGAAGTGCGTGCCGTTGCGCGTGACCAGCCGGGTGATCACCGTGATGGTTTCGTCCGGGTACGTCGCGAGCGAGAATTGCTTCTCGAGCATCGGCGTGCCCCGCGCGCCGATCGGCAAGATGCCGACGAAGGTACTCGCGAGCAGATCGACATCGTGCCGGATCAGCACGGTGTAGTCTCCGTAGACGAAGATATCGTGGTGCCCGGCAGCGATCGGAAGGACGAACTGCTCGCCCGGGATCGCGAAGCGCGAGCGGGCGTCGATCGCGATGCTACCTGTGGCATCGAGCACCCCGGTGATATCGATCGTCGGCCCGACCTCGACTCGGGCCTCGGTGCAATCGGGAGGCTGCCAGGAGCCGATCGTGACGTTCGCATCGTCGTAGGTGCCGAACACCTCGCTCGCGATGAACGCGCGATTCGAGTGCATGCAGACCATCGCGAGCTCGAAGTCACCGTCGATGTCGATGGTGTAGCTCGTCGTCGCACCCTGCGGCTGGCCCGCGAACGAGTGCCAATCCCCGCCGTTCGTGCGACCGCTGAACAGCGCTGGTCGCCCCGGCACGGAGATCGGAATGCTGATCGTCTCGGTGCCGCAGGCGGCCACCATCACGGCCAACAACAACCCCTTCACGCGGTGGACCTTACTGCGGGTCCGGGAGCCAGACAATCTTCATCGCTCGGTCGGTATCGATGACGCCGAGCAGCGTGGCCGCGGCATCGCGATCGCGGCGGAACGTCTCGATCACGGCGAGCGCCGCGTGCGCGGTCGCGAATCGGTGATTCGGGTCGCGCGCGATCAGCCTTGCCATGAAGGCCTCGAGCACGCGGTCGACCACGACTCCCGGCGCGCGTTCGCTGATCGGCGGTGGATCCTTGTCCATCTTGGCGACCGCGACTTCCATCGCGGTGCCGTCGAACGGCGACGTGCCCGACAACATCTCGTACAAGATGATGCCGAGTGCGTAGAGATCAGCGCGATGATCGACGGGCTCGGCGCGCGCTTGCTCGGGAGCCATGTACAGCGGCGTGCCGACGATCATACCGGTGCCAGTCAAGCGCTCGGAACCATCGCTATTCTGGAGCGCGGCGATTCCGAAATCGACGATCCGAGCGGTCTCGTGCCCGCTGTCGTCGACCTCGACGAGCACGTTCTCCGGCTTGAGATCGCGATGGATCAAGCCAGCCGCGTGCGCGTGCTCGAGGCCGCGTAACAGGTGCGCGACGAACCGCGTGATCCGCGCGAGCTCGAGCGGCTCTTCCATGAGCTGACCCAGGCTGCGGCCTTCGACCAGCTCGAGCACCATCACCAGCTTGCGATCAGGCGTCTCGCCGACATCGAGGACCGCCGCGACGTTCGGGTGCGAGAGCTTCGCAGCCAGCTGGGCCTCGCGCTGGAAGCGCTGGACCAGGGCAGGCTCGTGCATCAAGTGCTCGTGCATCACCTTGAGCGCGACGGAGCGCGCGAGCTTCGTGTGGCGCGCGCGGTAGACCACGCCCATCGCACCCGCGCCGATCTCGGCTTCCACGATGTAACGCTCGAGGACGACCGAGCCGACAGGCAAGCTCGGTAGCGGCGGAGATTTCGTGCGCCTGCGCTCACCTCCGATACCCAAGCGCGTTCGCTTGCCGCGTTTGGTCTCGTCCACGCCGTTAGTGTACTGCGGTATGGTCGTCGCGAGCATGCCCACCAAGGTTGGTGCCGACATCGAAGTGCAGCAGTTCGGGTACGTCGGTGACGACCAGGGCAAGCGCCTCGTTTTTCCCCACGCGCAAACCCACAAGATCGAGGGCAAGAGCGGGAGCGCGTCGTACGGCGCCTCCGATTGCACCTTCGAGAAGCTCGAGGGCCAGCTCGGCATCCTGCGCTGGGAAGCGGAGTCCGCATCCGTCGGCAAGATCTGGCTGAAGTCAGATACCGGCAAGTACAGCGTCACCGCGGATCGCATGGAGATGCCGCACGGCATGCGCCTCGTACGCGCCGCCGATATCGCGGCGTCGAGCCGGCTCGAGCTGGTCTCGCCTCACGTGTCGTTCTCCGAGCTCCGCATCGATCTCGAGGGCCCGTTCGGGCGCAGCAAAGACGAGTCCGCGACGCCGCCATCGCAAGCGCCTCCGAAATCGCCGACGCGCCGACAAGAGAAGCTGCGCTTCCTCGATAGCTTGAGCGGACGGATCTATCTCACGATCAAGGTCCAGCTCGACCTGCCCGTGGTCGGCATCCGTACGCTCGATCAGCAGCTGCGCTTACCGATCCAGGAAGGCAGCGTCGATTTCCGCGCGCTCGAGAAGAGCCTCGACTGGCTCGAAGGCGCGTTCCTCGACATCAAGCACGACGGCGATCTCTTGAAGGTCGTGTGGAAGGTGCCGATCTTCGGCTCGACCCACGAGCTCATCACGTGGAAGCTCGACAAAGAAGCCGCGACGATGGCGGCCTTCGGGCGCGTGCCGGTGCGTTCGCTCCTCGATTTCCAGACCGCCGAGCCCAAGGCGCCAACGAAGAAAGAGAAGCGCGAGATCTTGAAGTCGCTCAAGGTCCAGGGCATCGATGTCGCCATCTCGCTGCTCGCCCCGCGCAACCTCGAGGTCGGCCAAGGGCTGATCGCGTTTGGCGGCGACGATCAGCCCGGCATGGTCGATCTCAAGGTCTCCGGCGCGATCGCGAAGACCGGTCCGGGCGCCCTTCGCGGCGCGATCGGCAGCATCGATACGACGATCAAAGATCTGCGCGTCGGACCGATGGAGATCACGGCGGACCGCCTGCACTTCGATGGTCTCGATCAGCTCGAGGTCACGTTCGATGGCTTCAAGATGACGAAGATCTCGGTCGTGATCCATCGCGTCACCGCGACGAACCTCGCGATCACGATCGGCTGATCAGCTCGGTCTCGTCATCGCTTCGGGGATCACCCAGCGATCGAAATCCTCGGCCGTCACGAGGCCGAGCGCAGCGGCGGCCTCTTTCAGCGTCGTCCCATCGTGGTGCGCGCGCTTCGCGATCTTGGCCGCATTGTCGTAGCCGACGTGCGGCGCGAGGGCGGTCACCAGCATCAAGGAGCCGTGCAGCTTCTTGGCGATCTCGGCGCGATTCGGCTCGATGCCGCGTGCGCAGTGCTCGTCGAACGAAGCACACGCATCGCCGAGCAGCCGGATGCTCTGCAGCACCGCGTGGGCGACGAGCGGCTTGTAGACATTGAGCTCGAAGTTGCCCGAGGCACCCGCGACCGCGAGTGCGGTGTCGTTGCCGAGCACCTGCGTGCACACCATCGTCATCGCCTCGCACTGGGTCGGATTGACCTTGCCCGGCATGATCGAGCTCCCCGGCTCGTTCTCCGGAATCGTGAGCTCGCCGATGCCACACCGCGGTCCGCTCGCGAGCCAGCGCACATCATTCGCGATCTTGATCAACGATGCAGCGAGCGTGCGCAGCGCCCCATGGACGAACAGCACCGCATCGTGCGAGGCGAGCGCCTGGAACTTGTTCGGCGCCGAGATGAACGGATGCCCCGTGAGCTCGGCGAGCTTCACCGCGGCGCGCTTCGCAAATTCGGGATGTGCGTTGAGGCCGGTACCGACCGCGGTGCCACCCAGCGCGAGCTCGTGCGCGAGGATCAGCGCGGCACGCGTGGCGGCGAGCCCGTGATCGAGTTGCGCGACCCAACCTGAAATCTCCTGCCCGAGCGTCAGCGGCGTCGCGTCCTGCAGATGCGTGCGGCCGATCTTCACGATGTCGCCGAAATCGTCCGCCTTGCCCGCCAGCGTCGCGCGCAGCGCGGTCACCGCGGGCACCAGGTGCGCCTGGATCCGATCCACCAGGGCGAGATGGATCGCGGTCGGAAACGCATCGTTCGTCGATTGCGCCATGTTGACATGATCGTTCGGATGCACCGGCTGCTTGCCGCCCCGCGTCCCGTTGGCGAGCTCGTTCGCGCGTCCCGCGATCACCTCGTTGACGTTCATGTTCGTCTGCGTGCCGCTGCCCGTCTGCCACACCGAGAGTGGAAACTCGCCCGGAAACTTTCCCGCGATCACCTCGTCGGCAGCCGCAACGATCCGTTGCGCGATCTCCGCCGGCAACAGCCCGAGCTCCCCGTTCACGAGCGCGGCCGCCTTCTTGATCGTCGCGAGTGCGCGAATCAATTCGGGCGCCATCTTCTCGATCCCGATCTTGAAGTGGTGCAGCGACCGCTCCGTCTGTGCGCCCCAGTATCGGTCGGCATCGACCTCGATCGTGCCCATGCTGTCGCTCTCGAATCGACTCGCCATCCCTCATGGCTTACACCCCAAAACGGGGACGGTAACCCGTTGGTCACTTTGCGAGGTGTAACCGCTCGAAATTACAGGAGCGAAGAGGGACGGTAACTCACCCGAGCGCGAACGAGTTACCG
>JANXOP010000186.1 GCA_025357755.1 Kofleriaceae bacterium | reverse complement strand
CGCCAGCAAGCCGACCAGCAGCGCCAGCAAGCCGAGCAGCAGCGCAAGCAAGCTGACGATCAGCGGCGCCAGCAGGAAGACCAGCGCAAGCAACAAGATCAGCAGCGCAAGCAGGACGAAGAGAACAAGAAGCACGCTGCCGAAGACCAGCGCAAGCAGCAGGACGAGCAGCGCAAGCAGGTCGACCAACAGCGCGATCAGCAGCGCAAGCAGGACGAAGAGAACAAGCGGAAGGCCGCTGACGACCAGCACAAGGCTGACGAAGAGAGGAAGCGCAAGATGCTAGAGGAGCAGAAGAAGGCGCAGCCGCAGCCGCAGCCGGCGCCGAACGTTCGCGATCAGCGCCCGACGAAGTAACCGTCGCTAGTCCCACCACGGACCGCGGCTGCTCCCCGCGTCCGGGCGCGGGACTTCACCGCAGAGGTGAAGACCTCTTCGAGAATCGCGCGAGCGAGCCGCACGTCGCATTCGACGACAACGAAGCGGAGCTGACGTGCGACGCGCGAATGCACGCGCCTACCAACCGCGCGCGCTCTACCGCCCAGGTCGCGTCGCGATTTACCGCCAGGTCGTGCGTCGCGCGCGCGGGTGGCGGGCGCGTGCTTCCGTGCCGTACGTCAGCGGAGCGGTCCTAGCGAGCGGCCGTCGACGAAGATCGAGACATCTGAGGAACGGATTTTCAAGAACAAATGAAACGGAGCTGACGTGCGGCACGGGAATGCAAGCGCATGACAACCGCGCGAGCGCCCCACGGCCGTCGGCGGTGGTCGCGCTCGGCCTCGCTGGCGCTGCGCGCGAGCGGAGACGACGGGTGCGGCGAGCCGTAAATTCCACGGCCCCTGCTTCCTGGCACCAGTCTCATGTCTTGCCAGACGGGCCGGCGCTGGTGTCCCTGCAGGCCGGGCCGATCGCATCGGCGTAGCCCGCCCCCGTCGCGGAGCGAAGCAGCAGCCGCCAGCGCCGGCCGCGTGCCCACCGCCCGGCCGTGGGTCGCTCGCGCGGTTGGCGCGCGCTTGCTTCCGTGCCGCACGTCAGCGGAGCGCCTACGTGTGCGGCAGCAGCTTCGCGAGCATCTGCTGGAACGTCGCATTGACCTCCTGCTGCGGCGCACTGCGCAGGCGCTGGAGCTCGAACACCTGATCGATCGCGGGGTCCTTATGGAGACCCTTGCGATCGAGCAACATCCGGACCTTGAGGTTCGTGCCGAGGTACTCGATCACCAGCTTGACCTCGTTGACGCCCATCTGCTTCGCCATGTTCGCCGGCGGCATGAACACGCCCTCGAAGTGCTGGCCGATATCAGCGGACTCGAGTGTGTCGACGCGATAGTCCATCGCACCGAGCGCATCGCGGATGCGCTCGATGTCGGGGTTGCGCATCGTGAACGGGATGTCCGCGTGGACATCGCTCGCCCAGTTGATGTCGACGTCGCCACGGATCTCCCAGCTCACGTCGCGCGACGAAGGCGCGCAACCCGCGGGGATGCGGAGCGTGAACGGCAGCGGCAACACGTCGTGCTTGCCGGCGCGCCACGGACCTTGACGCACGAGGAAGCGGTCCCACACGTGGCCGGTCTTGCCACCCTTCTTGTGGTACTCGACGAGCTCGACGACGATCGACGCGACGTTCTGATTATCTTGCGACGTGAACTCGACGAAGCCGTCGACCGTGGCGCCACTCCAGTAGGTGTCCTGCTTGAGCGCGAGTAGCAGCACGCCGTTCGAGTTGTTGCCCTGCTTTCGGTACGCGAGCTCGGAGGGCAGCGGCGTCGCCGACCCGCCGGGCGCGAGCGGCACTTGAGGTTGGGGCGCGGCGAGCATCTGCACCTGCGAGGCTTGGCGCTGCGCGATCAGCGCCTTGAGCTCGGCGGGGACATCTTGCGCCATCACGGTCGCACTGCCGTCGATCTCCCAGTGGACGCCCAGCTGGACGTGGCCGAGCCAGACCTGCGAGGTCTTGCCGACGGGCGAGGGCGCCTCGCCGACGTGCACGCCATCGACCCAGGTGCCGTTCGCGGACCCGAGGTCATGGATGAAGAGTTGGCCGTTCTCGACAAAGAGCTCGGCGTGGCGGCGGGACAGGGTGGGATCGGCAAACGAGAGCTGACAGGTGCTCGGATCTCGACCCGCAAAGACGCGAGCGGTCACACCTTCCAACACGGTCTGCGCACTCCCCAACTGCAGGCGGATCGTCATCCAATCACGGTATCAGAAGGAGGCCCCGTGTTATGCCTCCGCCGTGTCCGAGACGGTCTCCGAAACCATCCCCGGCGTGATTCCTAAACCACCGGGAACCAAGGAGTTCACGGTCCGCGCGGTGATCGCCGGCATCGTCGTCGCCGCGATCATGGGCGCGTCGTATCCGTACGTCGTCCTCAAGCTCGGTTTCGGTCCGAACGTGTCGGTCGTCGCCGCGTTCTTTGGCTACCTCTTCCTCGGCATCTTGTTCCGCAACTTCAACCGTTGGGAGAACAACATCGTCCAGACCGCTGGCACGTCGGCGGCCCAGACGGCGTTCATGTGCGTGATCCTCGCGGCCTTCGATTTTGTCGCGCAGAACCCGAAGCTTCACTACTCGTTCGCACCCTCGCCGTTCCACGCGTTCTTGTGGCTCACCGCGGCGAGCATCCTCGGCATCTTGCTCGCGGTGCCCCTGCGTCGTCACTACATCGTCGACGAGCAGCTCACGTACGCCGATGGCGTGGCCGCGGCCGAGACGATCATCGTGCTCGATTCGCGCGGCAAGGCGGCGCGCGCGGGTGCGATCGCCCTCGCGCTCGGGCTGCTCGCGAGCGCGGCGGTGTGGTTCTTCACCCAGAAGTGGGGCGGCCGGATCTTCGGCGCCGTCGAAGGTGAAGGCGCGATTCCCGAGGTCATCTTGCCGACGATGTTCGGGCTCACGGCCGCGACGACGAGCGCCGGGTTTCAGGTCAGCCTGCTGAGCATCGGCTCGGGCATGATCGTTGGCAACCGGATCAACATCTCGATGGCGATCGGCGGCCTGTTGTCATGGGTGATCGCGCCGAAGATCTTGTTCGACCACGGCATCATCACGCACGAGACCCGCAAAGAGATTCTGTTGTGGGTGATGTGGCCCGGCACCGGCATGTTGATCGCGGCCGGGCTCACCGCCCTGCTCCTCAAGTGGCGCACGCTCGCACGCACGTTCAGCTCGCTCTCGGCCGATGCCGTCTCGGGCGGCGATTTCCCCTTGAAGTGGGTCGGCATCGGTTCGGCGGTCGCGACCCTCGCGCTCGTCATCATCGAGTACACCTTCTTCGGCATCCCGCTGTGGCTGAGCTTGATCTCGGCCGCGCTGTCGGCACCGCTGATGCTCGTCGGCTTGCGCGTGCTCGGCGAGACCAACTGGGGACCGATCAGCCAGCTCACGAACGTGATGCAGGCCCTGTTCGCCGCGCTCGCACCCGGCAGCATCACCACGAACCTCGTCGCCTCCGGAACGACCGGCACGATCGCCACCCAGTCCGAGGCGATCATGCAGGACTACAAGTGCGGTCACATCATCGGCTCGACGCCGCGCTACCTGACCTACTCGCAGTTGATCGCGGCGCCGATCGGCGCGGCCTGCGTCGCGTTCACGTATCCGCTCTACAAGAGCACCTACGGCATCGGCGGCGAGCACGGGTTGTCATCGCCGATCTCGGTGCGCATCGCCGGCTTCACCGACGTGTTGTCGTCGGGCTTCGATGCCCTGCCGAAGTACTCGCTGATCGCGATGGTGATCGGTGCCGCGGTCGGCATCGTGATCACGGTGGGCGAGGGCAAGTTCAAGAAGTACCTGCCGTCGCCGACAGGTCTCGGTATCGGCATGATGGTCCCGGGCAACGTCGTGTTCACGATGGTGCTCGGTGGCATCCTGTATTCGCTGTGGATGCGCTACCACAAGGAAAGTGCCGATAAGATCGGCATGCCGCTCGCGTCGGGCCTGATCGCTGGCGAAGCGATCATGGCGATCATCATTCCGGTCTTGATCGCCGCGAAGCTGCTGTCGCCTTAGCACGCTCAGTACGCGACGTGGACGTGGTTCGAGTGACCACCGATCGCGCCGATCTGGTGACCGTTCTTGATGCCACCCATCGGGTCGTAGAACAGCTCGGTCGGATTCGTGTGCGACAGCTCCGAGTAGAGCTCGCGCATCTGGCCTGGCGTGCCGGCGGCATCGAATGCGCGACCTTTGTAATGGTACGAGTTACGTGCGTGCGTACCGTTCGTCGTCGCGGTGATCCGCATGCCGAGCTGGCGCGCTCGATCCATGCCGGCGGTGAGCTGCTGGCCGAAGCCACCACCGACCTCGACGAGGTCAGCCGACTCGAGAGTCTCGAACGCGGAAGCGAAGGTGTTGGGCATGAGCCGTCACGAGTGCAGCCCCGATGCCAGCGTTATCGCAGCGTTGCGGTCGCGTGAAACATGCGCACCACGGTCGCCGAATCGACGACCACTGGTTGCGCCCACACCACCTCGAGCAGGCGGTGCTTCGCATCCAGCGTGATCCGCTCGCGATCGCCGATCGTGATCGCTGTCTTGCGCCCGAGCGGCAACGAGGAGAACGGCTCGGAGTTGATCGCCCCCCACGGTGTGCACGATGCCGCACCGACGTTGCAGGTCGCGTGTACGAACCGACCGATCGCGCCGACGTTGTCGTAGTAGGCGAGGTGGAGCGAGCCCGTGACCGGATCGAGCGCGAGGTTCGGCACGAGATGGATCGCGCAGCCATCGCCGATCGCGGTGCGCTTCCAGGTCTTGCCGCCATCTTTACTCGCGGCGACCACGAGATCCCACACGGCATCGCGGCCGCCGCGGAGATACGCGACGTAGAGCCACTTGCGCCGGCTATCGACCGCGACGCTCGGATTCGCGAAAAAGGTCGGCAAGCGCTCGTCCCCACCGCTCACCGTGATCGGGGACGAGAACGTCGCGCCCTGATCGCGCGACACGGTGTACTCGATCTTCTGTTGCGCGCTGCCATAACCGCCGAGCGCCGTGCCGTTCAAGGTGACGATATGGAGAGCGCCCGCGTCGTCGATCACCGCGTTACCGAGCGTGCCCGCGAGCGGCGTCACCGTGGTCGCGAAGGTCGCGCCCGCATCGCGCGAGGCGCGCACGCGCAGGCCGTGATCGGCCTCGCCATACATCGCGTAGAGCATCGAGTTGTTCGCGGCGAGGAACGGCGCGCCGAGCTCGCTGCCATCGTCGGCGGTGACATCGCGCTTGTTCGACCACGTCACCCCATCGGTCGAGCTCGCGAGCT
>JANXOP010000157.1 GCA_025357755.1 Kofleriaceae bacterium | reverse complement strand
TCGTACATCGGCGTGTTGGTCGCGCTGACGAACTGGTTGGCTAGATACGACACGACCGGGAGCTCGTCGCGATGTTTGTTCGCGAAGACGCGATCGAACGAGGCGCGCAGCGCGCTGGTCTCGGCGATCGCGACGCTTTCGAACAGGGGCTTGCTCGCGATCGCAGTCCAGTCCGTGCCCGTGAGAGAGAGATAGGCGCGGTTTGCCGCGACCACGCGGTAGTCGCGATCGATCACCACCGTCGCGTTCGGCGAAGGTTCGAACACGTTCGACAGCTCGAATTCAGGGCTGGTCGGCACGCGTCCCGATTATATCCCGCTCATTTCGAGATCCTCGCGATCTCGGGGAATTGCGACCGTCGGGTCCATCCTGGCCTCCATCTGAATTTCAGTGTTTCTGAACAATTCTCCCCTGACAGGAACGCGATCAGCCCGTAGAGTGGCGGAATGTACTCGGCCAACGCACGCGAAATCACGGTCCGCCCAGGGGTCCACTTCAACGGGGTCAAGGTGTTCTCGGCGACCATGTTCGCAGACCGCGACAGGCTCGGAGAGAAGGTCTCGGACTGGCTGGCGGCAAACCCGTCGAAGCCGGTCACCAGCATGGTGGTGACCCAGTCGAGCGATAGCTCGTTCCACTGCATCGCGATCACCGTATTTTATCACGAGACCAAAGCCGCCTAGTTCGCGCTCGTCACGACGCCGGTCGTGAGATCGATCGTGTAGTCGTAAGTGCCGTCGAGCTCGAGGCTCGCGGTGCCATCGCCGTTGAAGTGAACGTCCGCAGCGACCGAGAAGGACCGAACGGCGGCGCCGGTGACCGACTTGGTCGCCTGGATATCGTATTGGATCTCGCCCGCCGTCGCGATCCGCGACGCCTTGTCGATGAACACGCTCATGTACGCGGCGTCGTAGTCGAAGTGATACGCCGAGGTGATGGCGGTCGTCGGGTTCGTGATCGACGAGTCGTACGAGAACGTTCCGTTGCCGGCGAGCTTCACGCTTGGCTCTTGGAGGTGCGAGAGCGACCACTGACCTTTGCGGTCCATCGTCGTCGTGAAGTTCGGTAGCGCGAGCGTCCCGCCCCACGCGATCGAGACATCCGCGAGGTCCGCCGTCGTGTTGCAAACGGGCAGCGTCGCGCCATCGCCGGTGCGGCATACGAGCTGGAAGTCGTAATCGATCCCGAGCAGCGAGCCGCTCACTTCGCCGCCCGATCCGGCGGTGAACCCGAGCGGCAGCGTGCCGCCTGCCATCACGACGACGTCGGCCATCGCTTTGACGTCACCTCCGCTGGCCGCCGTCGAGCTCCCGACGTTCCGCGCGAGGTCGTCGTACTCGGTCCTCGTCACGGTGGAGTCGCTCGAAGAGGAACTGCCGCACGCGCCGACCAGCAACGCATAAGCTACGTAAGAAACTCGCATGATCGAACCACTCAGCAAGCTGCGGACCATGTAGGTGTCGCGCTGGACCGCACCTTAGCGAGCGATCGCGAGCGCTTCGACGGCGGTGGGCGATCGCGCCACGTTGCATTTGGGATGAGACCTTCGTGACGCGTTGCACGTGAAGTGCACGCGCACGCTGATCGCGAATGTGAAGCTTAGAAATAATCCGACGCCTCTCTCATGAACGCTCGATCTTCCTCGGAGAATTGACGTTGATACGTATGAGTATCGATGCAGGTGATCGGGGTCCAACGGTTCATCCTTGCGTAAACAAGGTCCACTCGCGAAAGTGCCGTCACTGCACGGGGAGCTGTCATGGACGTAGAGCTAACCGACAAGATGTCTTTGGAAACGGGACCTGTCTCGCTCGCTGTGAGCGTGGATCCGAGTCCGCAACCTGCGCTGGCCGATGGCACGCGTTCGAAGCTCACTGCGGCGCCACCGCCCATCCCTGCCGCGAACCGCGGTGCGGGAATGAGAAAGAGCAGCGCATCGTTGCCTCCTCCGATCCCTCAGCGCGCTGCACGCGGCACCCAGGCACCTGCGCTGCCTCGCACGCAGACGTCGAGCGGCAAGGTCAGCGTGGTCGCGCCTCGTGCCTCGGCCGAGATGATGGCCTCGTGGCAGATCAACCCCGAAGCGCCCATCGGTTCCGCATCGCTGCCATCGCTGCCATCGCTGGCGTCGTTGCCCGCGCTGCCGCCTGCGGTCGCGCGCCCGACCATCTCACGGCCCCCGATTCCGCTCGCCGCCAGGACCATCGCGCTGGCGCCACTACCTGACACTCGCACGCTCACCGGCAACGCACCGAGCGTGATGACCGAAGCGCCCGCGCAGGCCGCCCCGATCGTTCAACAGGATCTCATTCCGTCGCCACGCGAGAGCCGTGTCGAACGGCTGCCGACCAAGCAGCCCGGCGCCGACGTCGCGGACCTTCCGGCGTGGCCCGTGCGCGCGGCGCTACCGATGCCGTCGCGCGGTCGCACGACGATCGCGCCCCCGATCGCACCCATCGCATCCGTCGCCCCGTTGCCGATACCGTCGGTTGCCGGTGTGCCCCGAGTCTCGACGCAAGCGGTGCCGTCGGTGCTGGTCGCGCCCGAGATGGTCGCGCCGCGGGTGTCCGCGCTCGACGGCAGCGATGCGTGGGTGTTCGAGGACGATTACGAAGAGCGCCGCGTCGATGGCGAGGTCGTGCCGACGACGTACTTCGAGCGGACCGAGACGGGTGCGCGGATGCGTCCGCGCTATCTGGTCGCCGCAGGTGCAGCCGCGGCCGCGATCGCCTTGTTCGTTGGCATCGCGATGCACTCGTCGTCCGAGTCACCGGCTCCGGTGTCGCCGGCGGCGCTCGCGCCGAAAACCCACACCCCCGAGGTCGTGGCGAAGCCGCAACCTTCGTTGCCGACCACGTCGTTGCCGACCACGTCGTTGCCGATCACGTCCTGGCCAACGGGTGCGGTCGTCACGCTCGTCGACAACGGTGCGCCGAGTGTGCTCGGTCCGACGCCGGTCAACGCCGCGCTCGATCCGTCTCACAGCTACGACGTGATGCTCGCGGTGGCCGGTCGACCGACGACCCTGCGTCACATCGATCTGGCGACGATGCACGAGCTCGCCATCGATCTCGACGCCGATCCGTCGCTCGACAAGCTGCCGGCGCATACCGCACCGACGGCGCCGATCCATCTCGCCGCCGCACCCGCGACGATCGAAGCACGCCAGCCGGCCGTGGCTCCCGTGGCGCCGGTCCTCGTCGAGCATCATCACCATCACTCCGCACCGGTCGCGACGATCGTAACGCCCTCGTTCGATACGCCATCTCCGGTCGCTGCGCCCAAGCCCAAGCAAGTCGCACTCGCGACCGCGCCGGGTAACGGCGTGCTGATGATCTCGGCGAAGCCTCCCTGCGAGATCATCATCGACGGTAAGTCGACGCACCTCACGACGCCGCAGCGCTCGATCGCGCTCGCTGCCGGTCCGCACACGGTGCTCCTGGTGAACGCGTCGATCGGCATCAGGAAGACGATCGCGGTCAAGGTCGACGCGAAGAAGCCGACCAAGCTGATTCAAGACTTCACGAAGGGCTAGTAGTGCGGTGGCGGGTCGTTGCCGGGGCCCATCGCGACTTGCGGTGACTTCACACCTTCGCGCAGCGCCTTCATCTCGCGCAACGTCTCGTCGAGCTTCGTCCCGAAGGTGCGAACCAGCGTATCGAGCTCTCGGATCAGCTGCTCCTGATACACGAGCTTGATCTCGAGCTCGGTGATCCGTTCGCTATCCGTGTCGTCCATCGCGGCGAGCTTACAGCGAGCTCGCCGTGGCTGCGTGAGACGAGCTAACGTAAGATCGAGTTCACGCGGCGCAGGGTCGGATAACCACGGCACTTTCCCCATCTAGCCAAGCGCACTCGAGCTGGTGACAATGAGCGATGGGTAGAGATTCCGGCATGAACAAGGTCGCGATGTCGAGGATCGAGGTCGCGGACCTCATCTGTCCGACGACCCAGATGGCGCCGTTGTTCGGCGAAGGAACGCACGACCAACCGCTCGTGCTCGAGGAGCACGTCCCGGTCCCGAGCGGCGAACATCCACCTCTCGAAGCGCGCGATTCGTTGCCCGGGATGGAGGCCTTCGATCTTCGAACGTCGGGCCTGGTGCCGATCGAAGATCCGGTCGTTGCTCCCGTGAGGGTGATCAAGATTCCGCCGCGCCCGGCCGATACGGTGGAGACGGCGCCGCTCGCCGAGATCGGGGCCGCGCCGACCGCGCCGCTGCCACTCGTTCCCGATGCGCCGATCGTCGCGCATGTGGAAGCGGCGCCGGTCTCGATCGATGACAGCGCGAGCGATGCGACCGTGAAGAATCGCAGCGCGCCGACCTCCCTCGGCGTCGCGCCGCTCGAACCGGCGACCACGGTGCACGCACCGTTCGTCATCGATCTCCCGGTACCGCGCTGGTCACCGCTGGCGCGCACGCCGCAAGCGCACCCGATCCTCCCGCCGCAAGCGCAAGGCTCGACTCGCATTCCGACCCAGGCAGACCTCGAGGACAAGCGGCACGAGCGCACCGCGATGATCGCGCTCGATCCGACCTCGGGCATGCCGCGCAGTGGTCCATGGCAGGCGCTCGTCGCGGTCGCGAAGTCGCTCGGCAGCGTGCGGTGGTGGGTGCGGCGTCGCAAGACGAGCCGCGTGCAACCGCTCGTGCGCTAGCCGTGGTCGAGGTCGTCGGGTAAGCGGACCCAGGCGTGGCCTTGTTCGCCATACATCGAGATCTGCGGGGCAGGGAACGGTTCGCCGGCGAAAGCGCCGAGCGCGATCGCTGTCTGCTCGGTGTCGCCCTCGAAGTTCCAGTAGACGATCGACGCGCAGATCGGGCAGAACGAGAACATCGCGCGGCTACCGCTCTCGCTGGTTCGCATGTACTCGGTTGCAGTGCCGGCGATCACCACGTTACTCGCAAGAAACCGCGCCTGCGCGCCAAACGCACTCCCCGTACGGCGCTGACACGCGTGGCAGTGACAGATCGAGACACGCACTGGTTCGCCGGTGCAAGACACGACCAGCTGGCCGCACGAACATCGGGCAGTCCGGGTGATCATCGCAGCGACGCGCCAAACAAAGGAAGCCGATCGAGGAGCTCGAGGCAGTTCGGCTGCTTGGCATTGAGGTGCAGCCAGCGTGCCCAGTCGCGTAGGGCGTGGACGACTGCCAGGTTGCTGCCGAGGTTGTCGAGCTTCTGCACCAAGCGACTCGTCAGGACGTCGATCGTGCGCACGCGCCTCTCGAGACAGACCGACAACCATTGATCGCTAGTCACCGAGGTCGTGCCATCGTTGGTACGCCTCGAAGAGGTGAATACGTCCGCGCCGCACCCGGCCAGAGACCACGCCACGACCACCACTAGCCTCATGTGCTCGCTGCAACCGCTCTCTTCGCTTCGATGGTGTCGGGCACCTGCTCGTTGCGCTTCATCAAGACCGGGATCAAGTACATCGCGAGCGTCGCGAAGATGTTGTGCTCGGGCTCGAGCATCTTGCCGATGCCCTGAGCGGTGATCAGCGCGACGAACACCAGCATCATGTCGG
This sequence comes from Kofleriaceae bacterium, assembly GCA_025357755.1. Taxonomy (GTDB): domain Bacteria; phylum Myxococcota_A; class Polyangia; order Haliangiales; family Haliangiaceae; genus JABFXX01. Next base: position 8,154 of record JANXOP010000157.1, on the reverse strand, counting down.
GCACGGGATGAATGTGATGGTTGCGACCGATCACGAACATCTCGGCGAAGAGCTCGCCGTACTCGAGCTTCGCGGTGTCCTTACCGCGAAACGCGAGGGCGAACTTCTCGACATCGACACGGAGCGCCGCCCAATCGATCTCGCCGAGGTATTTGTGGAAGCGCTTGAGGTGAAGCACGATGTCGTCGGGCGTGCCCATCGCGATGCACTTGGACATGTCGATGAACTGGGCGAGGACGTCGTCTTCGAGCTGCTTCGCGAGCCCGACGTCGAAGATCACGATCTTGGAGCCCTCGCGCACGACCATGTTGCCGGGATGAAGATCGGCGTGCACGAAGCCGTCCTCGAAGCACATCTTGAACATCGCGCCACGCACGACCTGCGCGAGCTTGGGATCGCGGGTGCCCGCGGGCAGCGCATCGATCTTCTCGCCGCGGACGAACTCCATGGTTAGGACCCGAGGCGAGCAGAACTCTGCATAGACCTCGGGAAAGGAGACATCGGGATCGCCCGCGAAGTTGCGCCGGAAGCGGGTGTAATTCGCGGCCTCGATGGCGAGGTCGGTTTGATCGATGATGGCGTCGACGAAGTGGCGGGTGTGGCCGACCGGATCGTTGAGCCGCCATAGCGGGCGTAGGGCGATCAGGCGCGCGAGGCCGATCAAGATCACCGCATCGCGCTCGACCTGACGACGCACGTTCGGGCGCAGGACCTTGACCGCGACCTCGCGCCCATCCTTGAGGCGCGCGCGATGGACCTGCGCGACCGACGCCGCCGCGACGGGCTGCTCGTCGAGCTCCGAGAACAGCGCGGCGAGCGGTTGTCGGAGGTCCGCTTCGATCGTCGTCTTGACTCGCCGGAACGAGAACGGCGGCAGATGATCCTGGAGGTGGCGCAGCTGATCGATGATCTCGGGCGCGAATAGATCGGGCCGCGTGCTCATCACCTGGCCCATCTTGATGAACGTCGCGCCGAGCGCAGTCATCGTGACGCGCAGCCACCAGCCGCGGAGCCGAGCGAGCGTGCGTGGCCGTGCGGCGCCCCACACGAACAGCGCGATGCCGAGCCGCGCGAGTCCGTAGATCAGGCCGAACACGATCAAGACGATCGCGAGGTAGAGAGAGTGGACGAAGTTGCCAGGCCAGCGAAGCACGATTCGCTGCATCGTAGCTCGGTCGCGGGTGCTCGTGATATGAGCTTGGCCGATGTACCGATCGGCTGAAGGAGCGCCTAGCGATCAGGAAATCATCCACGGGCTGACAGATGACCTACCGGTCGGTCTGTGGGTCGCGCGTGCGCCGAATGGCGAGCTGATCTACGCGAATGCGCGATTTGCCGAGATCATGGGCCAGGCGGGCCTCGACAAGGTGGCGATCGGAGGCACTTCCGAGCCGTACGGCATCTTCGGCCGTGATGGCTTGCCTTATCCGGAAGCTCGGATGCCGTTCGTGCGGGCGCTGTTCGCGCGCGAGCTCGTGATCGCGGACGACCTCGTGATCCATCGTGGTGACGGCGTGCGGGTGCCCGTCCGAGCGTTCGCTCGGCCCGTGATGGATGCCGATCAGGCTATCACGCACGTCGTGATCTGCTTCTTCGACATCACCAAGGAGGTCGAGGCGGAGCAGGCCAAGCTCGAGAGCGAGCAGCGGCTACATCGAGCGCAGCGGATCGAGGCGGTCGGCACGCTGGCCGGCGGGATAGCCCACGACTTCAACAACCTGATCTTCGGCATCAAGCTGATCGCGGCCGAGCTCGCGACCAGCGAGACCGAGCCCAAGAAGCTCGCCGCGCTCAAGCTGATCGATGACATCACCGATCGGTCGTCGATGCTGACCCGGTCGCTGCTCGGGTTCTCGCGCCGCGGCAAGCACCGGGCTGCGCCCTTGATGATCGATCACGTGCTCGAAGAGATGCGCGATCTGCTCGCTCGCACGCTGACGAACATCTCGATCACGTTCGAGCTCGCCGCTGCCGATTCGGGCACCGTGATCGCGGATCGCTCGCAACTCGAACAGGTGGTGATGAACCTCGTCGTCAATGCGCGCGATGCGGTCGGCGAAGGAGGGCGGGTCGAGGTGCGCTCGCGCGCCGACGATCAGTTCGTGGTACTCGAGGTCGCGGACAACGGCCCGGGCATCCCGAAGGACCTGCGCGAGCGCGTGTTCGAGCCATACTTCACGACGAAGGACCAGTCCGCCGATCGTGGCATCGGCCTCGCGACCGTGCTCGGTATCGTCGAGGGCCATGGTGGCGCGATCGAGATTTCGGATGGTCTCGACCACCGCGGCACCACCATGCGGGTGACGCTGCCGGCCGCGAGCGCGGATCGGCGCTCGGCACCGACCACCCGGCTGCACCGCGAGCTCGATCGCCCTTCCGGCAGCGGGCTGGTGCTGGTCGTCGACGACGATCCGATCGTACTGCGCGCTCTGAGTCGCGCCGTCGAGCTGCTCGGCTACACCGCGGTCCCAGCAAGTGATGGCGCGAGTGCCATCGCGACGTTGCGGGAGAAGAGCGCCGAGATTCGCGCCATCGTGCTCGACATGGTGATGCCTTCGATGAGCGGGCGTGCAACCTACACGGCGATGCGCGAGGTCGCGAATGTCCCGGTGCTCGCGATGTCGGGCCACACGATGGCCGACGAGGTCGAGGCGTTGCTCGAGCTGGGGGTGAAGGCGTTCATCGCGAAGCCGTACTCGATCGATCTACTCGCGCGGTCACTCGCCGACCTGATCTCGTCCTCGGGTCGCTGACCTAGCGTCGTGTCGATGTTGTCCGGGATTTGTCCGCCCGCGGGACAGGTGCGTCCGGGACCCGGACGTACCGGACGCGCGCGACAATAATCTCGGGTACTTCGAGCTGGCGCGCGATGTGTAGATGTCGCTCGCATGAACTTCGCTGACTCGCCTCCTGTTTGGATCGCCAGCACGCTCGCCCTTACGGTCGTGTTCTGGACCTTGTTCGGTACGTGTGTCGGTGGCTGTGTCGATGCGCCGCTGGCGAACGAACCACCGCAGGCCAAGATCGTCGCGACCTGGGATCCGCTGAGCTGCGGCGCACCGCATCGCGTCGCGGTCGAGCTCGAGGATCAAGATGGGCGAGCAGTCTCGGCGTCGACCGCGTGTCCGACCGGGAGCCTCACGCTCGATGTGCGGCAGTTCGGCGTGTACTTCGGCCGGATCTACGCGTGGGAGCTCGGTACCGGCGAGCGTTCGGGCGAGCAGGTGAGCCTCGTCGTCGACGAACCCGTCGTGCGCTGGCAGGTCGAGACCCCGAAGTGATGCGACCCGCGATCAGACGATCAAGAGGACCGGCATGGCGGGTGACTTCGTCGCGGCGCTGATCGCGCTCGCGTATTCACGGACCTGCGCTTCGTAGATCGGGCGGCGGTGATCGAGCTCGGCGTCGGTCTTGAAGTCGATGACGATCCAGGTCACCGGCCCGGTCACCGGCCCGATCCCCGGCCCGATCCCCGTCCCGATCCCCGGCCCGATCCCCGGCCCGGCGTTCGTCGAGGGCTCCGAGAACGCGAGGTCGACGACGCCTTCGATCAAGCCGGTGGGCGTTTGCACGACGACGGGCACTTCGCGACGGAGCGCGCCGTGATCGTGGGCAGCCGCGGCCCGCACGAGCAAGGGATGGGTGAGCGCGGCACGCACGGCGACGATCGCGGCATCGAGCTCGTCCGGCGTCGCGGCGACGAGCCGCGCGTGATTGGCGCCGACCGCGCGCACGTGCTCGGCGTCGCCCCGCAGATCGACGGTCGCGAGGATCGCGTGGACGAGCGTGCCGAACCGCTTGCCGCGCGGACGACCGGCTTGTTTGTTCGGGACGGTCTCGATCGCGACCGCGAGCAGGCTCGCGCCGAGGGGTGCGGTGAGGTCGGGGGCGCGCGGCAAGCCCGCCATCGCGGGCGCCGATCGACTGGCGGTCGGCCTCGAATCGAGGCTCGCGAGCACGATCGCGTGCGCCACGGCGGTCACGGTCTGGACGACGACGCTGGGCTTACTGCCTTTCGCGAGCGCGTCCGCGCGTCGCGCCTGCCACGCGGCATGCGCTCGCTCGCTCGCCTCGGCCGTGATCCGCGCAGCAGGCTCGTCGGCCTGGAGGATCTGGCGATAGCGAACGCCGCCACCATGCTCCTTCTGGAGGGTCAGGATGTTCGGGTCCCACCAGACGACGGTGTGGCTACCGGCACGTGGCTGGTGCAGCCCGGGCGCGACGGAATCGGTCGGCATCCGATCGGACTTCGAGGACCGTGTCACGACGCTGTCTTCACCGAAGGTCGGGCACGCGGGCGCGGTGGTTGATTTCCGCTTGCGCAATGGCTCGGGGAACACGACCGGGTTGAGTGCGGCGAGCCAGCCCTCGCGCTCCTCGTCGCCGACCACGGGCACGACCAGCAGATCGCGCGCGCGCGTGACCGCGACGTAGGCGAGGCGCTCGCCTTCTTCGCGATCGTGGCGCAGGACCTCCTCCTGGTGCTCGCGGAGCTCGCTCGGCACGCAGCCTGCGAGCGCTTCGAGCCAGACCTTACGCTCGGCATCGATGTAGTGCGACGGCCGGTCGGAGCTGACCTGCGCGGTCGGATCGCACAGGATCACGACCGGGAACTCGAGGCCCTTGGCGGCGTGCACGGTCATGATCCGGACGCCTTCGGTGCCATCTTCGACCACGGGCGCGTCGGGCTGGCGACCGCGATCCGCGTCGCTCTCGAGCCGATCGACGAACGCGCGGAACGAGGTCGCTCCACCGGCCTCGAACCGGCGCGCGAGATCCATGATCCGGAACACGTTCGCGAGCGCTTGCTCGCCGGCGGGCCAGATCGCGAGGCCGGCGTGCGCGCGCGTGGTCGCGAGCAGGCGCGCGAGGGTGTCGGCGATCGGGCGACGGTTGCGCTTGGTGTGGAGCTCGGCCAGGACCGCGAGCGCCTCGGCGATCTCGGCCGCGGTGGCCGAACCCGAGCTCGCGGTGGGACCCTCACTCGCGACCTTGCCGAGCGCAGCGCGCCTCGCCGGATCGCGCCACGCGAGCGGATGCAGGCGCGCGTGTACGTGGCGGAATGCGATCAGATCCTCGTCGTGGAACGCGAAGAACGGGCCCTTGAGCGTGGCGTAGACCGAGAGCTCGTCACTCGGCCACTCGATCGCACCGAGCACGTTGCGCACCGCCTCGATCTCCTCGCGCTCGTGAAACGATCGCCCACCCATGAGCACGTGCGGGATGCCGCGCGCCTCGAGGCCGCGCACGTACCCGCGCGTGAGGTCGCGGCCGAAGCTCTGGAACCGGCGGAACATCAGGCAGATGTGGCGGGGCGCGATCGGGACGCGCTCGCCATGACCGCGCTCGGTCACGGTCCACCCGCTGTGTGCAACGAGATGATCGACGTACGCCGCGACCGCATCCGGATACGATTCTTCGATCGCGTACGCGGCGACATTCCACGCACCGTACGGCGCGGGCACCGGCAGCGCGACGAGCGCAGGTTGATGTGTAGGATCGGGGCGCGCGCCCTCGAGCGGCACGTACATCGCCTGACCCTCGCCCCGCATCACCGGCTCGAACGCCGCGTTGATCGCGGCCTGGATCGCGGGCACCGCGCGGAAGCTGGTCGTCAGGTAGAGCAGCCGTGCGCCATCGCCGATCAGGCGCTGCTTGACACCCTCGTACAGCGAGATATCGGCGCGCCGGAACCGATAGATCGCTTGCTTCGGATCGCCGACCACGAACAGCTTGCCGGGCTTCACACGGATCGTCGCCGGGTTCGCGGAGGCGGGATCGTCCGAGCACAGCAGCATCAGGATCTCGACCTGGAGGGGATCGGTATCCTGGAATTCGTCGACGAAGAAGTGGCTGAACCGCTCCTGCATCTCGCGGCGAACGCGTGGATCGTCGCGCAAAAGATCGCGCGCGCGCGCGAGCAGGTCGAGGAAATCGAGCTGACCCGAGCGCTCCTTGTGGTGTTCGTAGGCCGTGACGAGCGGCGCGAGCTCGCCATGCAGGCGCGCTGCGAGGTCGGCATCCGCGGCCCCCAAGAAGTCCTCGAGTTGCGCGCGGACCGCATCGCGCTGGGCGAGCACGTCGACGCGCAGCAGGCCGGCGCCGAAGTACTGCGAACGGCCACTCGATTTCCACTCCCAGAGCTTCTTGAGCTCGGCCAGCTCGGCCTCGAGCCCGTCGTGATCTCGATCGCGCACGGCCTCGCGCCGACCGAGCTCGGCGAACCAGCGATCGAGCTTGGAGCAGAGCAGCTTGACCCGATCCTTCGGATCATCCGCGCGATCGGCGAGCGAGGCGAAGGCCGCGAGGTCACGCAGCAGCTGATCGATCGCACGGTCTCGATCGAACGGATCGCGGCGCCACTCGCCCGTGAAGTCGCGGCGATCGATCAGCGAGCGCCCTGCACGACGTAGCTGCGCGGTCGGGTCCTTGCGACGCAACATCCGGCGCACGCCTTCGCTCGGCGCATCGAGTGTCTTCTGCAACCACCGATCGAAGGCCTCGTTGTAGATCCGATCAGCTTCGTCATCAGCCGCGACCTCGAACAGCGGATCGATGCGCGCCTCGATCGGTCGCTCGCGCAAGAGGTCCGAGCAGAACGAATGGATCGAGCCGATCCGGGCCACTTCGAGCTCGGCGAGCGCGACCTCGAGCCGCTGCCGTGGCTCGCCGCTCGCAGCCTGGCGTGCGCGCTCGAGCTCGGTGCGCAATCGCAGCTTCATCTCGCCAGCGGCCTTCTCGGTGAACGTGACCGCCACGATCTGTTCGAGCCGGCTCGCGCCGGTCGCGATCACGGCGATGATCCGCGCGATCATCTCGGTCGTCTTGCCCGTGCCCGCCGCGGCTTCGACGACGAGCGTCGCTCCGAGGTCGTGGCGGATCGCTTCGCGCGCCTCGGCATCCCCAAACGTCATGGGCGCTCCCGCAGCTTTTTCAGCTGCACGAGCGGCTCGGTCTGCTTGCGCTGCGCACGCTGCTCCTCGTACGGCCCGCACACGCGGCGGTAGTCGCAGTACGTGCACTCCTTGGGGTTCGGCGCGGCCGGAAAAAAGCCGCGCTCGAAGTGGTGACCGAGCGTCGCGGCCAGGGCGCGGCCAGCCTCGCGGGCGGCATCGTCGAGCGGGACCATCACGTCCTGGAAATCACCCCGCGACGTGCAGTAGTAGAGCCGGCCGCCGGCGACGTTCGCCTCGGGGAGTAAGGCCTCGAGCACGAGCGCGTAGATGATCGGCTGCAGGCTCGTGCCGCCGCTGATCACCGAGCCCGGCGCGACCTTCGCCTTGCCGGTCTTGTAATCGGTCGCACGGACCAGGCCGTTTGGCCCTTGCTCGACGAGGTCGATCGAGCCGCGCAACGTGAGGCCGATCGGGGTGGCGACCGGCTCGTCGCTGCTCGCCGGATCGCGCCCGGCCTGGGTGGTGAGCCCGAAGGCGAGCTCGAACCGGGCTGGGACCCAGAGCGGGTCGTCGACCATGCGTCGCAACCACTCGCGCAGATCCGCACGAATCGACGAGATTCCATCGGTCCACACGCGCTCGATCGCGGGAAAGAGATCGTCGTAGTAGCGCGCCGCGACGCGATCGAGCGTGGTGTCGAGCCGGTCGCGCGCATCGGCGAGGTTGGCAACCGTCAGGGGCAAGAGACCCGCACCGCGGAGCTCGCCGAGGATCTCGAACTGGACCTCGTGGACCAGCGAGCCACGCTCGAGTGGCCCGAGCACCTCGATCGGCGCCGGGGTCGCGCGCGCCTCGAGCCGGACGATCGTGCGGAGCACGAACTTGTACGGGCACGCCGCGAATTGTTCGAGCGCGGTCGGCGAGAAGGAGCGCGCGGCAGGCGCATGTGCCGCGAGCGCCGTGCGCGCTTCCGGCGTCGAGACGATGAACCCATCGGCGGGCTTCCACGACTTGACGTCCCACCGCCGCGACCGCGAGCGCAGCGCGCGTGCGAGGTGGGGGTTCGCGTGCAGCAGATAGTTCGCGGCCCCCATCGGTGCGGTGCGGCCGGGGTGCGGGCGCACGAGCTCGTCGAGGAGCGCGAGATCGTGCTCGGCTTCATCGATCGCATCGTGCGGATCGCTCGGTGCCGGCCAGCCGACGCGCGCCGCACCGGTGACGTTCGCGCGGCGACCGAGCTCGTCGAAGCCGGGCAGGG
>JANXOP010000152.1 GCA_025357755.1 Kofleriaceae bacterium | reverse complement strand
CGCGTGATGATCTTCGCCATCGCCGGACTTCCGTTCGCAAGGAAGCCAACGAGAACGACCTCGCTCCCAGCGCTCCAAGCTCGATCTCGGTCGGCCTTGTCGAGGAAGTACGCGAAGAGCCGAACGGTGCTGTAGAAGTTGATGGGCTTGTCTGGCTGGAGCCGATTGTGGTCAGCAACGATGTCGCGGGTGATCTCGATCGCTGTGATGCCAGAAATCGCATTGCCTGCACCAACCGCCCCGACCCGCTGATCGAGCGAATACGTCTTCAGCGCTAGGTCGGACTTCTGGTCCTGGGCGGAGGCACGCGAGTCTGCGACCATGATGAAGGAGGAACAGCCATCCACGACCAGGGTCGCCGCAAATCCGATGGTCATTCGCCGATCCTACTGGGGACCGGCGCCACGGTGACTAATTGGTGACTCGCCGCCGCTCGAATCTCGTAACTTCCGTGGAGGTTTGGGGGATCGAACCCCAGACCCTCGGCTTGCAAAGCCGATGCTCTCCCACTGAGCTAAACCCCCGGGTGGCTGTGAGTAGCGCGACGGTTTCCCGCCGTCAACAGGCTACCGTCCAAGCGTTGATCTACGTGATTCAACATCCTCAGGCCCGAGCGCTGCACTATTACTCCCGGCTCGCGCTCGATGGCGTGCTCGTCTCGTGGGATGTCCCCAAGGGCCCTTCCCTCGCACCCAGAAATCGTCGCGCGCGCAGGTTTTGGCAGCGGTGAGAAGCTGCGCGGTCGCTGGCACCTCGTTGGGCGGTGTGTCGCCTCACCATCGCGCACATCGTAGACGCGCAGCGGCGTCGCTTGACCCAGCAGGTGTCACTTGCGAAGGTGCGCATATGTGCATGCGACGCTTGTCTGCTCGTCAACTCGCTGATACAGACAGGTCACGTCCCCGCGTCATCATTTTGTCGCTGTGAGAGCCCATTCCATGCGCCCGCTCCGTTCACATGGTCTCGCCATCGTCGTCGCTTGTGTCGGGGTCGGCTGCGATACACCGAGCACGAACGTGGTGATCGACAACCGGTATCCGCCGTCGCCGACGAATTCGCACGTCATCTACCGCGCGTTCTGGCAGGCCGTTTCGTTCGATGCTCCGATCGCCCCTGGCTCCACCTCGGATCCGCAGGCCACCCCGCCGGCCTCGGCGAATACGGCGTACGTCCTCGTCGCGCCAGGGCTGGAACCGAGCGGGACGTCAACGCCGACATCGTTCATCGTCCTTCAATCTCGCGACGGATTCTGGGTGAGCCTCGATCACACGCTCGAGATCGCCGTCGACGACACGACGTTCGCCGGTGATTGCGCGACGGGAAGTTTCCTGAGCCAAGCCCAAGCGGATTTCATCACGCAACGCGTGTTCGCTCAGGACTTCACAGGGCTCAGCTACGACGCCGCGACCTGCACGACGAGCGAGCGCACGTGATCACGTCACGTCTCGTAGCTGCCGGCTTCGCGGCTGGCCTCGTCTTGGTCGCCGCGCGCGCCGGCGCACAGCCGGCTCCGCCTGCCAAGCACGACGACACCGCGTTCGACGTGATGAACGTCCTGTCGGATCAAGGACTGCACGATCTGAAGGAAGAGAGCTGGAACGCGTACGGTCAATTCACGTACATCTCGAGCTTCAAGGTCCCGTTCCACGCGCCGTACACCAACGCAAATGGCAGTCCCAACTCGTTCAATGGCGACTACGAGCGCAGCTTCACCGGCACGTTCACGTTGTTCTTCGGACTCAAGGTGTGGCGCGGTGGCGAGATCTACTTCTCGCCCGAGGTGCTGACGGAGCGCGCCTTGTCGGACTTGCACGGGCTGGGCGGTGCGACGGAGAACTTCGAGCTTCAGAAGACGGGCTCCACGGCGCCGTCGATCTATCGTTCGCGCTTCTACCTTCATCAGACCTTCGATCTCGGTGGCCATGATGTCGTGGTCGACTCGGACCCGCTCAAGCTCGGCACCACCATTGCGAGCCGACGGTTGACGTTGACCGTCGGGAACTTCTCCGCGATCGACGTATTCGACAAGAACAACGTCACCTGGGATCCGCGTCAGACATTCTTCGACGAGGCGTTCATGACGCACGCGTCCTATGATTTCCCGGCGGACGCGCGTGGCTACACGTTTGGGGCGGCGGCGGAGCTCTACTGGGATGATTGGGTGGTGCGGCTTGGTCGCTTTCTGCCGCCGAAGAATCCGAATCAGCAATCGATCGACTTTCGGTTCTGGGAGCGCTACGGCGATTCGCTCGAGATCGAGCACGATCACACGATCAACGGACTTGCCGGCGCGGTACGGGTCCTCGGGTATCGAAACCACGTGCTCAGCGGGCGCTTCGATCAGGCGATCGCGGCGTATCAGACCAATCCGCTCGAGAACGCCGGCGATTGCCCGACTACCGGTTACAACTATCACTCCGGCAACTTCGCTGCGCCGGACCTGTGTTGGGTGCGCCAGGTCAACGTCAAGTATGGCGTCGGCATCAACCTGGAGCAGTATGTCGCAAAGGACGTCGGCCTGTTCCTGCGGTTGATGTACTCGGACGGCGTGTCGGAGGTCGACGCGTTCGACTCGGCCGATCGAGATCTTTCGTTTGGAGCCGTCGCAAAGGGTTCGCTGTGGCATCGACCATTCGATGTGGCGGGGATCGGATTCGCGACCTCGTGGATCTCGGATGCTCACGCCAAGTACCTGGCGATGGGCGGCATCGACCAGTTCATCGGTGACGGCAATTTGCGAAAGGCCGCCGAGAACATGATCGAGCCGTTCTACAGCGTGAATTTTGGAAAGGCGGTGTGGCTCGCCGCCGACTATCAACTGGTCTGGAACCCCGGCTACAACGCGGACCGCGTGGGCCCCATCCACATCGTTGGAGCCAAGGTCCATGGCGAGTTCTAAGCGCATCCGACTCGCAGTGATGCTCGTCGTTGCGGGGCATACGAGCATTGCATCGGCGCAACCTCAGGGGTTCGCCGTCGAGCGGTTGTATCCGTCTGCGCCCGGTGGCGGCTGGCTCGTCATGGACAACCTCGACATCCCCGACGGACTTGGCGGTGACCTGTCGTTCACGCTCGGGTACGCAAACAACCCGTTGCGTCTCTCCGACGGGACGACTCGCTTGGCGATCGTTTCGGATGAAGTGTTCGCCGACGTCGGGGCCGCCCTCACCTATGAGGGTTGGCGGTTCTATCTCAACTTTGACTCCCCCGTCGTGATCCGCGGCCAGAGCGGCATGATCGCTGGCAACGCATTCACGCGGCCCTCGCTGTACCCCGGCTCGAACCCCGACGGAATCTCGGATGTTCGGGTTGGCACCGACATTCGCATTCTCGGAGAGCCGGGGAGTCCGTTTCGCTTCGGCGCGAGCGCACAGCTGTTCGTTCCGTTCGGCAATCGCGACGACTACGACACCGATGGGACGTTTCGCGCCATGCTCCGCGCGCTCGTGGCGGGCGATCGGGGCTTGCTCACGTATGCTGCGCAGCTCGGCGTTCATATCCGGCCGCTAGATGACTCGCCAACGCCGGGTAGCCCCGAAGGGAGCGAATTTCTGTTCGGCGCCGCTGCGGGCGTGAAGTTGCCCGTGCGATGCTGGACGGCTGTCATCGGTCCCGAGGTCTTCGGCGCCACGGCGTTTCGATCCTTTTTCGGTTCGGACGGCACCGCGATCGAGGGACTCCTCTCCAGTCGGCTCGAGGGCCCGATCGATGAAAAGCGGTCGATCCGGATCAGGCTCGGCTTGGGTGGTGGTATTCACCAGCAGTTCGGCGCGGCTGAATGGCGGATGATTTTGGGCGTCGAGATCTACAACCGGAGTGCGTCACGGCCTTGAAGCGGAAGCCCTCAGAGCTGCCGGATGTTCTTGATGCTCGACGCGTCGCTGTTGCCCGTGCTGGCCGTCCCGACGCAGTCGTGCTCTCGAATGCAGTGGAGGTATTCAAGGCACTTGCGAATCCCCTGCGAGTCTCGATCATTCACGCGCTCACCCATGACGAGTTGAGCGTTGGCGACCTCGCGCGCTCGCTCGACATCTCTCAGACAGTCGCGAGCCAACACCTCGCGGTGCTGCGTAGGCTTCGTCTCGTTGCTGGTCGTGAAGATGGACGGAACGCGTTCTATCGCGTGGTCGACGACCTTGTAGGCCACCTCGTGCATGACTGCCTTGCGCACGTCGACGGTGCTCGCGATCATGTTCAGTACCATCGCCGCGAAGTCGTTCCGCCGGGCGTGAAGAGAGGCGCAAGCGTACGGGAACGAACCGGGTCCCGGGTCGACAGCACCACGGGCAACAAGAAGAGGGCTGCGCGTCCTCGTTCGACGCGCTCCTGATTACGGGGACCGTTGGCCCAAACGACGGGTCACCGTGTTGATCTCGGCTCGACGCCAACAGGGTGACGAGTGTCGCAACCGATTTGACGGGTCCACCTATGAGCGCAGTTGCAGCAACAGGCGGAGGCCGCTCACCGTCACGAGCAGCGTGCTCCCCTCGTGACCTACGACGCCGGCAGGTAGGCTGATTCGGCCGAGGACGTCCGCGAATACGAGCAGCACCATGACCGACACGGCAACTACCACATTCTGCTTCACGACCCGCAGCGCCCTGCGGCCGAGCTGGATCGCAAATGGGATGCGCCCGACGTCATCGGCCATGAGCACGACGTCCGCGGTGTCGAGCGCGACATCCGTCCCACCCGCGCCCATCGCGATCCCGACGGTGGCAGTCGCCAGCGCGGGGGCGTCGTTGACACCGTCACCGACCACCGCCACCGAGCCGTAGCGCGCGAGTAGCTCTTCGACGAGCCGGACTTTGTCGCTCGGCAAGAGACCGGCGTGAACCTGATCGGCGCCGACCGCGCTCGCGACGACGCGCGCGGGACCTTCGCTGTCGCCGGTGAGCACGACCACGTATTCGATGCCGAGGTGCCGAAGCGCTCGCACCGCGTCGGCTGCGTTGGCCCGCATCGTGTCCCGCAGGGCGATCACACCATGTGCGGTGTCGTCGCCCACCAGGACGACGGTATCGCCGGCAGCCTCGAGCCGATCCTTGGCTGCGCGGAGCGACTCTGCAATGACGGAGAACATCTCTGCCTTCCCAACGTGCCACCGCGATCCGTCCACGGTCGCCGAAGCGCCAACCCCGACAGTCGATTGAAAATCGGTGGCGAGCAGACCGCCCGCGTTGCGACGTCGCGCCTCGTTGACGATTGCCGCGCCGATCGGATGCTCGGACATGGCCTCGACCGCAGCGCTTCGCGACAGAAGGTTCGGGACGTCGGCACCTTCGCCACCGACAACCTCCACGACGCTCGGGCGGCCCGTCGTCAGTGTGCCGGTCTTGTCGAACGCGACCGCGCGCACCTTGCCGAGCGCCTCGACATACGTGCTTCCCTTGAACAGGACGCCGTTGCGCGCCCCGTTCGAGAGCGCGGACAAAAGCGCCGGCATCATGCTCGCGGCGAGCGCGCAAGGCGATGCCACGACGAGGAACACCATGGCGCGATACCAGGCATCCGCGAAGGTCCAGTGGAGCACGAAGATCGGGACCACGACGAACAAGGTCGCGCCGAGCACGACGACGTTTGCGTAGATCCGCTCGAACTTCTCGATGAAGAGTTGTGCCGGCGGGCGTCGTTCCTGCGCCTCCCGCACCGTTGCGATGATGCGCGCGAGCACCGTCTCCCCAGCCGGCTTCGAGACCTTCACGCGCAGGCCGCCTTGGCCGTTGATCGTTCCCGCGAAGACTTCGTCGCCGCCCTGTCGGTGAACCGGCGTGGCCTCACCGGTGATCGATGCCTGATCGATGAGCGATGCGCCCTCGATGATCTGACCGTCCGCTGGAACTCGTTCTCCAGGCTTGACGATGACGACGTCGCCGACCCGCAACGCGTCGACCGGAACACGTTCCTCTTTTGCGGCGCGGAGCACGGTGGCTTCTTCCGGGTTCAGTGACATCAGCGACTCGATATCGCGCTGGGTGCGTGCGCTCGCGTACCCTTCGAGCGTGCCGCTCAAGGCGAAGATGAAGATCAGGAGGGCGCCGTCGAACCAGTAGCCGATGCCCGCCGCGCCGATCGCTGCGACGACCATCAGCAGGTCGACATCGAGCTCGCGCTCGACAATGAGTCTCGTCGTGCCTTCGATCGCCTGCCGGTAGCCACCCGCCACGTAGCCAACCAGGAACAGGCCGGTCGAGACGGTGGACGACCCGCCGTTGCGGGCAATGATGAAACCTAGGACCACGAACAGCGCGCAGATGGCCGTCGTGATTGCCTCGCCATGCTTCGTCCAGACGCTGCGCACGTCGGTCACTTGAGGAACGCCCTGACGATCTCGAGCAACTGCTCCGACGCTTTGCGCTGTCCTGCGGTGGGTTCCTCGGCTGGATCGAGGATGTGATCGCGCACGTGCCCTTCGATGATCTCCGTCATCAAGCCGGTCAAGGCGCCCCGGCACGCGGCCACCGTTTGGAGAACGATGAAGCAATCCCCGTCGGCTTCGAGCGTGCGCTGGATGCCTTCGACCTGACCTCGGATCCTCTTGATCCGGAGAAGCAGCTTTTCGCGATCGCGCGCCGTATGGCCCATCTCCGCAACATACCATACCCGAGTATAGAGTCAGATGGCCGACGGACCTGTTGTTCGGACGCTGGGAGACCCGATCGGCAGGCTCGATGAGCTGCCCGCCATGCGTCGACTTCTTGTTTCGTAACTTGAAACAATCATCAACTCTTCACTCGACGAATAAGCGCGCCGGTTGCTAGCTTGTCGGTCGTGACGGTCGCCAAGCCTGCTTTGCCTCGCGCTCGCGACGCGCGGAAGATCAAGCTCACGACCGCCGGTCTGCCGATCGAGGACGCGGTCCAGAACGCGTGCGAGGTTTTTCAGGCGCTCGCTAACCCGACCCGGATCCGCGTCATGCATGCGTTGGCGCACGAGGAGATGTCTGTTGGTGATCTGGCGCGTGCGCTCGGCCTCTCGATGTCCGCGTTGAGCCACCAGCTAGCGTTGCTCCGCTTGCTGCGGCTCGTCGCGGCGCGCGAGGAAGGGCGGACGACATGCTATCGCGTGGTCGATCACTTCGTTGGTGACCTCGTCCACGATTGCCTCGCGCACGTCGAACAGGGCGGAGGCTCGCGGCCGGGCCACCAGCATCCCCACAAGAGGCGGCGATGACGCTGTACATCTACGCTCACCGCGGAAGGCGCTGCCGCCGGAGGAGTGCCGTGAAACGTCTACTGAGAGCGGGCATCGTGTGCGGCGCGAAAGAGAGCTACCTCTATGCCTGAGCATCCGGATCACGATCGCGGCCACGCAGGGCACGTTCATGACGAGAAGCCGCACGGTGATGGGGCTCCGCGGCCCGAGGTCCATGACGGGCACGCAGGGCACGACCATGGCGACGCGCATCAACACGCGCCGCCTGACCGCATGACGCGCGCCTTCGCCCTCGGGATGCTCCTGAACCTGGCCTTCGTCGTGATCGGCGTCATCGCGGGGTTCTCGGCGCACTCGACCGCGCTGCTCGCGGATGCCGCCCATAACATGGGAGACGTGGTCGGGCTGGGGATGGCATGGGGTGCGATGGTGCTGGCTCGACGCGCACGGACCGCACGACGCACGTACGGTTTGCGCCGCACCACCATCCTCGCCGCACTCGCGAATGGTGGCCTCGTCTTGTTCGCGATCGGCGGGGTGGTCTGGGCGGCGATCCAGCGGCTCACCCATACACCCGCAGTAGACGGCGGCATCGTAGCGATCGTTGCCGCGATCGGCGTCGTGCTGAACGTGCTCGCCGCCATGTTGTTCGCAAAGGGCCGCAAGGGTGACATGAATATTCGTGCCGCCTTCTTGCACCTCGTCGCAGATGCCGCGGTATCAGCTGGTGTGGTGGTGGCCGGCGTCGTCGTGTGGAAGACAGGATGGTCATGGATCGATCCCGCGACGAGCCTCGTCGTGTCCGCGGTCATCTTGGTCGGGACCTGGAAGCTGGTCCGCGAAGCGATGAACCTGCTGCTCGACGCAGTCCCGGACCACATCGATGCGACTGACGTGGAAGCGTTTCTTGGCGCAACGCAGGGTGTCACCGGAGTTCACGATCTTCACATCTGGTCCATGAGCACAACCGAGATTGCGCTGACCGCACATCTGATCGTGCCCTGGGATACCTGCTCGCCCACACTTGTCGCCGACCTCTGCTCGCGGATCGAACAGCGGTTCAAGATCGGCCACGTGACGCTCCAGCTCGAACCCGCGGAACACGCGGAACACTGCGAACAAGGAATCAGAGGCGCTGTCTGAAGGGGCAACGGCGAGAGCCGGGTCCCCCAACCTCGACAGCGAGGCGAGCGAGACCTTCGGACCCGTTATGATCGTGGCGGCCACCTCCGCCGATCACGCGTTCGGGGCACACGACCCGCTGGATCCTCGCACTTCCATATTTGCGCGCTCGCGCGCGTCGTGACCGCGCGGGTCCGAACGCGAGAATGATTATGACTTCACTCACGCCAGAATCGAAGCGACCCGTCACACGGATCGGGGACGCGCTGATGTCGATGACCCGGATCATCCCTCGGCGCGGGGGTTGGATCGATCTACTCGTATTCGGCCTGCTGATCCTCCTGCTCTACGGCTTGTACACGGTCGAGACCCAGTGGCGCTCTCCGGTCAACACGTCGTTCGAGATCGATCTCTCGATCGGCGCGTTGCCGCGCTACACGTTTTTCTCGTTGTGCCGCGGGCTCGCCGCGTTCGGTCTGTCGTTCTTCTTTACCCTCGTGTATGGCTACGTCGCCGCGCGGGTCCGCGGCGCTGACCGCGTGATGCTGCCGTTGCTCGACATCCTGCAGAGCATCCCGGTACTCGGCTTCATGCCCGGCGTGGTACTCGCGCTCGCCGCGCTGTTCCCGAACACCAACGTCGGCCTCGAGCTGGCCGCGGTTCTCATGATCTTCACCGGTCAAGTCTGGAACATGACGTTCAGCTTCTATCACTCGCTGCGCGCAATTCCGAGCGACCTGATCGAAGCGTCGGCGATCTATCGCTTCGGGTGGTGGCGGCGGTTCAAGCGCGTCGAGCTCCCGTTCTCGACGGTGGGGCTCGTGTGGAACGGCATGATGAGTATGGCGGGCGGCTGGTTCTTCCTCACCATCAACGAGGCGTTCCGGCTCGGGGACAAGGATTTTAGACTACCAGGCGTCGGCGCGTACATGAGCGTCGCGATCGATCGCGACGACTACGGCGCGATGGTCGCGGCCGTGATCGCGATGATCGTGATGATCGTGATCGTCGACCAGTTGTTCTGGCGACCGCTCGTCGCGTGGTCCAACAAGTTCAAGTTCGAGGACACGGCCGCATCCACCGTCACGAAGTCGTGGGTCCTGGAGTTGCTGCGGCGAACGCGGCTCTATGTATGGCTGCGCGAGCACGGTGATCGGATCAAGCAGACCTCGCGCGAAGCGCCGGCCGCCAAGCTTGTGGCGCGCGCGCAGCGGAGCAGAGCAGCGGGCGTCGGCAAGGCGATCTCCTCGGTCGCCCTCATCGCGTTCATCGCGTTGTGTGCGTGGGGCGGTTGGAAGCTCGCACATCTCCTCGCCGTGCTCGACACCGACGATTGGTCGTCGATCGGTGTTGCGAGCATGTACACCCTCGGGCGCACGACCCTTGCGGTCGCACTCGGATCGATCTGGGCGATTCCCGCGGGTATCTACATCGGCACGCACCCACGTACATCGCGAATCCTCCAGCCCATCGTCCAGATCGCCGCGTCATTCCCGGCGCCGATGCTGTTCCCGATCGTGCTGCTCCTGCTCGCGCGGTTCGACATCTCGCTGTCGTGGGGTTCCATCGTTCTGATGATGCTCGGGACCCAGTGGTACATCCTGTTCAACGTCATTGCCGGCGCGATGTCGATCCCGAACGAGCTGCACGAAGTGGCCACGGTCTACCGGTTCACCCGCGCGCAGCGCTGGAAGCGTGTGCTCTTGCCGGGTGTATTCCCACACCTCGTGACGGGCTGGGTCACGGCGGCGGGCGGCGCCTGGAACGCGAGCATCGTATCCGAGTACATCCGCGCAGGCGGGAGGTTGCAAACCACGAAGGGCCTCGGGGCCCTGATCAGTACTGCGGCGGAGAGCGGGCGCTTCGCGCTCCTCGCAGCCGGCGTGCTCGCGATGGCGATCGTCGTCGTGCTCATCAACCGGACGTTCTGGAAGCGTCTCTACGATCTCGCCGAGCGTAAGTACGCGCTGGGCCGATAGGATCTGCCATGGCCATCGAGAAAGCCCCGTCGAAACCCGCGCTGCTCTGCGATCTCCAGCACGTCACGAAGATGTACGCGATGCCTAGCGGCGCGACCGTCAAGGTGCTCGAAGATGTCTCGCTCGCGGTGAACGAGGAGGAGATCCTCGCCCTGCTCGGACCGTCGGGCTGCGGAAAGTCCACGTTGATGCGCGTGCTGGCCGGATTGATCCAGCCCGAGAGCGGGACGGTGCTGTACCGCGGTAAGCCGTTGCCGGCGCTGAACCCGGGCGTCGCGATCGTGTTCCAGAGCTTCGCGCTGTATCCGTGGCTCACCGTCGCCGAGAACATCGGAGAGGCGCTGCTCGCGCGCGGGATGAAGGCAGGCGACGTGCGCGCGTCCGTGGAGAAGGTCGTGCACCTCGTCGGACTCACTGGCTTCGAGGACGCGTATCCGCGCGAGCTCTCGGGCGGCATGAAGCAGCGCGTTGGCATCGCACGGGCTCTCGCCGTGGAGCCCGAGATCCTGTGCATGGACGAGCCGTTCAGTCAGGTCGACGCGCTCACAGCGGAAACATTGCGCGGCGAAGTCGTTCGCTTCTGGAGCGACAAGGCGACGAACCCCAAAACCATCTTCATGGTGAGCCACGACGTCAAGGAGGTAGTGTTTATGGCAACACGGATCGTCGTGATGGCCGCGAAGCCGGGCCGCGTGCGACACATCTTCGAGAACCCGTTGCCGTACCCGCGCGACTACCGCTCACCCGCGTTTCAGCGCCTGGTCGACGAGATCCACGCCCTGATTACCGAGATCGAGATGCCCGATCACCCGGTCGTCGAAGTGGCGCGCAAGAAACCCGGATGGGAACCGCTACCAGACGCTACCGCGAGCGAAGTGATCGGCCTCCTCGAAGTGCTCGACGATCACGGTGGCCAGGACGACGTGTTCGATCTCGTCGAGCACATCGGCCGCGAGTTCGGCAAGGTGCTCGCGGTGGTGAAGGCGGCCGAGTTGTTGGATGTCGTCGACACCCCGAAGCAGGACGTGGTCTTGACCGACTCGGGGCGGCGGTTTCTCAAGCTGAGCGTACCCGAGCGCAAGACGTCGTTCCGAGAGTTGGTTGTGAAGCTCCACATCTTCAAAGACGTCCTCGAAATGCTGGCACGCGCCGATCGCCATGAAGTGGACGAGGAGATAATCACGTCGAGCCTCGCGTTGCGCCTACCCTACGAAGACCCGGACCGCTTGTTTCGCACCTTGGTCGACTGGGGCCGGCACGCAGACCTGTTCGATCACGACGTCGAACGCAGGAAGCTGTTCGCCGAGCCGCCGCCAGGTACCGCATCGACCGAATTGCGGGCGGCTGAGTCGTGAAGGTCGATCGGCGCATCGTCGATATCGACGTTCCGATCGCCGTAGAGCTCACCGACGGCATGTGGCACTCGATCGAAGCTGCATCGCGAGTACACGAGCCGCCCGGTCGCGAGACTAGCCCGGCGGGCTCTGGTTCTCGTCGAACACAACATCGGGCAGGTCCTCCTGCGCACGCTCGAGGTGGCCGTCTTTCTTTTTCGGGAACAGCGCGGGTGGGGCCATCCCGCGTGCCGTCGAGGAGACCTGGCCCCAGATCAAGAAGATCAGCGCCCAGCCCGTCGGCATCCAGAAGCAGATCTCCGGGTAGTGCATCGCGAAGCCACACACGTATCCGATCGCGACGAGCGCGAGCAACGAGAAGCCGACGATCTTGTTCTTCGTCATGCCGACCTTCGGCATCGGCAGCGACGACGCCATCAGGTAGCCGCCGACCACGAGCGCGATCGGGAGGTACTTCCACACGTTGAGCGGCGTTTGCAGATGATCGCCGAACAGCCGCGCACCACCGAACGGTGCGGTCGACCACTGGATCGGGTCGTACTTGAGCAGCACGAGCATCCAGATCGCGATCAGGCCGCCGGTCAGCGTGGTCGGGAAGCCGAAGAAGATCTTCGTCGGGATTTCGTCGTCAGCGATGATGTTGTAGCGCGCGAGCCGGAAGATCGCGCACAGCATGTAGGTGCCGGCGGCGGCGAACAGCAAATAATGGGCGGTGCCGCCGTCGTGGTACGGCAAGTCGGGCCGGCGCTCGAGGTAGCAGAGCAGCATGTACGCCGGCGCGATGCCGAAGTTGAGCGCATCCGCGAATGAATCGAGCTGCATGCCGAGCTCGCTCGTCGCCTTGAGCGCGCGCGCGGTGAGGCCATCGAGACGATCGGTGAGGACCGCGTAGATGATCATCCAGGCCGCGAGCGGCGTGTCGCCATTGTGGCTCGACCACAGCGAGACCAACCCGAAGATCATCGACGACAGCGTGATGAGGTTCGGGGCGAGATATCGGAAGAAGCGACTGACCTGCATTAGCCGTTCTCCTTCGGATCTTTCTTGGCTTTCTTATCTTTATTCTGAGCGACATCCATCAAGCGCGAGTAGAGCCTGGGTCCGAGACTGTGGCTCATGATGGCCTCGACGGTGCGGGCGATCTCCGCTTGCGGATCGCCCTGGCGATACACGAATTTAATCGCCATGCCCTGATCGGGCGTCCCGTCGCCATCGACATCTTCGTTGGTCACGATACGCTGAACTTCACCGTGGATCGTCAGTGGTTCGTCACGACCTGGAATGAAGAGCTTGAACAAAAATTCGGTGCCGATGGGCAGCGGGCGTGCTGTCTTGATGAAGGTGCCGCCGCGCGAAATGTTCTTTGTGTAGTCGGCGAAGAACGTGTTGAGCCGCTTGTATTCGACCTTGAGCTCGATCGGACGCCGCGTCGTGCTGCGTCGTTCGCTGCCGCCGGCGCTGCTCGATTCCTCGGCCACGGCTGACTCTAACACCCGAAGGGCGCACTCGTGATGATGCTACGTGGGTGGATCTGGCTCGGCCTCGCCGTGGCGCTCGGTTTCGGCTTGTGGTTCGTGCCCCTGTTCGGGGTGCTCGGCTTCGAGCACGCGCTCGTTGTCGCGGTCTTCGGCGTGGTGTGTGGCCTCGATCTCGGGGCAAGCCGAGCGCGCCAGGCGCAAACTGCGACCGGTGGGACGGGCGCTCCGGTCCGGACGCTGGTGCGAGGTGTCGGACGTGCCTGTGCGCTCGTCGCGGCGATCGTGATCGTGCCTGGCATCGTCGCGGCGCTGCACGGGATCTGGGCGCCGACATGTGATTGGTGGTTCGGGCTTCGCGCGTTCGCATTGTTGCCTCTTCCGAGCGCGATCTTCGGTGCGGCAATCGGTCACGTCCTGACCGTGGTCATCGGGCAGCGCACCGCCAAGCACTGGTATCCGCATCGCTCGACCTGGTTCGCGGTCGTGCTGCCGATCGTCGTGCTCGCGGTCGCCGGGTTCTGGCGGTTCTATCGCCAGCCGCCGGTGTTCATCTACAACCCGTTGATCGGCTACTTCCCCGGCAACATGTACGACGAGAACATCAAGCTCGGCATGCCGCTGCTCTGGTCGCGGCTCGAGCAACTCGCGGCCGTGATAGCGATTGTCGGGCTCGTCGCGACCAGGTTCGACGTGCCGAGCTATCGCGTCACGCGCGCGCCGCAGCCGAACCGCAAGCCCCTCGCCCTGCTCGCGGTCTCGCTCGTCGCCAGTGCGGTCGCGATCGGACTGCGGATCGACGCCGGCACGCTCGGTTACGCGGTCGACGCCGAGGACATTCAGGCCGCGCTCGGCGGTCGGCTCGAGACCGCGCACTTCACGATCTACTACGCGAAGACCCCCGACATCGAAAAGGACCTCGGCGTGATCGCCGAGGATCACGAGTTGCGTTACGCCGAGGTCGTCGCGCTGATCGGCGCCGCACCAGAGGGCAAGCTCGAGTCGTACTACTTCGCGAACGGCGAGCAGAAGGCCCAGCTATTCGGCGCGCGCAACGTCGAGATGGCCAAGCCGTGGCGCCACGCGATCTATATCGATCATCGCGCGTTCCCACACACGTCGCTGCGCCACGAGATCGCACACGTCGTCGCGAGCGCATTCGGCGATCCGATCTTCGGGCTCGCGACCAAGCACGGCGTGTTCATCAGCCCCGGGCTCGTCGAGGGCCTCGCGGTCGCGCTCGACTGGCCGGGAGGCTACGATCGCCTAACCCCGCACGAAGCCGTGCGCGTGATGCAGGTGATGGGCGTGTCGCCTTCGATCCGCGAGCTGCTCTCGATCAACTTCTTCACGGTCTCGCCAGCGCGCAGCTATCAGACCGCCGGCTCGTTCTTGCACTTCTTGCTCGAGAAGTACGGCGCCGAGAAGTTGCGCACGCTCTATCGCAGCGGTGGCGAGTTCGGCGAGGTCTACGCCAAGCCGCTCGCCACGCTCGAGGCCGAGTGGCGCGAGATGATCGCCGCGATCACGCTTCCGCCCGACGTGATCGAGGGAACGAAGGAGCGCTTCCGCGGCGGTAGCGTGTTCGCGCGGCCCTGCCCTCACGCGATCGCCGCGCGTCGCGATCAGGCCGCCGTCGCGCTCGGTCGCGGCGATCGGCCCGCGGCCGTGCAGCTCATGCGCGTGGTCTGCGCCGATGCGCCCGACGAGCCGCGCCATCGGATCGAGCTCGGCGACATGCTCTCGGTCGGCGATGCCGCCGAGGTCACCGAAGCACGGGCACTGTGGACCGGCGTCGCTGGCGACCAGGCGATCACGTCGTCGCTGCGCGCCGAAGCGCTCGAGCACCTCGCCGGCCGCGCCGACACCGAGGCCGCGAAGCTCGAGCTGATCGATCGAGCGCGGCAGTTACCGCTCAATCTCGACGAGCGCCGCCAGCTCGATGCGAAATCGTTCGTGTTGCATCACGAAGGTCCCGCCGGCCCGGCCCTGCGCGACTACTTCTTCGGCAAGGTCGATACCGTGATCGCGAGTGCGACCGCGGCGACGGTCGCCGAGCCTGACCTCGGCCTCGGTCACTACTTGCTCGGCCTCCAGAAATCCAACGCGGGCACGTGGGAGAGCGCCGCCGCCGAGCTCGATACCGCGCTCGCGAATGGTCTACCGGGCCCGAGCTTCACGCGGTTCGCGGCGCGCCGGCTCGCGGTCGCCGGCTATCGCGCTCACCAACCGGAGCGCGTCGAGCACGCGATCGCGGCGATGCGTGGCGCGGAGATGAACGAGACCGATCACCTGCTCGCGGATGATTGGCAAAAGCGGCTGGCGTTCGATCGCCTGGTCGGCGCGACCGGCGCGACCGGCGCGACCGGGCACTTATAGAACGGCTTACATGCCGCTGATGAACAGCCAGCGGTGGCCGTCGTACTCGAGGATGAGCTCGTTCTGGTCGCGCTTGTCGGGGCGCTTCGGCTTCCCGAGCGCGTCGGTGATCGTGTAGCTCGCATCGATCAACACGTCGACGGCCGCACGACAGCCCGCGTGGAGGTTGCCCGCGCCACAGGTCTGGCGGACTTCCATGTAGCGCATCGAGTAGCGGATATCGCTCGCGCGGGCGAGCCGGCTCAACAGGACGTTGCGCAGGCCTTCGTAGCCGTAATCGTCGCTGCCGGTCGGTGTGCCGGAGTCTTCCCAGTACTGCTTGTTCGCCATCAGCATCAAGCCGTCGGCGTCGCCGCGCTCGACTGCGAGGCGATAATCCTCGATGGCTTCGAGCACGCTCTTGTTGTTATCGGAGTACGGAATCCGCGTGCCGGGGACGTACGCGACTTTCGCGGCACAACCGACCGTAGACAGTCCGATGAAGAGGAGAAGCGCAGGAAGTTTGATCACGTGCTCGAGCTTTGACATGTGCAGAAATGAAGCCAGCGCGCGGAAGCTACACCGACGACGTAAGTAGGCCAAGTGCTGGGCCTCGCCATGCTTCGGCTCGCGCCAGAAAGGCACGGAAGTCTTTCTCGGGGTTCGGGACCCTTGCCAAATAGACATCCGTGATGCGTGTCAGCGTGAACCGCGTTGCGGAGGCCCGGAGCTCGATAGGAAGGGCCGCGCGATCGGCAGCCGTGAGCGGTCGGACCCGCTGATAGCCGGCGACGAGCGCTCGCGCGAGCTCGATCTCGGGCTTGCCGGTCCAGCACCAATCGTTGATCGCGACCGCGAGGTCGTACGCCAGGCTACCGCCGGAGGCCTGCTCGAAATCGAGGATCGCGGACAGCTGCTCGCCTTCCCACAGGACGTTGTCGCGAAACAGATCGCCGTGGATGATCCCGTGCGTCGCCGCTTTGCGGATCGCGAGCGACGCCTTGGCGATCGCGAGCTCTTCGCGAATGATCGCGAACGCGTGGGTCAGCGCCTTGTCATCGACGCGCGCGCACCGATCGAACCGGGTCTCGAGATGATCATGATCGTAGATGCTGCCGCGGCGCCACCCGGCCGGCAGCGCCAGCCCCGCGACGTGGAGCTGCGCGAGCGCGGCGCCCGCGGTCGCCGCGATCGCGGGCGTGATCTGATCGGCGGCGAGGTGATGTCCCGGGCGCCACGGAAAGGCGCTCGCCCATTTGCGCAGGCACTCCGCATACGGCCGGCCATCCCGCGCGAGGAGCGGCGGTGGCGCCGGGACGCCGGCTGCCGCGAGCGCCGTGACGAGCCGCGCTTCCCACGCGACATCGGCCTCGGCCTTCCCCTCGTTGAGCCTTACGAAGAACCTACCTCGTTCGGTCTCGAGCGCGAGGTTCGTGTTGATCGTGCCCGCGGCGATCGACTTCCAGCCCTGCAGCGTGCCGAGATCGAACGCTGCTGCGAGCTCCTTGAGCTCGGGTTCGCCGAGCGCGGTGAACACCCCCACGGCCGCAGGCTAACACGTGCTAGCGTCGGCTCGTGGATTCGGTGGAGCGTGCGCGGCTCGTCGAGCAGCATCTCGATGTCGCCAAGAAGGCTGCCCACATGATCTTTCCGCGCGTGCGCGAGCACGTCGAGCTCGACGAGCTGATCGCGCTCGGCAACGCCGGCCTCGCCGAGGCCGCGCAGCGATTCGATCCGACGAAGGGTGCCTCGTTCTCGACGTTCGCCTGGTACCGCGTCCAAGGCTCGATCGTCGATGGCCTGCGCAAGGCCTCGCACCTGCCCCGCCGGACCTGGGCCAGGCTCGTCGCGCTGCGCGCCGCGAATGACTTCTTGGAGCATCGCGCCGAGCGCGAAACCGGTGCCGCACGACAAGGTGCGAAACCGGCCGAAGGTGCCGAGGCGTTGGCCCAGGTCAAGAGCGAGCTCGCCGCGATCCGGACGATGTACGTGACCTCGCTCGAGGCGATGCAGGACAAGGGCTTCGATCGCCCCGACGAAGCGACGCCGAGCGCCGATCAAACGATCGACGCGGGGCGCGCATCGCTAAAGATCCGCGCCGCGATCGATCGGCTCCCCGAGAAGGAGCAGGCGTTGATGAAGATGCACTACTGGGAGGGCAAGAACCTCCTCGAGGCGGGCGAGGAGCTCGGCATCTCGCGGTCGTGGGCGTGCCGGCTCCACGCCCAGGCGGTGGAGCGGCTGCGCGCCGTCGTCGACGATCCGCGCTGACCGTGGGTCTCGCGCTCACGCCTCAACGCATCGCCGGCGCGATCGAACCAGCGATCGTGCGGCGTCTGCGCCGAGCTACTTCGGCGGCTCGGTGATCGTGACCTGCGGGTTGCCGGCGACCGCCTTGACCTCGAGCGTGTAGGTGACCGGCTTGCCGCTGCACGACGGATCGCCGACCGCGGTCGCCT
>JANXOP010000134.1 GCA_025357755.1 Kofleriaceae bacterium | reverse complement strand
GCATGTCGAGGTCGAGCTCGCGCGCACGGGCGTTCCGGATCGGCTCGCACGACCGCTGAGGTTCACGATCACGGTCGTGGTCGTGCCCGAGCCGCGGGTCGAGCTCGGGGTCATCAGCCACGAGATCAGCGGATCGTGGGTCTTCATCCCCGTGCTGGATCACGCGTGCTACGTCGACCGCAAGCAGGACCTCCACGAGCGCATCCGCGACGAGATCGCGGTGTTGCCCGCGGCGCTCGCGCTCGATCTCGACGGCTGGAAGCGGCTGGCGACCTGGGCCGAGAGCTCGCTCGAGCCCCTGCAGCTCGAGCTCGCGACGACGCCTCTCGCTGCCGCGAAGAGCAAGAAGGGCCTCGCCGATGCGGAGCGCAAGCGTCAGGCGCGCACGACGCTCGATGCCGCCGGTCGCAAGCTCGCGGCCGCCGACCCGCCACACCCGCTCGTCGGGCGCGCCGTGATCCTCGCCGAGCTCGAACGCGCGCTCGCGAACGCGGGTCGTGCGCAACGGCTACGGCGCAGCGTGCTCCTCGTCGGTGACGAAGCCGCTGGCAAGTCCGCGCTCGTCGACGCGTGGCTCGCCGCCCACGACGATCGCGAGATCTGGGCGACCTCGGCGAGCGAATTGATCGCGGGCGCGAGTGGGCTCGGTGAGTGGCAGCAACGGGTCGAACAGGTCCTCGCTGCCGCCGAGGCGCTCGACGCGATCCTCTACTTCGATGATTTCGGAGCACTGTTCGCGGACCGCCCGGCCGAAGGCGGCATCGAGCTCGGCGCCGCCCTGCGCCGGCATGTCGTCGATGGCCGGGTGCGCGTGATCGGTGAGCTCACCGCGGTCGCGCTCGATCGCGCCGAACGCCACGATGCGTCGCTGATCGGCGCGATGTCGCGCGTGCATGTCGCGCCGACCGATCCGGCGACCACGATCGCGGCCGGTCGAGCCTGGGCCGCGTACTGGCTGAAGATGCAGCAGGGGCGGCCGCAGATCGCACCCGCGATGGTGCCGACCGCCGTCGACCTCGCGCGCCGCTACCTCCCCTATCGCGCGTTCCCCGGCAAGGTGATCCGGTTGCTCGAAGAGCTTCGCGTCGCTCACGATACCGAACGCGATGCCGAGGGTCTCGGCAAGGTGCTCGGCGAGAGCGAGCTCTACGCCTCGTTCGCGTGGGCGACCGGCATTCCGCTCGCGCTCGTCGACGACAGCCGCGCACTCTCACGCGACGACGTGATCGCGCACCTGCGCCGCCGGATGATCGGCCAGGACGCGGCGGTCAAGCGCGTGGCCGAAGCGATCTGCGTCGCGAAGGCCAGGCTGCAGCCCGCCGACAAGCCGCTCGCGAGCCTGTTGTTCGTCGGCCCGACCGGCACCGGCAAGACCGAGCTCGCGCGCGCCGTCGCGGCCTATCTGTTCGGCACGACCGAGAAGATGGTGCGGCTCGACATGAGCGAGTACACCGATGCGTGGGCCGCGGAGCGCTTGTTCGGTGGGCCGGACGGTGAAGGCCGGCTGACCTCCGCGGTGCGCAGTCAACCGTTCGGAGTGGTGTTGCTCGACGAGATCGAGAAGGCACATCCTTCGGTCTTCGACTTGTTGTTGCAGGTCCTCGGCGAGGCGCGGCTCACCGACGGCCGCGGTCGCACGACGTTTTTCCACAATGCGATCATCGTACTGACCTCGAACCTCGGCACGCGCAGCGCGAAAGGCACGCTCGGAATCGCGCCGCACATCGCGAACGACGAACGCGAGGAGCGGCGCTATCGCGATGCCGTGCTCGCCGCGTTCCGTCCCGAGCTCGTCAATCGGCTCGATCAGATCGTCGTGTTTCACCCCCTGGTACCTGCAGAGATCGCCAAGATCGCGGAGATCGCGACCGGTCGCCTCGCCGAACGTCGCGGGCTCACGCAGAGCGGCGTGCTGCTCGACATCTCGAAGGATGCGATCGCCCGCCTCGCCGAGCACGGCTTTTCGGCCGAGCTCGGTGCGCGCGCATTACGCCGCCACATCGATGTCTCGGTCGTCACACCGGCGGCACGCCTGCTCGCGAAGGCAGGCGCCGCGGGCCACGGTGGCACGTTGACCGTGCGTGCCCCCGGCGAGGCGATGCCGAAGCGCGCGGAGGGCGCGAAGCTCGCCGAGCTGCGCGGCGATGTCGAGCTCACGCTGTGGCGACGCACGGCTGCGACCGGTCGACGGATGGCGCGCAGCGCCTCCGCGCTCGGTGAATTACGCCGCGATACCGATCGCGAGCTCGCGCTGCCGAAAGCCCTGGCCGTGCACCACACGATCAGCGAGCTCGAGGGCACGATCGCGACCGCCGCGCGCAAGAAGGATGGCAAGACCGCGCTGCCCGGCGCCGAGATCGCACGGCTCACGCGCGAGCACGCGCGGCTGACGGGCTTGTGGGTGACCGTCGCCTCCGCGCAAGGCGAGCTGCGCACCGCCGAGGAGCTGTGTCTCGAAGCCCTCGCCAAGGATATCGATGCGGTCGAGCTGATCGATGCGGCGATCGCGCAGCGCCACAAGTTCCGTCGCGACTTGTTCTGGGTGCTCGCCGCACTCCGGCCCCAGCGGCCCGGCATCACGTTGCTCGTGCACTCGCCCGATGCGCGCGCTGCGGTCACCGCGTGGACCAAGCTCGTCCTCGCGGCGGCCGCGCACCTCGGCAT
>JANXOP010000058.1 GCA_025357755.1 Kofleriaceae bacterium | reverse complement strand
TCGTGTTGATGCCTTCGACGGAGTACGCATCGCCTTGCGACCCCGCCGCAGCGCCGAGCGAAGCTTCGAACGTACGTGGCACCGGAATACTCTTCGTGTAGTTCGTCGTGACCGCGATGCCCTGCGTGGTGCTCGTCGGTTCGATGGTGGGAGCGGACGCCGCGACCGTGATCACCTCGCCGCCACGCTTGGCTTGATCGATCGCCTGTGACACCGAGGCGAGCTTGTGGTCCTTGACGACGACGTTGGCGCGCTCGAGCGTGATGTCGGCGTAATAGAACGCGATCGTGTAGCTGCCAGCGGGCGCCTCGATCCGGTAGTTGCCGCGCTCGTCGGTGAGCGCGGTCAGGGTCTCCTTCGAGGCCGGGCTCGTCGCGATCACCGTGACGCCGGCGAGTGGCTGATGCGATCTGGCATCGGTGAGCACGCCCGCGATCAGGCCGCCCGTTGCTGGCAGCTGATCGCTCGCCATCTCGTACCTGCGACCATCGGCGCGGACCTCGCTGGTATCGAGCCGCCCGATCTCTTCGCCGCCATCGGCGTCGTACGGCGACACGCCGGTCGGTGGCGCCGCCGCGAACCGATCCTCGCCTTGCAAGAGGTCGCGGTCGATCCGCCGCACGCTCCACAGGTCGTAGCGGAACGACATCGCCGAGCTGGCACCGACGCCGACGAGCACGCCCTTCCAATCTTCGCCGGAGACGTTGTCGACGATCGCCCAACCTTCGAGCATCACCTTGCCCTTGTCGCCGACCACGACTCGATAGCTCGGCTTCCACGCCGGCGCCTCGGTCACGTAGGTCAACAGCACGTCGGCACGGCCGCGATCTGCGGTCTCGAGCGTCATCGTCAGGTAGCTGCCGTCATCTGCCTCCTTGCGCGGGATGCTCACCGACAGCGGCTTCTTCGTGACGGGGTCGACGACCGTGAGCGACTTGAGGAAATCGTCGACGCGGTCCCGCGGTACGTGCACCGCCAACCGACCATCGACCACCGTGGCGCGGCGCTCGTAGAACGCGACCCCATTGCGATAGATGACCACGCGGCCCAGCACGGTCCCCTCGGCGGAGATGTGCGACCCGGAATGTAGGCAACCCGAAAGTATCGCCCCGAGGGCGGCGAGGAGTGATAGGCGGCGCATGATCAACGAGTACGCGCGAGGCCTCCATCGGGCCACGCCAGGCTGCTGACGCCTGACGTCACCGAGGCTCGGGTGGAGATGTCGCACCCGAGATGGGTGTCGCACCCGGCGGGTGCTTCGTTGCTTCAGCTCACTCGGGTTGCAGCACGAACCAGTGGAACACCCGATACGGACCGGTGGTCTCGGTACGCACTTCGATCTTTTGCTCGTGGAACAACCGCGGCGGGAGGTTGAACGCGAGCTCGGAGAAGACGCCA
This sequence comes from Kofleriaceae bacterium, assembly GCA_025357755.1. Classification (GTDB taxonomy): domain Bacteria; phylum Myxococcota_A; class Polyangia; order Haliangiales; family Haliangiaceae; genus JABFXX01. The sequence continues at coordinate 29,999 of JANXOP010000058.1, read as the reverse complement.
CCTGGCGCAGAGATCTTGAGGTGGCCGAGCTCCTTGGTGCCCGCGAACAACTTCAGCGTGATCGGTGCGGTGATCGCTTCGTGGTGCGAGTAGCTGACTTGACCGCCAGTGCGGATCACGACGCGCGTCGGCTTCACCGGATCGATCGTGATCGTGAAGCGCTCGCCGGTGGTGTCGCGGATCGTGCGACCTCCGTCGAGGAGCAGCCCGGCGGGTCCGATCTCGCGCTCGACCATCGACCAGTGGGCGGTCGTATCGCCGAAGTGGCGCTGCCCCATCCCACCGACCCAGTGGTGGCCGTGCTCGCTCGCGAGATCCGCGATGTCGAGCCGATCGACGACCTTCCAGCCGGTGTGATCGTTGAGCGGGCGCTCGGCGGTGCCGACGTGATCCCAGTTCGCCACGATCAGCTCCATGTCGGCATCGCCGACGATGCGATGCAACTTCGTAGGTAGGCCGGGACGCAACGGCGTGTGGAGCACGACCTCGCCGAAGTACTCCGCGCTGCCCATCCATCCCGGGTAGTACGCGAAGTGCGTCGGCCGCTCGGCGGGTGACAGGCTCTCGAGAAACTCGAACCGCGCGCCCGGACCATTGTTCGCGATCGCGGCTTGATCGTTCGTCACCAAGCCGAGCATGTCGTAGACCTCGCCGTCGCCATAGTAAGCGATCGCGCCGGCGTCGTGAAACATCACGCGGGCGGTCGGCAGCTTGTCGTGCAGGTAGTGGCCGATCGTGACGACCTGCGCGTTCGTATCCATCGCGCCCTGCGCGAACAGCAGCATGTTGTCCTTCATGCCGCTCCACGCCGAGTACGCGAACACCAGGCCGAGCACGCCCGTGGCCGCGAGCCACGTGGTGCGCTGGAGCGAGCGCTCGAGCATCTTCGGCGGTGCGAGCGCACACGCCGCCACGAGCACGACGAGCGGCATCGCGGTCGCGATGTAGCGCAGGTTCTGCACGCTCCACCCACCGACACCGGACGTGCCGACGACGGCGAGCATCAACGCGATCGGTGCGACCACCGCGACCACGCCGACGAGCGTGCGCTGCTCGCGCCGAGCCCATCGGATCACGCGCACCGCGCCGATGACGAACAGCACCGCGATCACGCGCGGGTACAAGAACGGGCTCTCGGGTGCCCAGAACAACGCCTTCGCGAGCGCGCCGGTCTGCGCGAGGACGGCTTCGCGCCAGTACGCCCACGTGAAGCCCGGCAGATAGAAGTGGCTCTTCACCACGCCGGTGTTCGGAAAGAAGTTCCCGGCGAAGATCCGATTCGCGAGCACCCAGACGAGCGGCGCCGCGAGCGGAACTAGCCAGCGCGCGGCATCGCTCCAGGCGCGCGCGCGCAACCGCACGAGCACGTTCCAGCCAACGATCGCGACGACGATCAGCGTGGCCTCGGGACGCGACAGCGAGGTCGCGGCGAGCACGATTGCGAGCTTCCAGCTCGGCGGACCGCTGGTAGGTTCCTTCGCGAGTAAGAGCAGCGTCGCGACGAGCAGCGCGGCCGCGAACGCGACCTCCATGCCGGCGAGGGCGCTCCACGCGAACGGGCCGATCACGAGCGCCATCACCGCGGCGAGCGCCCCGGTCACGCGGTTGCCGGAGACCTTGCTCGCGAACTGGAAGCAGCCGAGGCCGACCGCGGTCAAGAACGCAGAGCACATGCCGAACGAGACCCACACGAGCGCGTGACCGCGTGCCCCGAGCGTCCAGAAAGGCGCGAGTAACATCGGCCACAGCACGCTGGTCGAGCCCGCGGAGTACCCGCCACCCGGGTAATACGTGAACGGTTGCCCGCGCCCGAACTGCTTGGCGTAGGTCAGATAGATGTAGCTGTCGTCGAGCGGCAACCCCATCGAGGGATTCACGCGCAACGTCGTCGCGGCAAAGCCCCACGCGATCGTGATCGCCAGCGCGGCGATCAGGGCGTACGGCAGGTATTTCTTGGTCAGGGCCATCCCGCGACCGGCGTGCGCACGGCGGCGAGCGCGAGGTGCTGAAAGCGAAAGAACCGCTCGCGCTTGTAGTCGCCCATCAGCTCCACGGAGAGCTCGTTGAAATCGCGCGAGCGGATCCACCGGAACCCGCACTCGTAGAGCAGCGGCAAGATGTCGTCGCTGCCGAACAAGATCGGTTCGCCGAGCTCTTTGACGAACGACACACTCTGCTTGTCCGCATCGGGGACGTCCTGCATCGCCATCCGCTTGCCGAACAGGTCGAACGCGACGACCGAGCTCGGATGGAGCTCGCTCGCTAGCCGCGTCGCGGTCGCGCGGATCGCGGCTTCCGGTAAGTACATCACGACGCCTTCCCATACGATCAGCGCGGGCTCGGCCTTGTCGAAGCCGTTCGCGACGAGCCGCTCGATCGGGTCCTCGACTTCGAAGTTACAGGCGACGTAGCGCGCGGCTTCGATCGGGTAGCCCGGCAGCTTCGCCACGACCTCTCGCTTCGCCGCTTGGGTCGCCGGATGATCGACTTCGAAGTACTGGACACCTGCACGTGGCAAGCGTGCCGCGCGCGTGTCGTAGCCGGCGCCGAGGATCACGATCTGGCGGATCGACAAGGAATCGACCGCGATGCCGACGAGGCGATCGAGGTAGGCGACGCGCAGTGCGAGCCAGGTCTCCATCGGCGGCCAGCGAGCATCGAGGCGCTGGGCGATCTCTTCGCCTACACTACCCGCGATCTGCGCGGCCCACGGATCGTTGAAGAGGGGCGTTGGCCAGCGGCTCGCGCGCGCGCGATACGCACACACCATCAACGCAGTTTTCGAGGCGGAGCTCTGTGCGTCCACGAGCCGCGTAGTACCACGAGCTACTTCTTGTCGAGGTGCTGCACCAACCCGTTGTACGCACCTGTTACACGCATGCTCAATTCGGTCGCGGCCTTCTGCTTGCCCGGATTTCCGGCGTGCATGTCGGGGTGATATTTCCGCATCAGCTGGCGGTACGAGCTCTTGATCGCGGACATCTCGGCGCCGGGCTGGACGTCGAGCACGCGATACCACTCGGCGAGCTGCGCTTCACTACTTCCCGGCTTGGGCGGGCGGCGCGGCTCGCCCGAGCTCGAGGGGCCCGAACCCGACGACGAGCTCGAGGGTGGCGTCCACGCGCTGCCACCGCCGCGCGCCGCTTGCTCCTTCATCCGACGGAACGCATCGTCATTCGCCTGGCGCTGCTTGGTCTCGCGCTCGTCACGTTCGCGATGGACGCGACCCTGTCGCTCCTTGGCGGCACGGTCTCGCTGCGCACGTGCAGCCGGGTTCCCGAGCGCCGCTTTGGCGAGCGGATTGTCGAGCGGCTGGCGGGTCGCGCTGCGCGCCGCTTTGCGTGCCGAGAGCTCGGCTTGCAACGCCGCGCTCTCGACGTTGCTCAGAGGATCGTCGTCGACGATCACCAGCGAGGTCAGCTTGGAGAACCCGGATTGCGCGCCTTCGAGAATGCGCCGCGTGATGCTCACTCTCTCTAAGGTAGCAGGCGTCCTGCCATGTGGGCGGTCATCGGGGCCGACAGCGGGTCTTTAGTGCCTACTTTCTCGCGTGTTAGGATGACGCCGTAGTGCTCGAGTTTGTGATCGAAGCGATGGTCGATACCGCGGTGCTCGGTATCGATCCCGAGGGCAGGGTGACCCTCGCCAATTCAGGCGCGACGAACCTCACGGGCTTCTCGCAACCGGAGCTGATCGGCAAGACGATCTCCGAGCTGCTCATCGACGATAGCTCGGGCCTCCGCACCGTCGTGCGACGCCGGATCGAAGATGGCGACATCCTGCGGCGTGAAGAATCGTGGCTCGTCACCAAAGGCGGCACCAAGATCCCGGTGTCGGTCACCGGCTCGCCGATCCTCGACGCGAGCGGCCTGCTCAAGGGCATCGTCCTCGTCGCGCGCGATGTCCGCGAGCTCCGCCAGCTGCTGCTCGACAAAGAGACCGAGATTTTGCGCCGCAAGCAGGTCGAAGAAGAGCTCCGCGCCGCGAACGCGTCGGTCGAAGAGAAGCTCGAGCAAACACGTTCGCAGCTCCAGCTCGCCGAGCGCCGCGCCACGCTCGGCACGCTCGCCGGCGGTGTCGGGCACGAGCTGCGCAACATCGCGCAGATCCAGATCTCCGCGACCGACGAGCTCTCGCGGGCGCTCGCCGAAGGCGACGATATCGAGAGCGTCGCGCGCCAGATGCTCCCCGATCTCGAGCGCGTCGGCACGCACATCACCGCGCACGGCGCACGCCTCATGCAGCTCGCCCGGCCCGGCCCGGACCACGTCGGGCCGATCGATCTCAACTACCTCGTCCGCGACATCACCACCATGCTGCGCCAGGCCGGTAAGCTCGGTCGTGTCGAGTGCGTCCTCGAGCTCGGCAGCGAGCCCTTGACCGTCACGGTCAATCGCACGCGTATCGAGCAGATCCTCGTCAACCTCATGATCAATGCGGTCGATGCCATCAGCGGCGATGGCGTCATCACCGTCACCGTGCGGCCGAGCAGCGACCACAAGCGCGTGTTCTCCTCGGTGCGAGATACCGGCAGCGGGATCAAGCCCGATGCGCTCGAACGGATCTTCGAGCCGTTCTTCACGACCAAGGGCGAGCGCGGCACCGGCCTCGGCTTGCCCGTGGTGCGCGACATCGTCGAGACCTACGGCGGCAAGCTGGTCGTCGAATCGGTCTGGGGCGACGGTTCGACGTTCACGTTTGATCTTCCGCGCTAGCGTCAGCTCGCCTGCATGAGCTCGATCACGCCGTCGCCGACCTTGTTGCCGCGGAGCACGCGGTAGTCGGAGCCCCACTGCTCGACGACCAGCGTGTCGTCGCCGGGTGCGCTGTACAGCCACCACCGGCAACGCTCGACATGGCCCTCGGGGCGATCCTTCTTGAGGTCGCCGAGCCCGCCGACGTCGCCGCGGAGCTCGCACGTCGCGGTGCCGCGCTTGTCGAGCGCGTAGCGCAGCTCGCCGACGACGAGGGCCTCGGGTGGATAACCCGTGATGTGGGTTTCGGCATCTTGCTCCAGCAGGCGCGTCGAGTGCGCTCCGCTGCGCTCGAGGCCGACGACGAGCCACTTCACGACCTTGTCGTCGACGCACCGCGCGGCGACCCAGCGATGGCCGTCCTCGTCGTAGTTGATGACGCCTTCGCAGAGATAGTCCTTCGAATCGATCGTCACGATGTCGTCGACCCGAACCTCGCCGATGCCCCTCTCCCGCAGGCTCGTGGTGTCGCTGCCGCCACCGGAGAGCTGCTTGGGCGTGGCGGCGGGGAGCTTTTTACGTTCGTTCGTGGCGATCCGGACCGCGGCCGTACCACCGAGCACCGTGAGCACCACGAGCAGGATCCAGATCACGGCTGACTATCCCCGCCGCGCTGCGCCAACGCAACCTGGTGGGCCGCCTTGACACTACGGAACGGTCCACGTAACACGCGGGTGCCGGTCATGCCCGTCATGAACCTTCTCGAGTCTGTCCGCGATGCGTTGCGGACCCAGATGAAAGCCGATCCGCGCGTGGTCGTGCTTGGCGAGGATATTGGCAAGTTCGGTGGCGTGTTCCGCGCGACCTCGGGCTTGTTCGACGAGTTCGGCGCGGACCGCGTGATCGATACGCCCCTCGCCGAGGCCGGTATCATCGGCACCGCGATCGGCATGGCGCTCTACGGCCTCCGACCGGTGCCCGAGATCCAGTTCAGCGACTTCATCTTTCCGGCGTTCGATCAGATCGTCAACGAGCTGGCGAAGTTCCGTTATCGGTCTGGGGGCCAGTACTCCTGCCCGGTCGTGATCCGCACGCCGGTCGGCGGCGGCATCCGCGGTGGCGCGTATCACTCGCAGTCGCCCGAGGCCCTGTTCTGCCACACCCCGGGTCTCAAGGTCGTGATGCCTTCGAACCCGTACGACACCAAGGGGTTGTTGCTGGCCGCGATGCGCCAGAATGATCCCGTGATGTTCATGGAGCCCAAGCGGATCTATCGGGCGAGCCGCGGTGAAGTTCCCGAGGGCGACTACACCGTGCCGCTCGGCGTCGCGAAGGTGGTGCATCCCGGTACGCAATGCACCGTGATCGCGTGGAGCGGCATGGTCTCGATCGCCGAAGAAGCCGCGAAGCTCGGCGCCGAGCGCGGCGTCTCGATCGAAGTCATCGATCTGCGCACGCTCGTTCCGTTCGATATCGAGACCGTGTGCGCGTCGGTCGAGAAGACCGGCCGCTGCGTGATCGTTCACGAAGCGCCCAAGACCTGCGGCTTCGGTGCCGAGCTCGTCGCCTCGATCCAGGAGCGCGTCCTCGCGTCGCTCGAGGCCCCGATCCTGCGCGTCGCTGGCATGGATACGCCGTTTCCCTACACCCTCGAACACGAATATCTGCCCAACCCGGAGCGCGTCCTCGGCGCGGTCCACAAGACGCTGGAGTGGTAACGATGGCATTCGAATTCCACCTGCCTGACATTGGTGAAGGCGTCGTCGAGGGCGAGATCGTTAGCTGGAAGGTCAAGGTCGGCGACAAGATCAAGCTCGACCAGCCGATCGTCGAGATCATGACCGACAAGGCGACAGTCGAGATTCCCTCGCCACGTGCCGGCACCGTCACGAAGATCAACTTCAAGGACGGTGAGATTTGTCCGGTCGGCAAAGTCCTCGTCGTGATCGATGAGGACGGTGCGACTGCGCCGGCACCCAAGCCTGCGGCGCCGGCGCATGTCCAGGCTGCAGCTGCAGCTGCAGCGGCGCCGCGTGCGGCGGTCGAGCGTGGCGCTCCTCCTCCGGCCAGCACGATCGAAGTCGTCGATGCGACGAGCGATCGTTCGCGCGTGCTCGCCACGCCGGCAACCCGCCGGCTCGCGCGCCAGCTCGGTGTCGAGATCGGTCGCGTCGCGCCGACCGGCAAGCACAACCGCGTCACGACCGAAGATGTCAAGCGCGCGCAAGACGGCACCGTGTCGTCGTCGCCGCAAGTCGCGAAGGGGTACGCCCCGATCTCGATCGCGCATGGCGGCGATGAAGAACGCATCCCGCTGCGCGGCATCCGCAAGAAGATCGCCGAGTCGATGTCGCGCTCGGTCAACACCGCCGCGCACTTCACGTACGTCGAAGAGATCGACATGACCGAGCTCGTCGCGGTGCGCGAGCGTGCGAAGCCGCGTGCGGCCGAGCGCGGCGTGAAGCTCAACTACTTGCCGTTCATCGTGAAGGCGATCGTGAGCGGGCTCAAGAAGTGGCCGATGCTCAACGCGTCACTCGATGAAGCGACGCAAGAGATCGTGCGCAAGCGCTACTACCACATCGGAGTTGCCGCGCAGGGTCCGCACGGTCTCGCGGTCTCGGTCGTGCGCGATGCCGACAAGCGATCGATCTTCGATCTGTCCAGCGAGATCGATCGGCTCGGCGCTGCGGTCAAGGCCGGCACCGCAACGCGCGAGGAGCTCACGGGATCGACGTTCACGATCAGCTCGCTCGGCAAGCTCGGCGGCGTGCTCGCGACCCCGATCATCAACTTCCCGGAGGTCGCGATCGTGGGCGTCCACAAGATCGAAGAGAAGCCGGCGGTCCGTGGCGGCCAGATCGTGATCCGTCACCTCATGAACCTGTCGATCTCGGTCGACCACCGTCTGGCCGATGGCTGGGACGGCGCGATGTTCCTCCAGGACGTGAAGAGCCTCCTGGAGGACCCCACGACCATGTTCATGGAGATGATCTGACACGGATGTCAGGTTGGACTGTGACCCGACCAACTCGCGGCTGCTAACTCTTCGAGATCGCTGATCTCGGAATGGCGCCAACCTTGCGATAGAGGTCGGCATGAACAAGCTTGCTGCCCTTGCAACTCTGGCGATTGCCTTCGTCTCGGCCTGCACCTGCGGTGGGTACACGGGCGGCGGCGACCAGGTCCTGGCGCGTGGCCAGGACATGCTGATCCTCTGCGACAACGGCGGGTTCTACGCGCGCGTCAACAACCCAGTCGGCGTGATCGAGGGTCGCTTCACGACCTACGCGAATGGCACCGTCATGGGCTACGACGGTAGCAACGTGCTGCCCCCATTTACCCTGACCTGGAACGATCGGGCCGGCGCCTCCACGGTGACCGAGCTGCCGTACGGCAGCACGGCACCAAACGTGGGCAACGGCGATTGGACGCTCAACGACATGAATCAGGTCGAGCTCGACCATGCGAACATCCTGTGCACCGACCTCGAGTCGCGGTCGTGGTGGACCGCGCAGTAGTAGTGGTAGGTTGCGCGCATGGCGCATGCGGTCGCAGCAAAGCCCAGCTACTTCGACGGTGATGATGTCGCGAAGGCGCGCGGCCTTTACCAACTCCTCGGCGAAGACGGCACGCCCCTCGACGAGGCGGCGCTCGCGAAGTTCGAAACCAAAGAGGGGCGCGCACTCGCTCGCAAGATGTTCGAAGCGATGCTGCGGATCCGGGTCACCGATGCGCGGATGATCGCGCTGCAGCGCCAGGGGCGGATCAGCTTCTACGGTGAAGCGATGGGCCAGGAAGCCGCGGTTGTCGGTTCGGCCGCCGCAACCAAGCCCGATGATTGGATCGTGCCCGCGCTGCGCGAAGCGGGCGTCGGCCTCTATCGAGGCATGACCCTCGATAGCTACATCTCGCAGATCTTCGGAAGCGCGACCGATCCGACCAAGGGTCGCCAGATGCCGTGTCACCCGAGCGACAAGGAGCATCACTACGTCGTGATGAGCTCCTGCGTGTCGACCCAGGTGCCGCACGCGGTCGGAATCGCGATGGCGATGAAGATCAAGGGCGACAAGGATCGCGCGTGCTTCGGCTACATGGGGGATGGCGGCACGAGCGAGGGCGATGTCCATGTCAGCCTGAACTTCGCGGGCGTGATGAAGGTGCCGGTCGTCTTGATCTGCCAGAACAATCAGTGGGCGATCTCGACGCCGGGCTCGGGCCAGACCGCCTCGGAGACCATCGCGATCAAGGCGCTCGCCTACGGGATCGAGCCGCTGCGCGCGGACGGCAACGACGTGTTCGCCGTCTACGATGCGGTCTCGCATGCGGCCGAAAAGGCACGTCGCGGTGATGGTCCCACGTTCATCGAGCTGCTCACGTATCGCGTCAGCGCGCACAGCAGCTCGGATGATCCGACCCGGTATCGCGACGAGAAGATCACCGAAGTCTGGCGCCATCAGCGCGATCCATTGCGCCGCGCCGAGGTGTGGTTGACCCACAAGGGCTTGCTCGCGAAGGGCGAGCGCGAGGCGCTGGCCGAGACGATCGAGAAGGACGTGCGCGAAGCGATCGCGCGCGCCGAAGCGGCCGGTCCGCCGGAGCTCGGCTCGATGGTCGAGGACGTGTTCGAAGAGCCGACCTGGGTCCTGCGCGAGCAGATGGCCGAGCTCGAGGCGCAGCCGCGCGCCAAGTCCCCGCACGTGCACTGACCGCTACGACCCGCCTCGCCGCGCTCGATCGCGGCGAGCTCGATGCCGTACTCGGCCCGGATGGTCCGATCCGCAAGGCGCTCGACGCTGCGCTCGTCAAGGAGACGAACACGGGCAAGCAGAACTAGCGGCTGCCCTCGGGGGTGCCCGAAGACGGCAAACTAGACCGGTCAACGAATACCCAATTCGGTCGATATTCCGATCGGATGGCTGTGTCACCACGTGCGCAGCTGGCCGCGACCGAGCTCGCGAAGCGATCGCTTTCGGGGACCGCGGGCCACGTGCTCATGCTCGCCACGGTGGAGCTGTTCGCGCCGCACGCGCTCGGCCTCCCGTTCGCCTTCGTCGGCAGCATGTTCGCGCTCGCGCTCGGGATCCGGATCTACGCGCGCCACCGTACGCTCGCGCACCCGGCGGCGCACGGCAACCTCGCGCTCCTCGCGATCGGTGCGATTGGTTGCAACCTGTTGTGGGGCCTCGCGGTCGCGGGCGTCGAGGTGCGGGCGAGCGCGAGCTTGTCGGCCGTGATCTACGCGTTCCTCCTGTGTGGCATCGCCTCCAGCAGCATCGCTGCACTCGCACCTCACGCGAGGATCCAGCAGGCTGGGCTCGCGGTGTTGACGCTGCCTGGAGTGATCGCTGCCGCCTCGGGGTACGGCGTGCCGGCTTTCGGGGCACTGCACGCGATCTTCCTGGTCTATACGGTCGTGCTCGGCACCGTTGCCGGGCGCGAGTTCTGGAACACCGTCACCGTGAACGAACAGCTGCGCGCCGCCGCCGCCGCCGAGAAGCGCGTCGCCGAACAACTGCGCGAGGAGATCGCGCAGCGCCTACAGATGGAGATCGAGCTCCGTCAGGCGCAGAAGCTCGAAGCGATCGGTCGGCTCGCCGCTGGCATCGCGCACGAGATCAACACACCGGTCCAGTTCATCACCGATAGCTGCACGTTCCTCGCTGATGGCATCCGGGAGCTCGAAGCGGGCATGGCCGACTATCACAAGCTCGTCGAGGATCTAGCGGGGTTGCGCGTACCGCACGACCAGGCCGTCGCGCGCGCGGACAAGCTCGAGGCCGATCACGACATGGCGTTCTTGCGCGAGCACCTCGGTGATGCCGCGGCGCGCTCGCTCGAGGGCCTCGGCCGGGTCACCAAGATCGTGCGTGCCACGAAAGACTTTGCCTCGCATCGTGCCGAGGCGAAGGCGCCCGCGAACCTCAACACCGCGATCGAGAGCACGCTCGTGATCTGTCATCACGAGACCGGTGGGGTCGCGGATGTCGAGAAGGAGCTCGGCCTGATTCCGGATGTGTTGTGTCACGGCGACGAGCTCAACCAGGTCTTCCTCAACCTCATCGTCAACGCGGCGCACGCGATCGGCGATACGAACAAGCACGGCCTGATCAAGATCAAGACCTGGGTCGCAGGCGAGTGGGTCAAGATCGCGATCAGCGATACCGGCAGCGGCATCCGGTCCGAGATCCTCGACAAGATCTTCGATCCCTTCTTCACCACCAAACCGGTCGGCAAAGGTAGTGGTCAGGGCCTCGCGATCGCGCGCTCGATCATCGTGCAGAAACACGGTGGCACGCTCGACGTCGCGTCGCAGACCGGGGTCGGCACGACGTTCACGATCGCGCTCCCAGCGGCGTAGCTACTTGGCGCAGTGGAGCAGCGGTCCGCCCTTGGACGCGAGCGCCTCGGCGGCCGGACGGACAAACGTGAGCGTGATCGGGGTCGGCTGGATACTGCGCGCGATCACGACGACGGGGCAGCGTTCTTTGGGCGCATGCAGCACGCCCTTGCCGGAGATGACCTCGCCGGCGAGCGGCTTCGCGGTGTTCGGCTTGGCGTCGAGGAAGGCCTGCGCGACCACGTCGCCCTGGTCGAGGCACGCGAGATACAGCTGCGCGCTGCCACCTTTGACCTCGACATCGATCGTCATCCCGGCCGTCGCAGGATAGGGCCCGAAGATCAGCACGCCGAAGTTCTGGACCTCGGCTTCGATCCGCTCGCTCTCGCCGATGCTCGGCAGCGGCATCTTGCCCTTGGGTTGCCGCTTCGCGCTCATCCGCACCGTGTTCGTACACAGATCGACTGCGATCGAGAGCCCCTTCGCGTTCGCGAGCGCGACCGCGGAGGTGCCTTTTTCCACCGCGGCCTTGTCCGCTGCTTCCTCGGGCGAGGAGCCGACCAGCGAGCCCGCGCCGGCGATGATCGAGGACCACGCGCCATCGCGATCGACTTCGATCTCGTTGATCGGTTTGAACTGGACGTCGGCGGGGCCCGTCGGCGTGTACCAGAGCGAGACGACGTGATCGCTCTGATCGTAGGCGAGGTCGACCGTGCCCGAGAGCTTCGCCGTGACCGAGAACTTGACGTACTGCTTGACGACGAACGTGCCGCCCGCCTTCTTCTGGGTCTGGTCCACCCACTCCCAGCCCATGCCGGATGCCGCGATCGCGAGGTGCGAGCCTTCGTTCGCGATGCTGCAGCCCTGGATCCACATCGTGCCGACCAGCGTGTGGATGCGCTTGGCGTCCTTGAGTCCGCTGAAGTGATTCTTGATCTGATCGCAGACCTTGCCGGCGATCAGATCATTGACGAGCGCGCGGATGTCTTTGTCGCCTTCGGCACCGCGCAGCGGGGTCTCGGGGACGAGCACCGGCTGAGGATCCGGCGGCGTTGCTTTCTTGGACGAGCACGCCGTTGCAGCGAGCAGTAGCAGCAGCGCGAAGCGACTCATCGCGCGAAGCTAACACGTCGCGGATCGGTCTTAGAACGAACCCGAGAGCGCGAGGCCCTGGATGTTGCGATCGGCGAGCGGCTTGATCTGCAGGCTGCCAGCGAGGTCGTTGCGCACGAACACGCGCTGCTTCGACGTGATGCCGTAGTACAGCATGATCGCTCCCGCGAGCTGCGCACCGCCGAGGCCCGCGAGGAAGAACTTCGCGGTCGCGCTGTCGGTGTTACCCATCTCGATGAACGGCCCGGCAACCGGGATGAACAGGGGGGCGAGATCGTTGTGGCCGTTGTTACTCGCGTCCTGGCCGATCGAGGCGGTGAATGCGCTGATCAGATACGTCACGCCGAACGTCACCGAGCCGCCCACGATCAGGTGCCTGCGGGTGCGATGAACTTCGGTGTAGCCGGCCGGGGCGCGGCGATCATCTTCGATATCGTCGATCTCTTCCGGACCGGACATCGCGACGCTCTGCGGAACGTACGTGCCCTGCGTGGTCTGCGTCAGCGGCGCGGGGTAGACGGGTTGCGGATACGGCTGCTGCTGCGGGTACTGCTGCGGCGGGGGAGCCGGGGCGTCATCGTCATCCGCGGCCGCCAGCCCGGGGGCAAAGAGGAGAACAGCGAGCGGAAGGAGGACAAGGTGGAGACGAGCAGGCATTGGCGACCATGTTAAGCGAATGGCGTGCCGGGTGTAACTACTGGAGACAGCGAGGCAAACGTGAGACCGGACCCGGTGATAAGTGGAAGACCTGACATCAGCGTCGCGCGTTTCGGCCACTATCTGTCACTGCAAGCCCTCAGGGCGCTCAGGGCGCTCAGGGCGCTCAAGGCGGGTCGGACCGGACCGGGTCTTGGCCCAGGTCGAAGTTCTTGAGCAGCAACGGCAAGCCGACACTCGCGGCCACGAGCCACACGACGATCACGACCGCGCACACGAAGATCGCGACCTCGCGTGCCGGGAACGCCGAGCCATCCGTGAGGGTGAGTGGCAACGTGAGCGCGGCCGCGAGGGTGACGGCGCCGCGCACGCCGGCGAGCGCGGTCACGACGATCAACCGCAGCGGGACCTTGGTCATCCGCTGACCGCGAATGCGCGCGCGGAACAGCGTGATCCGCAGCGACAACCACACCCACGCGAAGCGGATCGCGACGAGCGCACCGATCACGAGCGCGATGTCGATCGCGAGGGCGGTCGAGGTGATGCCGACATCGCGCGCGATCGTCGACCCCTCGCGCACGATGTGAGGAATCTGCAGCCCGAGCAACACGAACACCAGGCCGTTGAGTGCGACCTCGACCATGTGCACGGCGGCGAGCGCCTGCACCCGGGTCGAGCGATCGTCCGCGGCGATCACGTTGAACCGATTCGTGACCATGCCCGCGGCGACCGCCGCGAGGATACCGGACAGGCCGAAGTGCTCGGCCGCGATGTACGCGAGGTACGGAAAGATCAGGAACAACAGGACGCGCGGCCCCGCCGATTCGGCATCGCCGGTGCCGAGCACGATCCGCAGCAGATGCGAGAAGACGTAGGTCAGGGCGATTCCGATCGCGACGCCACCCGCTGCGACGAGCACGAACGAGCCGATCGCACTGGTCCACGAGAAAGCACCGGTCAACATCGCCGCGACCGCGACCCGCATCGCGACGAGCCCGGAGGCATCGTTGAACAGCGCTTCGCCCTGGAGGATCGTCATCAACCGGCGCGGCATCGGAATGCGCCCGGTGATGCCTGCGACCGCGACCGCATCGGTCGGTGAGAGCGCGGCGGCCATCGCGAACGCGACCGGGCGGGGCACCGCGGGCACGAGCCGATCGAACATCAGGCCGACCCCGATCACGGTCACCGCGACGAGGCCAAAGGCCATCAGCAGGATCGGGCGACGGTTGTCGCGAAAGTCGCGCTTCGGAATCCGCCAGCCATCGATGAACAACAGCGGTGGAATCAAGACGAGCAGGAACGTGTGGGGATCGAGCTCGAAGTGCATGCCGAGCGGCCATGCGAGCGCGGCACCGACCGCGGTCTGCGCGAGCGGGAGCGGGATGGCGACTCGGCGCACGATGCCCGCACACAGCCCCGCGGCCGCGAGGCACACGAGTAACTGCGACGCGAGATCCATGCTGCACCCTAACCGAAACGGTACGGTGGGCCCATGATCGAGCTCGCCGCATTACCCACCGCGATCGTCGAAGGATCGTCAGACCGCTTCCCCGTCGGTCGTATCTTCTGCGTGGGCCGTAACTATGAGGCGCACGCCCAGGAGATGGGCGGAAATCCTCATCGCGATCCACCGTTCTTTTTCACGAAGTTCCCGCAGGCACTCGTACCCGGTGGCGGCGCGATTCCGTATCCGCCGAAGTCGACGAACTATCACTACGAGGGCGAGCTAGTGATCGCGATCGGCAAGGCCGGCGCGGCGGTCTCGATCGAAGAGGCGCCGAGCCTCGTGTGGGGCTATGCGGTCGGACTCGACATGACGCGTCGCGATCTGCAAACGGCGTCGCGCGACAAGGGCTACCCCTGGGACACGAGCAAGAACTTCGCGTTCTCCGCACCGCTCGCTGCGATCCGGCCGGTCGCCAAGGGTCACGTCGTCAAGGGCGCGATCGAGCTGACCGTCAACGGTGAGACCAAGCAGCGCGGTGACATCGCCGAGATGATCTGGAATCCCAACGAGATCATCTCGCAGCTCAGCGCCTTCGAGAAGCTGTACCCCGGTGACCTCATCTTCACCGGCACGCCCGCGGGTGTCGGTGCGGTCACCGTCGGCGATGTGCTGCGCGTGACGATCGAAGGGCTGCAGCCGCTCGACGTGACGATCGCGAATCCGGCCTAGCTACTTGGTCGGTTCGGGGCCGAGCATCGCGAGCGCCCGGACCATCACCTCGCGCCGCCGGGTCAAGGGACCGGCCATGGCGGCTCTGAGCCGGCGCCAGCCAGCGAGCCCGGCCTTGTCACCGAGCAGGCCGATGCCGATCGCGGCGTTGAGCTGGACGTTCTGCGCGGGCCCATCGAACGCGATGAACAGCGTCTCGCGCGCATTCGGGAGCGCCAGGATCAAGTTCACGATCCGCGTCCCGTGGACATCGTCGGGAGTCTCGAGCCCGGCGACGAGCGGGGCCTCGACTTTTGCACCGCGTACGGCGAGCACGGCGCGACACGCCTCGGCGACCTCGGCTTCACCGCGCATGCCGCCGACGAGATCCGCGGCAGTCGCGACAACGGCGTCGTCACCGAGTTGATCGATCGCGCGCGCGGCGGCGATCCGCACGCGCGCATCATCGTCGCGCAGGAGCGCCGCGATCGTCTTCGCGAGCGACGCGGCCTTCGTGCCGAGCGCACCGATCGCGGTGATCGCATTCGCGCGCACGATCGCGCGGCCGTCGAGGAAGCAGCCGAGCACGTCGCGGATCGCGAGATCGGGTCCCGCGGTGAAGGCCTTGAAGTCGAGCAGCGTGGTCTCGAAGCCCTGCGTCTTGGGGATCGCGGGCGCGAGCGGATCTCCATCGATCGCGCGCAGGGTCGCGCGCGCGAGCTCGCGCGTGTCGTGGCTGCCGTTCGCACGCGCCGCCTCGAGCACCGCACGGCCCTTGCCGAGCCGGTCGCGGCCGAGCATCACGAAGCCCTTCGCCGCGGCGCCAGCCGAGCGCGAGAACGCCTCGCACAACAGGTCGACGCCGTTCGGCAGGCTACACACGAGCTCGTAGAGCCGCTCGCGATGACGATCGTCGGTGGTGACGAGCGCGTGGATCAGCGCCGCATCGCTCTCGGGGCGCGGATGCACCTGCACGGTCTTGGTGAGTTGCGCTAGCAGCGCCCCTTCGGCGGTGCGCAACGCGATCAAAAGATCGCCGATCACGATCGCGATCGCCGGTGCGCCGAGGCGATCGATCGCACGCGCGGCCGCGAGCCGCACCGATGGCGCATCGTCACGCAGCGACACCGCGAGCAAGTCCGCCACCGTCGGATCACCGAGCGCCCCGAGGGCCGTCGCGGCATTCGCGCGCACCGTAGGAAACGCATCCGCGAGGTGCGCCGTGAGGTCCTTGGCCGAGACGCCTTTGCCGAGTGCGACGTCGTCGAGCAGCTTCTCGTAGAAATCGGGGATCGTGATCCGCTGGGGCTGGGTATCGGGGCGCGGATCGAGTACCGCGAGCGCGCGAGTCGCCGCGACGCGGAAGCGCGGATTGCCGGCGAGCGCGGCGGTCCGCAGCGCGCGGAGGTTCGAACCGGCACGTGCGCGGCCGGCGGCCGCGAGCCCGTACGCCGCGTGCACGCCGACATCGAGCGAGGCGCTCGCGAGCGCGGTGAGCAGCCGCGAAGGACCATCACCGAGCTTGGCGAGCAACGTGGCGACTCGGATGCCATGCGCTTCGTTCGGGGTATCGAGTCCGGCGACGAGCGCGGGACCGGCGGCGTCGCCGAAGCTGCCGATCGCGGCTTCGACGGCGGTCACCACGGTCGCGTCGCGATCGCCGAGCGCACTCACGAGAGCAGGCGTGACAACGATCGAGCCGAGCGTCGCGAGGGCCCGCGCTGTTTCGCGCCGGACCTCGGGATCTGGGTCGCGCAGGAGCACCGCGATCGCCCGCGCGCTCGCGGCAGCCTTGGCACCTTGCTCCGCGAACACGCGCACGGCATTGAGGCGGACGTGGACGCGCGCATGTTCGAGCGCGTGCAGCAGCTCGTCGAGCGGTGCGTTCGCGGCGGCGTTGGCGAGCTCGGTCGCGGTCAACGATCGCTCGACCAGCTCGGGTACGGCAAGTGCGGCGGGGGTGGACGCCCGGCGGAGCGCCGCGATCGATTGCTGCCGGCGGGTCTTGAGCCGGCCGAGCGAGGTGCGTGCGACGGCGCGAACATCGGCGACGCGATCCTCTCGCTCGACGCGATCGAGCACCGCGAGTGACGACTCGAGCTCGAGATCGCCGAGCTGAGCGATGCCGCGCAGCGCATTGATCCGGACGCGCGTGCGCTCGTCGCGGGCGGCCACGTGGAGAAGGTGGAGGCCGCGCACACCGGCCTGCGCGCAGGCGTGCACCATGGTGTTGACCACGACCTCTTGACCGGTATCGAGCGCGCTGACCAGCTCGGCATCGGCCTGGCCGACGAGCTGAGCGAACATGCGCTCGAGGATGGCGACGACCGGCGGGCGGGCCCCCACGAGCGCGCCCGCGATCGTGACGACGTGATCGCGCTGCTTCACGCCGAGCTGGAGTTGGGCCTCGGCTGCGGCCATCGCGACGCGAACATCACCATCGCGGAGCAGTGACACCAGATCGGCGCTGGCATGCCCGAGGGCGGCGAGCCCGAGCGCCGCATTCGCCCGAACGATCTCGCGACCGTCGCGCAACAGCAGCACGAGCTCGGCCGCATCGAGCGCGGACTTCGCAGCCACGAGCTCCGCAAAGCTCAGTAGCCGTGCATCGAAGGCGAGGGGGTTCGCAGCGGTCGGCGTCGCCATGGGATAACTAAGGCTCGACAGTCGCACATCGCGACATTTCGATCATCTCTGCTGATCCGGTTCGCGAGGTCATCGGGATGTAAGACGCGCACCCCGTGGCTTGCCTCGAACGCGCGACGCCCTCACGTCGCGGCGGTTGTCATTTCGTCGTTCGAACAGCGGCCGCGTTCTTCGGGAACGCGACGGTGAACGTCGTGCCCGCCTCCGCCGACGAGGCGACCGTGACCGTGCCACGGTGAGCCACGACGATGTTCTCGACGATGTACAAGCCGAGGCCGACACTGCGTGAGGCGCGACCGGCTCCCGGCGAGACCTGGTGCATTGGCTCGAAGATATCGCGCAAGCGCTCGGGCGGGATCGGAGTGCCTTGGTTGTGCACTGACATCGTCACGGCGTTCGCGTCGCCGCGGACCTCGACGCGCACGCAGGTTCCGCGCGGGCTGTAGCTGACCGCGTTGGAGGTCAGGTTGCCGAGGACCTGAGCGACCCGGTCGGCATCGATCTCGACGCGCGTGTCGCCGACCGCCGCGAGCTCGATGGTGTGGTCGGGGTGAGCGATCTCGACCTCGTCGACCACCTGCCTCGCGATCGACGCGAGGTCGTTGGGGGATGGGTTGATGTGGATGCCGCCGCCGAGGTGCGCCTGCGTGTAGTCGAGCAGATCGCTGATCATCCGCCCCGCTCGATCGGCCGCCGCCTGGATGCGCCGGAGCGTCTTGAGGGCATACGTATCGAGGTTCGGATCGTCGAGTAGGGACGACGTGCCGAGGACGATCGTGTTGATCGGGTTGCGCAGGTCGTGGCTCACGATGCCGATCAGCCGGTCGCGAAACCGCCCGCGCTCGTCGAGCCGCGTCTTCTCGAGCGCGACGGCCGCCTGGTCCGCGAGCGCCGAGAGCAACCACTCTTGATCCTCTGCGTTCTGAGTGGCCGGAGGTAGTGCCACGGCCAAGATGCCGATGACCTCGCCGTTGACGACGAGGGGAACGCCGAGGAACCGCTCGGCGGACACGCCGAGCGTGCGCTGGAGCTGATCGACGAGCGCCTCGTCGAGTGACTGGCGCAGCGGCAGGTCGGCGGCCCCGAGCCCGACGGATGCGCGAATCGTCTGTAGCCCCTCGTCGTCGGCGAGCATCAACACGGCCGCTTCCGCGCAGAGCAAGCGCGCGGCGCGGTCGACCGTGAGCTGGAGGACATCGGCGTATGACACCGCGTAGGTCAGCGCTCGGCTGACCTCGGTCAGCTCGCGCAATTGAATCGATCGCTGGTTGTCCCACGCCAGCGGACTCGTCACCGCGGCCCGACCTCGAGGCCACGGCTCGTGATGTGAAAGTCCTGAACGTCGAGCTCGTGATGGGTCCCGCGCGACTTGACGATCTTGAGCGTCCGGCGCGCCTTGTCGTTTTGCCATTCGAGATCGAGGCGAAGGATCGCATCGGAGAGTGCGCTGATCTGGCTCTCCATGGGATTGGCGAGCGCGCTCGTGGTCTGGGTAAGCACGCACGCGACGCGACGTGCGACGAAGTGCTGCATCAGCGCGTAGAGATAGCTGTAGAGGCGCGTCAGATCGCTGGCCGCTCCGACCAGGTCACCGACCGAGTCGATCACGACGCGCTTGATGTCTCGATCCTGGATCGTACGAAATAGCTCGACGAGGATGCTATCGATCTGGAGCTCCACCGGAGACGCGTAGAGGAAGTGTAGGCCCTGCTTCTGCACCTCGGGAATCGAGATGCCCAACCCCTGCACGCTGCGCGCGAGCTGGGTCGGGTTCTCCTGAAAATTCACGTAGAGCCCGGGCTCACCTCGCTTGACGCCCTCGAGGATGAACTGCAACGCGAGCGTCGTCTTGCCGGCGCCGGTCGGTCCCTCGAGCAGCGTCGCCCCGCCGGCCCAGAACCCTCCCGCCAACATCTTGTCGAGGCCGGCCACGCCGGTCGAGAGCCGATCCTCGTTCGCGGTGTACGACAGCGGCGTGTCCGGACTGGTCAGCCGGGGGAACACATCGAGCCCGTCGCTGGTGATCCGAAAGGCGTGCAGGCCCTCCTGATAGTTGCTGCCGCGCAGCTTGAGCACGCGCAGGTAGCGTTCGTCGCGCGTGCCGTGCTTCTTGCGGGCGAGCTCGACCATCCCGTCCGCCACCGCGAACTCGGGGAAGATCGGAATCTGGTCCTCGCTGTACTCGCCCAAGAAGAACGCGGTCGTGTCGTACGCACTGAGCAGGCCGGAGACCTCGTAGAGAATGCGCCGCATCTCGGAGACCGACGACGTCAAGTCGTGGACGGCCTTGAAGGAATCGATCACGATGATCTTCGGTGAGCTGGTCTTGATGATCTCCTCGAGCTTCGGGATCAAGGCACTGACGCCATGCGCCTCGAGCTCGACGGCGATCGAGTCGTACTGGATCGCCCCGGACATCAGCTTGTCCTCGTCAAAGAAGCTGAACTGCTGCAAGTAGCGGACGACCTTCTGGAGCGGTTCCGAGAGCGTCGTGAGATACAAGATCGGGCGCGGGTCATCGATCTTCGCTGCGTTCGCGAAGATCAGCCGCTCGGCGAGGATGGTCTTGCCGCTGCCCGGCTCGCCCATGATGATGTTGATCGAGTTGGTGGGAAATCCGCCGCCGAGGATCGCATCGAGCTGGGCGTTGCCGCTCGAGACGCGCGGCAACGGGTTCTGCCGGAGATGCTCGCTGGTGATCATGATGGCTCCTGGAGATGCGGACGCTCGGCGGGTGATCGATGCGAGGCGAGGTCCCGCACCATGGCAACCAAGCGGTGTTGAGAGAGCGGTTTCAAGAGAAAGCCATCGGCACCCGCCTCCTTCGAGCGCGCCGCGGCGGCGAGGATCGACAGGACGAGCACGAGGATGGGTCGCGCCTCGTGCAGGTTCTTGAGCTGGCGGCACAGCGCGAGTCCATCGAGCCTCGGGACGAGGATCTCCGTGATCACGAGATCGGGGGCTCGGAGCCCGACCTTGACGAGCGCATCCTGGCCATCGGATGCGTGTTCGACGGTGTGTCCCGCCTCGACGAGAAAGTGCGTGGCCAAGGCCCGCACGTGAGGATCGCGCTCGACGAGCAGGATGATCAGACGCGGATCCAAGCGCTTCACTGTCCGCTGCTACGCTCGATTCTGCAATGACGACGGCATGACGTCAATGTCGTACGTATTTTTACGAACGTACTCCGGCCGAGCAGCTCCGCGCGGACGAGGGCGCATCGGTTGTTACTGTTCGACGCAGTACAGGTGAAGGCCGCCCTCGCACTCTTGCGAGGTCGCATCGGCGCCTACATCGGTCCAGCCCGAGATCGCGCCCGTACTGCCCCACGTCGCCTTGGCCAACCCCATCGTCCAATCGGCGCACGTCAGCCCCGCCTTGCCCGAGCTCAGCGTTCCCGTCCACACCGCGAGTGGCGGCTGCACCGCCGATCCGGCCTCGTCGAGGTCGATCGCGTGCGAAGGAGCGATCGCGAATTGCGCTTTATTCGCGAACAGCTTGGTCGCCCCATGCGCCAGGAACCACGGCCCGACCTCGGCGATTCGATCGATCGCATTGGCCGTCGTCGTGGACAGCCAAGCCTTCCACACTCCACCGAGCGATCCTCCGTGCGCGACCTGGTTACAAATCGCATCCGCGCTGGTCAAGGGGTTCGTCCCGCCGCCGATGGAGACCAGGCTCGTTCCTGCATACGTGCCGCTGGTTACGAAGATTCGTTTGCCGCTGCTCGTGCCCTGATCGGCGACGCCACCACCATCACACGTGCTCGGTGAAGAACTACAACTCGACGAGGCGACGAGCATCAAGGAGGTCACGACAACCATCAGATCACGAGGGGTCATGTGCGGCGTTGCCAGCAACGAGCATGCCGACTCGTTCGCATCACTCGATCGCGAGGTTGCAGAGCAACGCTCGGCGATCCGTGGAACAACGAGGCGCAGCGACACGCCGCGACGTGAGGGCGGCCGCCACCGCGTGAGGGCGCGCGCCTTCACCGGCCTTCACGGCCTTCACCAGATCGTTGGCGTGCGACTCTATTTCGTCGTGTGATAGCGTTAGAGCATGGGCGGGAAGGCTCGAATCATGCTGGTCGAGGACGAGCGGATCGTGGCCATGGATCTGCAAGCGACGCTGGTCGAGCTCGACTACGAGGTCGCGGCGGCAGTCACGACCGGCGAGGCTGCGATCGAGAACGCGCGCGCGTTGCGACCCAACGTGATCCTGATGGATATCCGGCTCGCGGGCGTGCTCGATGGCGTCGAGGCCGCGACGCAGATCCACGCCGAATCGAACATTCCGATCATCTTCCTGACCTCGCATTCCGATCAGGAGACCCTGAGGCGCGCCAAGGGATCCGACCCGTACGGCTATCTCCTGAAACCCTTCAAGGGCTCGGACCTCCGATGTGCGATCGAGATCGCGCTTCACAAATCAGAGATCGACCTGCGGTTGCGTGCGCGCGAGCAGTGGCTCGCGACGACGTTGCGCTCGATCAGCGAGGGTGTCGTAGCAACCGATGTCCACGAGCACGTTACTCTGCTCAATCCTGTCGCGGAGGCACTCACGGGCTGGAACCAACAGGATGCGCTCGGCCGTCGGATCGAGGAGATCTTGCGTATCATCGAGCAGCAGCCACGCGAACACTCGCTCTCGCAATCGATGCTCGTCGCCAAGGATGGCTCGCAGCACCCGGCCGCGAGCAGCAGCGCGCCGATCGTCGACGACGCCGGCATGGTGCTCGGGGGCGTGACGATCCTCCACGACCTGACGGAACAGCGAGCGGCCGAATCCAAGATCCGCGAGCTGAACGACGAGCTCGAACGGCGGGTGATCGAGCGAACGCGCGAGCTCGAGCTCGCGAACAAGGAGCTCGAAGCCTTCAGTTTCTCCGTGGCACATGATCTGCGCGCTCCGCTGCGCGGGATCGATGGCTTCAGTCAGATGCTGATCGAAGATCACGCGGCGAATCTCGGCCCCGAAGGCCTCGATCATCTCCAGCGCGTCGTCCACGCGACCAAGCGTATGAACGAGTTGATCGACGATCTCCTGTCGCTGTCACGGATCGGTCGCTCGGAGCTGCGCCTCGGCGAGGTCGATATCTCGAAGCTCGCGCACCAGACGATCGAGCAGCTCCGGGTCCAGCACCCTCGCGCCGACGTGACGGTTTCGGTGATGGATGGCATTCGAGTGCGTGGGGACTCGCGGTTGCTCCACATCGTGCTCGAAAACCTCCTCGGGAACGCCTGGAAGTTCAGCGCGATGCGAGCGACGGCGACCATCGAGGTGGGCCGCTCGGATGTCGAAGGGACCGGCGGCTTCTTTGTTCGAGATAACGGCGCTGGCTTCGCGCGTGCGACTGCTCACAAGCTCTTCGGCGCGTTTCAGCGCTTCCACAGCCACGAGGCATTTACGGGCACGGGTATCGGCCTCGCGATCGTCCACCGCATCGTCATGCGCCACGGGGGAACGATCCGCGCAGAGAGCGCCGTCGACGCCGGTGCCACGTTTTTTATCGGCCTGCCCTAATTCGATTCCTGGCCGATTCAAACGTTGCTCGTGGCCAACCAACGAACAGCTAGCCGTGATGAGGGAAGCCATGATGGCTAGCTCGGTCTTGATCGTCGAGGACGAACGAATCGTCGCCATGGATCTCCAGGAAACTCTGTGCGCGATGGGATACGACGCGTACGCGATCGCCTCGTCGGCAGCTGACGCGATGCGGCGTGCCGCCGAGCGCTGCCCCGACGTCGTGCTGATGGACATCCGGATCAAGGGCGATCTCGATGGCATCGAGACCGCGACGTTGCTCCGCGAGCTCTACGACGTCCCGGTGATCTACCTGACCGCGTACGCCGACGAGGCCACGATCGAGCGCGCGAAGAAATCGCAGCCCTACGGCTACTTGCTCAAGCCCGTAAATGCCTCCGACCTGCGCAGCGCGATCGAGGTCTGCACGCACCGCCACGACCTGGAGAAGCAACTCCGCGAGCGCGAGAACTGGTTCTCGACCACGCTGCAAGCCATCACGGATGCGGTCGTGGCGGTCGATGGCGATGGCACCGTCAACTTCATGAATCGCGCCGCCGAGGCCCTGATCGGCGTACCGGCCATCACGGCGGTCGGTCATCCGTTGTGGGATCAAGTGCGTGACGAGTGGGGCATGTTCGCTTCGGACGGCACGACGCCGATCCCGCGCGACCAGACTCCCCTGATGCGCGCGCTCGCCGGCGAGGTCATCTCGCAGGCCGAAGTGTTCATGCGCTTACCGGGCGGCGGGCGGTGGCACAGCGTGAACGCGACGCCGGTCCGTGACCCCGACGGTACCGTGCGCGGTGCGGTCGCGGTCAGCCGAGACATCACAGATCTCCGGCGGGCGCTCGAGGACGTCACGCATGCCGCGGTACGCGACGAGCTCAGCGGGCTGCTCAACCGGCGCGGCTTTCAGGAGCGTGCGGAGCAAGCGCTCCACCTGGCTCAGCGGAGCTCGAAGCCTCTCGCGCTGGTCTACATCGATCTCAACGGCATGAAGGCGATCAACGATCAACTCGGACACGCTGCGGGCGACCGCGCGCTGGTCGAGACCGCGGCGCTGCTGCGCGAGACCTTTCGCGTCTCCGATCTGCTCGCTCGGCTCGGCGGCGATGAATTCGTGGTCCTCGCGTCGGACTATACAGAGGACGATGACGGTCAAGCAGTGCGCTCGCGATTCATGCGCAACCTCGACGCGCTCAACCGGCACGCCGAGCGCCCGTTCAGGCTATCGGTGAGCCTCGGGGTCACGATCTACGACGCTGCCAAGGGTCTCCGCACGATCGACGACTTGCTCGCAGAATCTGACCGCCGGATGTACGTGGCGAAGGAGTTGCGCCGGTTCGAAGGCACGCAACCGATCCCCAAGCTTCGCTGACTCAGTTCGCTTCGAGCGGGAACGTGACCTCGACGCGCATGCTCGGTTGCTCGGTCGTGACGAGCACCCCGTCGAGCTGTTGCGCGAGCGTCGCGACGAGTCGCAGGCCGAGCGAATCGGACCTCTTACTCGCGCTCGGCTCCATACCTTGGCCGTCATCGGCGACGACCAATCGTACGCGATTGCCCTCGGCTCGCGCGAGCTCGACGCGGATGGTCCCCGCGCGATCGGCAGGGAACGCGTGCTTGAGCGCGTTGACGATCAACTCGTTGATGATGAGGCCGCACGGAATCGCCTTGTCCACCGGGAGATCGACTGCGGCGATCTCGGTCGACAGCGTGACATTCGGTGAGGCGCCGCCTGCTTGGAACACGCTCGCCGCGAGGCCTTCGGCGTACTCCGCGAACGGAATGCTCGCGTAGTCGTTGCTCTTGTAGAGCTTCTCGTGGACGAGGGCGATGGTCTGGACGCGATTCTGACACTCGCGCAGGACACCGCGCTCGTGTGGTTCGAGCGTGCGCATCTGCATGCTGATCATGCTCGCGATGACCTGGAGGTTGTTCTTGACGCGATGATGAACCTCCTGCAACAGGACGTCGCGCTCGCGCAGCGAGGCCGTGAGCTGGCGCGTTCGCTCGGCGACTCGGCTCTCCAACTCGCTCGTCAACGTACGCAACTCTTCGACCAGGAACTCGCGTTCGCGGATCAGGCGGACCTGGATCACCTGGGCCCAGGCCCGATCGCCGATCATCTGGACGATCTCGAGCTCGCGGTCAGACCACACGCGATGCGTCGAGGACACTGCCGCCACCATCGCGCGCCACTCGCCGTCGACGAGGAGCGGGACGACGACATGAGACGCGGTCGCGAAGTCCGCGTCGAACAGATCGCGGGTGCTCCGATCCGTCGCGGTGTTCGCATGGACCACGACCCGGCCGGCACGGAGCTCTTCGATCGTTTTGGCGGTGAACGAGGTCAGTGGAATCGCACCGAGGCGAGGCTCACCGGCGCTGGTGTAGCCGCGCGCCAGGACTATGCTGCTTCTCGAGGCGTCGAGCTCGCCGACCTGGCATCGCGCGAGCTCGAGATAGGTTCCGAGCCTGCGAGTGGCGACCTCGATCGCCGCGGTGTCGACCACTGCGGCCCGGATCAGATCGATGGTCTCGATGACGAAGTCGCGATCGGTGACACGCAGGCGCTCGCGCTCGCGCTCGAGTACGTCCCCGGCGCGCTGCGCGAGCTCGCGGCGTAGCTGGGCCGCTCCACTCGACCAGACGAAGGACGACAACACGATCACGTTCGAGCTCGCGAACAGCGCGAGCCCGAAGCGGCCATCATAGAACCCGGCCCGCTCGCCAAGCCATCGCAGCCAGCCCAAGCAGATCGGCAGCACGATGACGATCGGCAGCAGGCGCCGCAGGTTCGCTGCCGCCGGTGAATCCGGCATCGTCAGCGAGCGCATCACGCCGCGGTCCGGACGGGCGTACAGGATCCCGAGGCTGACCACTACGAACGTGATCGAGGTGTGAACCGCGACGGCCGTGAATCGCGAGATCCGGTAGAGCGCTTCGACGCCGAAGAGGTGTCCGATCAACGCCACCAACGAGATCGCGATGCAGAGGAGCGCGAGCGCTTGTGCCGGCGCGCCGAGCCAAGGGACCCGCCGATCGAGCGTGAGTAAGGCGCCGCCGACGAGCACGAAGCACACCGCCGTCGCGACCGCCATGCGTCCGGGTATGGCGAGCGTCCCGGCATCGCGAACGAGCAGCTCGTCGAGCGGAAGGCTCAGGCCGAAGCCGTACTCGAGCGACGTCAGTGCGCCGATCGCGAACACCGCGAGGGCGCATGGTACAAACAAGCGCGCGAGCCAGCGCCGCTCCGAGCCACACGCCACCAACGCGACGCCGGTCAAGATGAAACCGATGGCGGCGTTCGCCGCCATCGCGGGTAGCGAGGGATGGAGACTCTTGAAGGTCTCGATGTGGAGGATCCAGCCCACGAGGACCACGATCCCGACCGCGATCGCGAACCCGCCGAACGCCGAAACCCGACCCGACATCAGGGGAAAGCGTAGTCGCCCTACGCGCGAAGCTCAACGGTTCGTTCGGTACCGATTTGGCATCGACGATTCGCCGTGTTGGTCGACTCGTCCAGGGTGAAGGTCCCTTCTGTGTCGATCGGATCCTCGCGGACCGGGGCGCGTGCCGTGAGATGATCAGGGCGGAGGCGGGCGGATGAAGGCAGCACCGATCGGACCGGACGACGAGGCGCGCGTAGGGCGGCTACGCGACTATGGGCTTCTGGACACGGAGCCGGAGCTTCAGTTCGATGCGATCGCCAAGCTCGCCGCGATGATCTTGGCCGTCCCGATCGCGCTGATCTCGCTCGTCGATGCGGACCGACAGTGGTTCAAGGCACGCTTCGGGCTCGACGCATTGCAGACGCCGCGTGATGTCTCGTTCTGCGGCCATGCCGTGGCCTCGGACTCGGCGCTCGTCGTTCGCGACGCCTTCGCAGACGAACGGTTCGCCGACAACCCACTCGTCCTGGGCGATCCCAAGGTCCGGTTCTATGCGGGCGTGCCGATCCACGCCTACGATGGGCACGCGATCGGAACTCTGTGCGCGATCGATCACGAGCCACGCGAGCTCGCACCGACGCAGCTCGAGGCGTTGCGCTTGCTCGCGATCCAGGTCGAGGCGCTGGTCGAGCTGCATCGTACGAATCGCCTGGTGCGCGAGCGCGAGCAGCGCATGCAGACCGTATTCGACGCGATGGTCGAGGGAGTGGTCGTCCAGGATCGGGCTGGCTCGATCATCCAGCACAATCACGCTGCCGAGCAGATCCTCGGGTTGACCACGACCGAGCTGGAGCACTACGCACCTGGCCAGAGCGGCCGGCGCGTGATCCACACCGACGGCTCGAGCGTGCAACCCGACGAGTATCCGGCGGCGCGTACACTCGCGACCGGGCGTTCGTATGACGACGTGATCCTCGGCGTCCAGTACGCCGATCGCATGACCTGGTTGTCGCTGACATCGCGACCGCTGAGCCACCCGGGCGCGACGCATCCCCACGCCGCCGTCGTGACTCTGCGCGATGTCACCGAAGCCCGCACCGCCGCGGATCGGCTGGAGGCGCTGGTCCAGGCGCGTACATCCTCGCTCGCGGAGACCAATCGCCAGCTCGAGATCGAGGTCGCCGAACGACAGCGCGCGGAGCGCGGGCTCGTGGCGCGCGAAGCCAAGTATCGCGAGCTCTACGACGAATCACCGGACATGCACGTCACGGTCGAGATGGCGACCGAAGCGATCATCGACTGCAATCTCACGCTCTGTCATCGGCTCGGCTATGAACGCCAAGCGCTGCTCGGCCGGCCCTACCACTCGCTCTACGCGCTGGCGTATGCCGCGCAACGAGGCGACCGCAAGCTCGCGTTCGAACGGTCGGGCGAGATCGTGGATGTCGAGCAGCAGCTGATCTGCGCGGATGGCACGGCGATCGACGTCAGTCTCAACGTGGTCGCGGTCCGAGATGGCGACAGCATCGTCGCAGCGAGGGCGGTCTGGCGCGACAACACCAAGCGCAAGGAAGCCGACCTCGATCGCCAGTTCATCCTCGAGATCGGAGAGGCGATTCGCTCGTCGGTTGCGACCGAGGAGGTGATGGCGACGGCGAACCGAATGCTCGCGACCCATCTAGGTGCTGCACGTTGTTTCTTTGCCGTGGTCGACGCCAGCACCGATACGGTGACCTTGCTGCCTGGACATGCCGCTGGCCTGCCGCCGCTCGAGGGACCCATGCCGCTCTCGGCGTTCGGCGGTGTCGTCGCAGCGGATGCGGCGCGTGGTGTTCCAGTCGTGGTGACCGACGCGTCGACCGATCCGCGCACGGCGCGCGTGTACGACACCGCATGGGGCCCCGCCTCGTTGCACTCGGTGATCGCGGTGCCTCTCGGAACTGGCTCGGCTAGCTATCTCGTGCTTGCCGAGGACCGAGCGCGGCTCTGGGCGGAACGCGAGGTGATGCTCGTCAAGCTCGTCGCCGAGCGCGCCTGGACCTGGATCGACCATGTCCGGTTGACGAACGAGCTCCACGAACGAGCCATCGCCGATGCCGTCGCGCATACAGAGGCACGCTTCCGTTCCTTGGTCGAAGGTGTCAAAGATTACGCGATCTTCATGTTGGACACCGAAGGTCGCGCGACGACCTGGAACGTAGGTATCGCGCGACTGAAGGGATACAGCGCGGAAGAGGTGATCGGGAAACACTTCTCGCAGTTCTTCACCGAAGAAGATCGTCAACGCGATCATGCTCGGACCATGCTCGCAGCCGCGCTCGCGGATGGTCACTACGAGGAAGAGGGATGGCGCGTCCGCAAGGATGGCTCGCGGTTCTGGGCGAACGTGTTGATCACACCGCTGTACACCTCGAGCGGCACGCACGACGGCTTCGCGAAGGTCACGCGCGACTTCACCGAGCATCGTCGCCACGAACAGGAGATCACACACAAACAACTCGCGCTCGAGCAGAGCCTGAAGGAGCGGGAGGTGCTGTTACAGGAGGTCCATCACCGCGTGAAGAATAATCTCCAGGTGATCTCGAGCCTCATCAACATGCAGGTCCGAAAGCTCGAGCGCGGACCCACACGCGATGCGCTCTCCGAGTGTCAGCTGCGTGTCCTCGCCATCGCCTTGATCCACGAGACGCTCTATCAATCGAAGGACTACGCGCGCGTACGCTTCGCCGAGTATGCGCGTGGCCTGGCCGCGAACGTGTTCCGCGCGGCCGGATCCAGAGACGACATCACGCTCGAGCTCGCGATCGAGGATGTTCCGCTCGGTGTCGATCGGGCGATTCCATGTGGCCTGATCTTGAACGAGCTGATCACGAACGCTCTCAAACACGGATTCGGCGATCGATCCAAGGGCACGATCAAGGTCACCCTGAAACGCGTGGGCGAGACCAACCTCAGCCTGGTCGTTGCTGACGACGGAGCGGGGCTCGTGCCTGGCTTCGACGTGACCAAGGCTGCCTCGATGGGCCTCCAGCTCGTCTCGACCTTGGCGATGCAACTCGACGGGACGCTTCGCTTCGATGGAACGGCGGGCACCACGGTCGAGCTGGTGTTCGGATCCTGATCGCCTCTCCCGACCGCGTGAGCTCAGCCGAAGACGCGCTCGAGCTCGCTCTGCAGCATGACCGCGCGGTTCGCGGACTTGAGCCCGCGAATCAGCGCTGCCGTGAACATGATCTTGATCAAGATGCCCTGCGTGAACAGGGATGTAACGTCACCCGTCCACGCGGCGACACCGAATTGCAGCCCCCAGTAAGCGACGAGTGCTAGTGCTCCGACCGCGGGGATCTGAGCGTGTCGTATCGGAAGACGCGTCGTGCGTCTTTCACGCGAAACTTCCAGCGGATGGGCATGCCCGCGCACGACGCACCGCGCCTCCACTTACGGACTTCGTGACGGAGCATCTC
>JANXOP010000041.1 GCA_025357755.1 Kofleriaceae bacterium | reverse complement strand
ATCCGCCGCCGTTCGTGTGGTTGCCGAAGACCTGGTTATTGAGCGAGGGCTGGCGCCGGTACGGCTTGATCGATCAGCTCGAAGTACCTGGGCGCGGCGAAGAGTGAAGGCGCACGCCACGCGAGACCGCGAACGTCGGCGTGACACAGGTTCGAAGCTGAGACTTGCAGAACATCGAATGTTGATCGGCCCCAGCAGAGCATTCGCGGTCTCGCGAGCAAGGTCTTCTACCCTCGCGAGAGCGCGAGCGTCGACGTGGCGACGGTCAAGAGGTGATTCTGATAGGCGGCGAGCTTCGAGGGGCTCGAGCAGAATGCTCGCGAGCAAAGTGCAGTTCACGTGCCGCGCGAGGCACTCGAGCGCGAGATGACGTGAATCGAAGAGAGTTCTTACTCGTACTCGGTGTTGCGGGGTGTGGCCCCACGATCGCATCGAGGCCGGTGCGTCGAACCCCACCTCGCGATGCGGGCGAGGGCTCGAGCGCTGCAATCGTCGATGACTGGGCGGCGCACTACCAGTTGTCTCCAAGCACGCTCGTGCTTCACGGCCCGCTCGTCGTGCGACGGACAACCAAAGCTCTCGAATTCATCGACGCCGCCACGCTGCGGGTCGTCGAGACCGTTGAAGATTCGTACGCAGCGATCTGTCCCGCGGATCGCGACGCGATCTACGCGTTCAAAAGCGCGCCCTGCGCGGTCGAACGGTTCGATCGAACCACGTCGGATGGGTTACTTCCGATTCTCGGTTGTTCGAGCTCTGGTTCGACGATGCTCGTCGCGGGCACGTCGCTGTATCTCGCTGCGAGCGAATCGTTCGTGGTCTACAACGTCGACAAGAGCGGGGTGACCGAGGCCGGTAAGCTCGGATTCAAGGCCTCCGCCGACACCCAGTGGTTTGGTCTCGCCGATGGCCGCATGTTCATCCGACGTGGCCGCTCTGTGGCCGTGTTCCAAGCCGCGGTGATGGTTGCCGAGTGGAAGACGACGCAGGCCATCGCGCATCTCCAGCCCGGGTTCGCGGACCGAGTCTGGTATTCGGTGGGCCGAGAACGAAAAGGACTATCTCGATCGGGTCGTCCTCGCGAAGACCGGGAGCGGGTTGCCGACGATCGCCACCTTCTCGGCAACGCGCGTCACGCATCTCGCTGCTGGGCCTGATGGCGGCGTCGCGATCCTGGCTGGGTTCGACAACGGCTGGTTCATCGTCGTGCTCGATCGCGACGGTCTCGAGACGCGACGAATTCTGATCCCGCCGAGCGTCTACTACAGCGCCGATCGTAGTGTCGACATCACGAGCTGCTTTGTCGCGCTCACCGCGACCACGGTGATCCTCGATCTCCACGAGCAGCTGCTCGGTTGGAGCCTGGCCACCGGTGCAGCTATCGCGAGGCCGGCCTAGCTCGCGGGCGATGTCTCGTAGCTGAAAACCGCGAGCGTCGGCGTGGCAACGGTTCAAAGTCGAGGCGCTCGATCAATGCGAGCACGGGTCGCGCGTCATGACGCTCGAGACCGTCGGGGTACTGGGCCGAGGCGAGCTTCGTAACCGGCAGAGACGCGCAGCGTCCTGCGCGGGCGAGAGGCATCGAGCGCGGGCCCGAGCCAGTCGGGCGGCGGTTCGATCGTGGCGAGGAGAAGCGGGAACTCGTCCCCGGTCCCGTGCCCCGGCACCAGGCGACGCAGCAGCGGCGCAGGCTCGAGAAACGGAATGTCGACGAGCCGTTCGGACAGATCGAGCCACGCCACCTCCTGACCGACGGTCGACAGCGTTTGCGTGAGCAGGCCGATGACCCACTCATCTCTCCTCTCCAGCGCTCCGTCGTGCAAGTCGATGACGAACCGTAGTCTCCAGCCAGATGCCGACCTCGACAGCGAAGCGATGAACTCTGCGACCTGGTCCCCGCGCTTGACCTCGATGGGAAACGAGACCCCTTCCACTTCGCCAAGGCCGTCGATCGTTGGGCGCGCACCGGCCGTGCCGCGAAAGAAGCCGACGGCCTTCGAGCCGGCGTGCGCTGCTGCAGCCATCTCGTGCCGCGATAGCCCATACCTTGTTCGAGGACCACCGCGTCGAGCGACGTGATTGCTGCGACGAGGTCGCCATGCAAGATTCCGAAGACCACCGACGCCTCGATCATGAAGAAAGAATCGCACGAGCAACGTACGGTTCGATCAACAGACCCACGAGACCGCTACGTCGACATGACTCTCGCGCGAGGCACGGGTCGAGCCGATTCTGGCAGAACAAGGTTTGACCGACCTGAGCAGAACGCTCGCGGTCTCGCGAGAAGGTCTTCTACTCCGGCGCCGAGTTTTGCTCGGCCGCGGCCGGCATCGTGCGAATCCTCTTTATCGACAACCATCCTGAATTCACCGCCGTGGTGACGGACTCGGTTCTCTCGAGTCGCGAGGTGGTGATCGTGCGCAGTTCGCGGTCGCGCTGGTCGACTACGACCTCGATGACGGCAACGGAGCCGACCTCGTGCGGTGTTCGCGCTTCGGGGAATCGCCTGCCGGTCGGCGCGGTCTCGGCGCGGGACGAAGGCAACGAGGCGCTCGTCGCCGCGAGCGGCATCCAGGCCGCCATCGCCTCGGTGGTGTGACGCGCGCTGGCGCACGGCGGCGCATGTTGCGACCGCTTCACATTCGAAGCGCCAACCTCGTTGCGGATCGCGCAACTTGTGTACACGGGAAGACTCGGCCCCGGTGTAGCGAGGCCCCTAGGGACAACTGTCTCCACGAGTTAACAGCGCGGATCCGTTTGCGTGATCCGGGCCGACTGCCCACTACTGTTTGGATCGGGAGTTGCTGTTGTGGGGCTCAGGAACTCGAATGAATCGCCTAAACGCCGCCATGTTTTTCGCAGTTGCCGCCAGCGCGGCGGCTTGCGGCCCGAAGAGCTCCAACGACAGCCTGTGCTCGGCGGTGCCCGCACCGGCCGCGTGCCAGACGGCGTGTGACCCGAGCCCGGGCGCGACGAACACCTGCCCCGGCGGCTATCACTGCTCGCCCGACGGCAAGTGCGACCTGCAGTGCACGCAAGGAGGCGGCGAGTGCGGCACTGGCTTCGTGTGCTCGAACGATGGTTATTGCAACAACGACGGCACCGGTAGCTCGCACGATGTCGACGCGAACTGCCCGGCGGTTCACTTCACGCCCAAGCCGGTGATTCCGTCGATCGAGCTCCTGCTCGACCGATCGGGGTCGATGTCCGGTAACGATATCTCGCCCAACCGCTATTCTGCGCTTCGTACCGGGCTGACAGGAAGCGCCGGCGCAGTGACGTCGACCCAGGCACAGGTGTACTTCGGCGCGGCGCTGTTCTCGGGCGACCAGAATCCCTGCCTCACGCTGACCGGTTTCACCGCGCCCCGCGCGCTCAACAACGCTGCCGTGATCGACACGTTGATCGGCGCGCACAGTCCGGGCGGACAGACGCCAACGGCCGACGCCGTCACGAAGGTCGCGCAAGACTTCACGACCAATCCACCGCCGGCAGGCTCACCGCCCATCATTCTCCTCGCGACCGATGGGGAACCGAATAGTTGCAGCGGAGATACCAATCAACAACCTTCGATCGATGCGACGACCGCTGCCTTTGCGGCTGGGATCAAAACGTACATCGTGGGTCTCGCTATCAACACGGGCTACCTACAGAAGATCGCGAACGCCGGCGTGGGCCAGACGACAGGTAACGCGCCCTACTACACCGCGAACAATCCGGCGCAGCTGGTCGCCGCCTTCAATTCGATCATCAGCGGCGCCATCTCGTGTGACCTCACGATCAATCAGGCTGTCAACCCGAGCACCGCGCCGAACGCGGTCGTGACCCTCAATGGGACCGCGCTCACCTACATGACCGACTGGTCGCTCGATGCGAACGGCATGACCATTCACATCCTCGGCGCCGCGTGCACCACGCTCAAGAGCACGCCGAACGCGGTCGTCGACGCGACGTTCCCCTGCGGCAGCATCATCCAGTAAGCGCTAGCGACGTTCGAGCGGGCGCGCCATCCGGAGGGCGCGCTGACCACGGTCGTAGGTGGCAGAGCCATCGACGACCGTGAAATTGTTTCGGGCGTAGAGGCGCTGAGCGGCGACGTTGTCCTCGGCGACCGTGAGCCGGAGGTGCGTGATCTGCGAGGACGGCGCGACGCGCTCGGCGACCTCGATCACGTGGTGGAGCAGGCGGGAGCCGATACCGTAGTTCTGGTAGTTCGGCTGGACCGCGAGCGCCAGGAGGTCGGCGATGACCTGCGGCGAGCGGCTGGCATCCTCGGTGTAGAAGCCAAGCATCGCGAAGCCGCGGCCACGCGATTGGCCGTCTTGTTCGATCCAGGCGAGGACGCCCGGCTGCTCGAGCCAGGAGGGCAAGATGCGGGTGTAGTCGCCGAGGTCGCGATAGGCCTCGGCACCGGTCGCGACGATCCATGGATGGTCCGACGCTTCCGCGCGACGGATTAGCCCAGTGCGAGGCCGCGGTTCGACTGCCACCGCGGAAGTTTAGCTCGCGTAACCGCCGCCTTCAGCACTATCGCGGCCGGAAGCGGCAGCGACAGCGGCTGCAGGGCGAGCGGTCGTGCTCGGTGCGGCGGCAGCGGGCTTGCGGACCAGGCCGGCGCCCATGCGCTCGACCGTGCCCGTAGCAAGTGGGACAGCATGGGCTGCGAGACTGCGCAGCGTGTAGCGGCCTGGCGAGCTCCGCACGAAGAGCGACGCTTCGCCCTTCTTCTTCAGATCCATCGAGAGGTCGCGCGCGACGACGGTGTCGGGCGTCTTCGACTTGCTTGGCAACCGCACGCCAGCGCGCTCCACGATCTCGCGAACCGACATCGGTACTTCGGTCTCGCGAAGGATCTCTTCCACCACAGCAAGCGTAGTCATGACCGTCGAGCCTCCGAGTTGATCTGTACCGCCGAGAGGATGGCCATCCTAGCGCCGGTGGTCACTGGTTCCAGTCTTGACATCGTTTTTTTTTCGCCTCGTCGAACGGGGCCGCAATCAGGTTGAATTTTTCTGGAGTCGTGGTTCCGTCGCGCATGTCTTTTGGAATCGTCGAGCTCATCTCGCTCTTACTAAGTCTCGGGGGCTTCGGCCTTGCGAATAACCCGAAACCTCCGACGGTCGATGCGGCCCTGGAGTACGGCATGGCGGACGCCGACTTCGTGGCGCACTTCGATGCCGCGAGCGTGATTCCTTCGAACTACAAGGTGTTGATGGCGATGCCCGACCAGGCCTCGATCAAGGCGTCGCCCGAGCTGGCCAAGACCGTGCGCCAGATGATCAACGAGGTCGAAGGGCCCCGGAACATGGCCAAGGGCCTCACCGGCTTCGATCCGGTCACCGACTTCAATGACGTGACCGCGTTCGCTCAGGTGGTCCCGAACCAGCAGCCGAACTTTGTCGTGGCCGTGCACGGCAAGTTCGCGCCAACCTTTCTCGACAAGATTTCCAAGCTCACCAGCACGACCGTGACCAAGGTCGGCGCGAATTCGATGATCGACAAGGGCGACGGCATGTCGCTCGCACTCAAGAACGGCACGCTACTCGTGGGCGCCACCGCGCTCGTCAAGGAGCGCCTCGCGGACTCGTGGAAGGCGCCCTCGCACGCGGCCGGCACGAACCTCGGGGTCGCGGCCGACATGCTCGCGGGACACCCGGTGTTCGGCGTCGCGATGACGCTGTCGCCCGCGACGCGCACCGAGATCATGGCAAAGCACGGTGCCGATAAGAACTTCCTCACGGACATGGTCCAGCGCGGCAAGGGCTCGACGTTCGCGGTCTATCACGACGGTATCGGCTGGTCGTGGCTCGACTCGACCGCTGCCGGGCTCGAGCAAATGGCGCAGGTCTCCGACGGGACGGTCGACGTGCTGCGCGCCGCGCAGATCGCACCGCGCGGCTTCGCGAAGATCGCCCTCGCCTCGCTCGATTCGTACAAGGGTCGCAGCGCGCAGGTCGACGACCTCATCGCGCACAAGGCGGACCTCTCGAAGATCATCTCGCAGTTCTCCGGCGATGGTCAGTTCAAGGCCAAGACCGACAAGGACGCGAAGAACATGAAGCTCACGGTGCGGCTGACCGGGAAGTCGTTGAGCGAAGTCCTGCCAGCGGGCGTGGTGATCCCACTCGGCGCGATCGGCTTTCTCGTCACGTCACGCCAGGTCGCGCCTGCTCCCGCTCCGCTTCCATCGGTGTCCAAGCCCGCGCAACCGTTGCAACCGAAGCCCGTTGCCAAGCCCCTGCCTCCTACGGGCAAACACTAGACTCCACGTCGAGGGCGGGTCGACAACCTCGTGATGGTAGTCGCGCTCGACTGCCTGACAAACTAACTAACCTGCGAGCTCGGCGGGACGAAGCTCGTGGATCTGCGTGAGGTCGCCGAAGTCCTCGCCCTCGATCATGACCTCGTAGCTGACCTCGATGATCATCTCGTCGTCGACCGCCGGACAGTCTTCGCGCGCCTCGAGGCGACGCTGGCCGACGCGGCGCTCGTACCGGAAGACACGCGAATCGGGCTTGCCGAACCGACGGTCGCGATTGCGGCGCTCGCGCGACATCGCTTCGCGCAGGGCGGCGATCGTTGGTGGCATCGGATCGAGATCGAGGCATTGCCCCGCGCAGTTGAAGCACATCGGCTGCCACTGGCCGAACAGCTCCACGCTCTTCAAGAACCGTCGGCGCTTCTCGCTACACGTGCTGCAGCGCGCGCCGGAGCCGACCGGTCGGGCATCGACCCATCGGCCGTAACAGCCCCAGCAGCGGCCGCGCCGGAGCTCGGAGACCGTGGCGTTGCAGACTTCGCAGACACAGGACGTGAGCGGTCCGGCTGGCGCCGGTCGGGCGAGAATCTCCACTGCATCGGTGGTAGGCCCGCGCCTTTGCGGTCGCAAGTTTTCGGCTACCCTGGCCGCTAGTCTATTGTGCCTTCGACGCGCGCACTGATCCACGCACCCTGGTCACCCTCGAAGGTGGCCATGGCGTTGCGGTGTCCGCGGCTCTTTCACTTTCGCTACGTCGATAAGTTGAAAGAACCGGAGGTCATGCCGGAGACCCGACTGGGCAAGGCCATCCACAAGGCGCTCGAGCTCGTGCTCCAGGGCACGCCGATACCGGAGGCGACCGCGAAGGTGCGCGCCGAGCTGCCCAACGAGATCGAGCAACTCCGGTTCGACACTCTCGGCACCGGCATCGAGCCGTTCACCACGCGGATCGCGGCGTTTCGCCGGCGCCGCCGGATCGCGAGGCAACTCGTCGAGTACTCGCTCGCGGTGCGCGAGGATCTTTCGGTCACCCAGTTCTACTCGGGCGATGCGTACTTCCGTGGCGTGATCGACCTCGGCTACATCTTCTCGGACGACTCGATCGCGCTCGTCGATCACAAGACCGGTGCCCGCATCCCGGGCACGTCGATCACCGATCAGCTCGAGGGCTACGCGGTGCTCGCCGCGGCCGCGTTCCGTCATGTCCGCCAGTTCTGGCTCGGTATTCACTGGGTCGCCGAGCGCGCGGTCGAGTGGAGCGCGCCGGTCAAGCCCGAGATGGTCGTCGACGAGCTCGTGCCCGACCTGCTCGATAACATCGAGGCCGCGGCGCTCGCCGTCGATGATGGACCGCGACCGAACCCCGGCACCTATTGCGATCGCTGCAGTTATCGCGAGCTGTGCCCCGCGAGCCGCGAGCATCGCTACGAACCGGTCGAGTACTACGAAGACGATGACGACTGAGCCGACGGAGCCGACCGAGGCAGCGCGATCACGAGCTCGTGGCCGTGGCGGCCAGGCGTGAGGGACAGCTCGCCACCTCCGATCCGCGCCAGTTGATCCGCGATGCCGAGCAACGACGGCGGCTCGAGCACGAGCTCGGTCGCGCGATCGTCGCACCGGATCAGCTCCAGCCAGGGCATCTCGTCGATCACGCGCTCGCGCAGCACGAGCTCGAGGCGCGTCGCCGCGTGCGCATCGAGCAGCACCGAGATCACGATGGTCTCGAGCTCGAGAGCGTCGAGCCGCGAGGTCGCGGTCGAGGCGAGCATCTCGTCACGCACGTCGATCGTGATTCCGAGCGCGGGGCGCACGAGCTCGACCGCGTTGCGGATCGTCGCTGCGAACTCGGCGTCAAGGGTGCGGCGCCTCGCAGGCTGCGCGACCGCGATCATCTCGGCGAGCACACCGCGCGCGGCGAGCGCGGCACCGCGGATGTCCTCGAGCATGCCATCGGGATCCTCTTTGCTCCGACGCTGGAGCTCGGCCGAGGTCAGATCGATGATCTGGATCGAATTGCCGAGCGTGTGCAGCTGATCGCGCAAGAGGTCGAGCGCCGACGTTGCTTGCGCGCTGCGCGCGAGCCGATATTCGACCGCGCGGAGCTGATCGATCAAGGCGAGCCGCGCAGCCAGGACATGCGCGGTTTGGGTCGACATGGCTGACTATGTTACGCGCCGCGACCGGGGCCGCGCCAGCGCAGCACGCGCGCGGGCCACGGCGCGATGCCCTTGGCGCGTTGCCCGGCGGCCGCGCGCGCGATCAGCTTGCCGAACATCCCGAGCATCGAGACGAGCTCCTCCGGTCCATCGAGGGCCACTTCGACGGTCCCGTTCTCCCCGAGTACCGCTCGGCCTGTATGTGTTGCAGCCGGAGTGTAAATCGTCGCGCGGTACGTGGCGCCGACCGCATCCTCGCTCAGGCGTTCGAGCAAGAACCGCGCGCCTTCGGTTGGAGTTAGATCACTCACCGAGGTCAGACGCGAAGCGGCTAGACACATCCGAGGCGTTGCCCCACTGCGCCTTCTTCCACTCGACATTCCACTGGCGCAGGATCCACATCGGATCGAGCAGCGTGCGCGTGCCGATCTCCGAGGACGGCTTGCCGTAGATGTCGGACTTCTCGTCCGCGTCCTTCGCGAGATCGTAGACGTGCGGCTGGCCGGTCCCCATCAGCTTGACCTTCCAACGTCCGATGCGCCCCGCGTGCGAATTCTCGTACTGCGACGAGAACGACATCAGCGGGTAGCCACCTGCACCGTTCGCGAGCGGCAGCAGCGACATGCCCTGCCACTCCGGATCCGTCGCGACGCCGAGGGCATCGGCGATCGTCGGGAGGATGTCGATCGCTTCGGCGCCTTCGGTGACCTTCGCGGTCGGGAACATCGCCGGATAGTGGATGAGGAGCGGCACGTGGAGCAGCGTCTCGCGCTCGCTGCCGCCGTGACCGACCCGACCGTCTTCCCACTGCTCGTCGCCGTGATCGGCGGTGATCACGAGCATCGTCTGATCCCAGATGCCCCACTCGGTGAGCTTCTTCTGGAGCTGGCCGAGGAGGTCGTCCTGATACGAGACGTTCGAATCGTAGAGCGCGCGGACGTGCGCTTGCTCCTTCTCCGTCAGGTCCTTGCCGTTCGAGCCGTGCGGGCCGTCATCGCCGTACTCCCTCTCGAACCGGCCCTTGTAGCCGCCGTCATACTTGTCCATCCACGGCTGCTTCGCGCGCCACGTGACATGGGTGTCGATGAAGCCGAGATAGAGGAACCACGGTTGGTCCTTCTTCGGCTGCACGAACGAGAGCCCCTTCTCCATGATGTCGGCGCCGCGCAGGCCGAGGCCCTTCTCGATGTGGTTGACGAACTGGTTCCACGAGGTGCCGAAGCCACGCGCCGGCCGGATGTAGCCGTTGCCCGAGGCGCCAGCGACGTACTTGCCCGCGGCCTTCGCGACCTCGTCGATCGTCATCCACTTCTCGGCGAGATGATCCTTCATCTCGATCGCCTTGTGCTTCGCGAGGTAGTTCGACGACCAGATCGACGCGTGCGAGACCTGCGACTCGTTACCCTGCACGTAGGTGTTGAGGAACAGCGACGAGCTCTCGGCGAGCTTGTCCCAGTTCGGCGTCTCGGGGCGCGCCTTGGGGTTGAACGCCTTGATCCGATCCGCGCGCAGCGAATCCATGATGATGAACACGACGTACTTCGGCGCATCGCCACGCTTGGGCTTCGCGACCTCACCCGCCGCGACGAGCGCCGCGTTCGCGAGGTGAGTCTCGGGGCAGCCCGCACCGGTGAGATCGAGGCGAGCGGCCTTACCGCCGAGCTTGTCGAGATCGAGCGCCGAGCCCGTACCGGAGAGCTTGCCTTCGACGACCTGACCGTCATCGGCGGTCGCGGTGACGTTGACCGTGCACGCGCCATCCGAGAGATCGCCCGCGAGCTTGGTCTTCTCGGGGATCGAGACGAACCACGACAGGCTCTGGTCCTTCGGGAGCACCAGGCTCTTCGAGGCCGCATCGAACAGCTTCGTCGCGCTCGCGTCGTCGGGGGCGGCGGTGCCACCAACCTGGAGCCAGCCGAGGCCGAGGCCCGACTTCTTCGTGAACAGCGTGATCGCGTTCTCGCCCACGCGCAGTTGATCGCTCGGCACGGTGAGCTCGACCGTGGTCCAGCCCTTGGTCAGCTTGCCGTTGATGTCCTTGTTGTCGTTGACCTTGATCGAGATGTTCGAATCATCCTCGACGTAGGCATGGATCCGCACGATCGGGTGCGCGACCTGTGCGGCGGTGAGCGGCACGAACACGCTCGCGCTCTTGCCGGTCATCTTCGCGGCCTTCTGGTCGCCGATGGTCTGGCGCAGGTCCCACGCATGCTTGGAGCTGCTCAGCTGGTTCGCGATCCGCGTGTACTTCGCGAAGCCCGCGGAGCCCCCCGAAACCGTGAGGCCACCGAGCCGCGTGAGGTGCGCACTCAACCGGTTATCGACGAGCGAGTACACCGGGTGCTCGGCACCGCGCGCCGCGGCCTTGGTCGGTGCGACCGCCGGAGGCGGCGCGGGCTTCGCGGAGACCGTGCCTTCGGTCGGCTTCGGATCAGACGTGGGGTTCTGCTTCGGGCTCTTGCCGCAACCGCACAAGGCGGCGACAGCAAGCAGGGCACTCAGGCGGATCATCGACGGGAACCTAGGTGGAACGCCCGCCTCGGTCAAGAACCCAATAGGCGCCAACCGTGGGCGTAGACATTCGCCCGATTCCCTCGAACAAACCCCGCCAGTGCGACGTTGAAGCGCTCCGCCAATTCGATCGCCAGCGACGAGGGTGCCGAGACCGAGGCGACGATCGGGATCCCGAACATGATCGCCTTCTGGACCAGCTCGTAGCCCGCACGCCCGCTGAGGAACAACAGGTGGTGCGCCGGGTTCACGCGTTCCGAGAGTGCCCAGCCGACGAGCTTGTCGACCGCGTTGTGCCGGCCGACGTCCTCGCGCAAGGCGACGCGCTCGCCCGCGAGCGTGAACAGGGCCGCGGCGTGGAGGCCGCCCGTGTCGTCGAACACCGCCTGCCCCGCGCGAAGTTTTTCGGGCAGCCCCGCGAGGGTCTGGAGCGACGTCGACGCGTCGCTCTCGACGGAGGTCGCGCGGAGCTCGAGGTCGGCGATCGCGACCCGCCCACACACCCCACACGCGGCACTGGCGAGCAGGCCCCGGCCGGCGAAGGCCGCGGGCTCGCACGCGATTTCGACCGCATCTTCTTCGACTTGCGTGATCTCGCCGGCCGTGACGGACTCGGCGTGAAGCAGGCCTCGCACGAGCTCGAGATCATGGCCCGGCGTCCGCAT
This sequence comes from Kofleriaceae bacterium, assembly GCA_025357755.1. Taxonomy (GTDB): domain Bacteria; phylum Myxococcota_A; class Polyangia; order Haliangiales; family Haliangiaceae; genus JABFXX01. Next base: position 11,151 of record JANXOP010000041.1, on the reverse strand, counting down.
GATCGTGGCGACCGGCACACCGCGCGCGCGCAACTGCAAGGGCGCCTCGACGACGACCCTGTCCATCGCGTCGCCGCGCACACCGTCGCGGCTGCGCTCGATCGCGACCTCGAGGATGCGAGCCATGACCCGTTTGTAGCGTGTTATCCTGGGAAGCGTGCGTCACGTAGGCCTCGTCATCGCACTCTCCGCGTGTGGACGGCTTGGCTTTGGCGATCACGTGCCGCAGCCGGATGCGACGGCCCCCGTCTTCGATCCCACGAGTAACGCGTGCCTCTCCGCGCACGTTGGCCCGTTCACCGAGGTCGCGCGCTTCCCGACCTCGGGCGGCGGATACGGGCTGTGGTCGAAACCGCCGTACGTCCTCGAAGCCGATACCACCGGTGGCCTGCACCAGCTGCGGTTCGACGGCGCGACATTTACCGAGCTCGATCACCGCACCGACCTCGGCTGGGTCGAAGCCGTGGTCAGTGACGGGACGTACTTCTATGTCGGCTCGCCCGGCTTCGGACTCACGGTGTTCGAGATCGGGGCCGACGGCACGCTGCTCCAGCGCGCGCAAGACACCACGATCAGCGAAGCGCGCCACGCCTGGTTCGGCAACGGTCTGGTCTACGTGCCCGCGGGCGGCAGCGGGCTCTACGCGGTCCAGTTCGATGGCCTCACGATCCAGCACGTGGGCACCCCGACACCGACGAGCGGGTGGTCCGAGGGTGTCTTCGTCCAGCGCGATCACATCTTCATTGCCGACGAGGCCGCGTTCCGTATCCTAGCGTTCGACGGCTCGATGTTCAGCGACACCGTCCCTGGCGTCACCGCCCACACCGGTTCGACGCGCGTGTGGGTCGCCGGAGCAACCGTCTTCGTCGCCGAGGCCGAAGGCGTCACCGCCTACCACTTCGACGGCACCACGCTCACCGACCTCGATACCTTCGCGATCCTCGCTGGCGAGAAGGTGCGCGATGTCTGGAGCGATGGCGCGCACGTCTTCCTGGCCGCGCAACAGGATGGCGTCTACGCGCTCGCGTTCGACGGCAGCCACTTCGCGCTCGTCGATCACGTGGCGCTCGCCGGTGAGACACTCGGCGTGTTCGGTGACGGCACGACGATCTTCGTCAACGGCGGTGATGGCGTGCGTGCCTACGATGGCTTCGGTTGCACGAGCTTCTAGGGTGTAAGCACGGCTGCGCCCGCGCGTTACTCGCGGTGCGGACCTTGCTGCTGATCGTCGTCGCGAGTGGGGCGAGTGGCGCGAGCTGTGCGACCTCGACTGAAATCGGATTGCTCCAGCACGCACCGGGTGACGGGACCGGCGCCTCGATGACGGGTCATATGGGGCTCGGCGGCGGCACCGACAAGCTGCTCGCCGTGCAACTCGATGTACGCGGCGATGTCGCCGAGAGCGGCAACCGGTTCGCCTACGGCGCGAGCGTGCTGGGTGGGCTACCGATCATCGATCGCTATCGCGTGCTCGCGCGTGCAGGCATCTGGCACTCGGCGTTCACGTCGACCACCGATCGCTCGGTCGTGCCTTCGTTCGAGCTCGCCGGGTTTCTGCCCACGAACGAGCACCCGACCGATCCGAAACATCCAGAGCGCGGTAGCAGCGAGGCCGGTATCGTCGTCGGCATTCGTGAAGACCTGGACAACGTCGCGTACACCACGCTGTTCGTCGGGGTCGCGCTGTTCTTCTTGCCTGGCTACTGAGCGGGCCTTACGCAACTCTTACAACGCGCGAACGAGGCCTGATGCATGCTCGATCATGCGCTCGCTGCTCCTCGTACTCGTTGCCTGTTCCACCACCATGGCTCGCCCTACCCACGACCAAGCCCTCGCTCGGATTCACGAGATCAGCGCGACGACGCTCGTCGCTGACCTCGATCGCGACTGGGGCCCGCCGACCACCGACATCGGGAGCGGCATCCACATCTATGTCTACCCGCTCGCCGATGGCGGCGAGCTGCGGGTCGGAACCGCGGATGGCACGAAGATCATGTACGTCGTGGTCAAGGACGCAGCCGGCGAGCAGAAGTTCGACGTGCGCTAACGTCAGTGTTTGGCCGCGGCCTGCTGTGCGCACGTGCCGAGCGCTTCGCCGAGCGCGCCGAACCGCTTCGTATCCTCCTCGGACATCTGCGGTGGATCGCGATCCATCTTCTCTTGCTCGGCACCCCACTTCGTCATCGCATCGGAGACCTTGGTCACGCAGGCGGTGTCCTTGCACGCGCACATCTGAACCTTGTAGTCGGTCATCGCCGTGAACATGCCCTCGAGTGTCGCCATGTCCGCGAAGATGCCCTTCTTACCGAGGCTGAACTTCGTGCCGCACGCGGTGAGGTCCGTCGTGGCGTGGGCCTCGGCGATGCACTGCCGGGCCTGTTGCGACCAGGTTTGCTGATCGCACTGGCCGATCGCGAGCGTGACATCGCGATCGCGTAGCTTGGCGACCGTGTTCGCCTTCTCGACCGCGGTCTTGCAGCTCGGCTCGGCCGAGGCGCTGATTGGTGCTGCGGGTCGAGCCGAACCACAGGCGCTGACGACAAGAGCGACCGCCAAGAGCTTCATCGCGCGACCCTAACAGGGTCCTCGCTGGCCCGCGAAATTTGCGGCCGCCCGTTCGGGCGCTACTAGGTGCCGCCGCCGAGGCTCGTAGGAATCTGAAACTTGATCGAGCAAGTGCGGAGCGCCTCGGCACTCGAGGCCTCGACGAGACACTTCTTCGCATCGGCCGGCCACGCATCGCGCTCGCAGGTGCCGACCGCCGCCGCCATCGAGGCGTCGGACATCTTGCGAATGTAGGCCACGCGGTCGATCACCGCGCTGCACGGGAGCACCGGGGCATCGCAGGCATCGCCTGCAACGAGGAGTAGGAGCAACCAGCGTGCGCGCATCGACTTAATTGTCGCTCTTGCTCACGATGTGGAGCGAGAGCGCGAAGCACACGGCTTGCGGTTTGGTGTCCTTGCCGATGTACGGCCGGTACCGCCACTTCTGCAGCGCGCCGGCAAGATCGGGCGGCATGTCCGGCGCGGTCTTCACGAGCTTCACCGAGGTGACGCTGCCTGATTCGTCGATGCACATCTTCGCGAGCACGTCGCCGTCGTGATCGCCGCGCATCATCGGCAGGTCACCGGCGAGCTTCGAGACCGCGGTGGAGGCGACGACCGGCATGCGCGTCGGCTTCGCGGGCTCGATCGGCGGCCCAGTGGGTGTCACGACGATCGGCGGCTTGGGATCGACGTGCGGCGGTGGCACCGGCACTTCATTGATCGGCTCGGGCACCGGAGTTGCGGTGTGATCCGGCTTGTCCGGCTCCACCTCGGCGACGTGATGAGCGCCGTGCTTCACGGTGTCGTGGTGCGTCGGCCTCGTCGGCGTTGTCGTCGGCGTCGGCGTCGTGCTTGACGTGGCCGTCGTTGCGAGCGGCGCCATCAGCTCGAGCTTTGCATCGGCGACGGCGACGAAGTCGTTCGTCCAGACCTCCGTCGCGCCCTGGACCACCACGTGGTGAGAACCCGCGAGCGCTTCGATCTTTGCGGGCGTGGTGCCCGCGGGCTTGCCATCGAGCTCGATCGCCAGGCCGCGCGGATTCGAATCGATCGAGACGTGCGCGACCGCCGGAGCGAGCGCGAGCTCGAAGAGCTGGTGCGCTTCCCCGGCCTTGACCGTGATCGATCGGGTCAGCGGCTTCGCCGTCGGATCGTGGGCGGTCACCGCGTGCTCGCCCGCCGTCATCTCGACTTCGCCGGTGACCGGCGTGCCATCGACCTCGACGATCGCGGAGGCAGGCTCGACCTTGAACGCGATCGTCGACTTGATCGTGGCCAGGCCCGCGCTCGGAGCATCGGGAGACTTGTTGTGCTTGAGTCCGAGTGCGACCCCGAGACCCGACGCGACCACGGCGAGCCCGAGCAACAGATAGAGCCCACCGCGTCCGCTCTTGCCGGTGGCGCGCTGCTGCGGCACGGCGTACGGCATGATCTGCTGCATCGATGCCGGCATGTAGCCCGGCGGTGCGCTCTGCGGTGGCTGCGGAAGATTCGGGTACGAAGGGTTCGCTTGCAGCGGCAACGGGCCGCGGGCGTGCGACGGCGTGTACTGCGCCGTCGGCATCGCCAGGCTCGGCAGGTTGCGCGCGTTCGGATTCACGACGACGAAGTCGGGTTGGCTCGCGAGCGACTGAGGTCCCGCATCCTCGCCCCAGATCTCGGCGGCGAGCTGGATCTCGTCCTGCGAGCGCTGGAGCGCCGCCTTCTGGGAAGGTCGCAGCACCGAGGTCGGCGCTTCTTGCGGCACGCTGCGCCCCGAGTACCGCGAGTAGTCCTCGGGCTGGATGAACTGGCGGATCCACTCGGCGACCGCGCGCGAGCCCATCTGGATCCCGACGCGCGCGGCGACAGCATCGAGACCACGGCGGAACTGCGCCGCACTCGCGAGGCGGCGCTCGCTGTTGCGCTCGAGCGCCGACAAGATGAGGCGATCGAGATCCGGCGGACACGCCGGGTTGTGGGCGGACGGCGCCGCGACCTCGGCCTCGCGGATCTTGCGCATCGTCTCGAAGTCACTGCGTGCCGAGAACAGCGGCGACGCGGTCATCAGCTCCCACGCGACGACGCCCATCGAGAACACGTCGGAGACCGGCCCGAGCTGCATGCCGAGCGCCGCCTCGGGCGACATGTATCCGAGCTTGCCTTTGACCTGACCGCTCTCGGTGTGGAGCTGGCGGCTGTTCGCTTTCGCGATCCCGAAATCGATCACCTTCACGTGTCCGGTGTTCGCCACGATGATGTTCGACGGCGAGATATCGCGGTGGATGATCCGCAGCGGTATGCCCTGCTCGTCGAGACACGTGTGCGCGTACTCGAGCGCGTCGCACATCTCGCCGAGGATCGAGAGGACCACGGCGAGTGGGATCGATTCGTTCGCGCGGTTCGCGTAGCGAAGGAGCTTGCGCAGATCGAAGCCCGGCACGAGCTCCATCGCGATGTAGTAGACGCCGTTGATCCGACCGAAGTCGTAGACCTGCGCGATGTTGGGATGGACCAAGATCGAGGAGACCTTCGCTTCGCGAATGAACGATTCGACGAACGACTGATCTTCGGAGAGATGCGAGAGCATCCGCTTGAGCGCGACCGAACGCTCGAAGCCGGCCTCACCGCGCTTCTTCGCGCGGCAGACCGTGGCCATGCCGCCGAGACCCAGCCGCTCGTACACTTCGTACGGGCCGAACTGGTCGGGCGCTATGGGTTCCGGTGATGGCTGCAAACGACGCCTGAGGATACGACGTGATCAGAAGTTCAGCTGGAGCTTTCCGTAATAGAAACCCCCGTTCAGACCGAACTGGCTGACGTTACGGCTGTAGAGGAAGCGCCCGAAGCTGATGTTGGCCTCCTTGGTCTGACGATCGGGGAACGTATTGAAAAGGTTGTCGGCGCCGACCGCGAAGTAGGCGTTTTTGGTGAACTGGTAGCCCAGATCGACGTCGAACAGGACCTTGGCACCCAAGGTTTCGTCGTTGGCGGGGTTGTCCGGTTTGTAGGCCACCGAGCCGTAATAATCGGCGCGGACGAGCGCCGAGACTCCCGAGATCGCGTAGCGCAGGGCCGCGTAGCCCTTTTGATGGGGTACCGAATCTTCGAGCCGGTTGGTCGCCGCGCGGCCGAAGAAGAAGGTCCGCAGCTCTGCCGAATCCGAACCGAACTTGCTCACGAGCGAGCTCGGTACCCGCACGTTCGTGACCTGGGTCTTCGAGAAGTTCGCGGCACCGGTGAGGGTCAACGTGCCGTCGCCCGCGAGCGTCGCCCAGTCGCCGACGATATCGACGCCCTTGGTGTCGGTGTCGACCGCGTTCGCGAAGAACTGCGCCTGCGAGACCCCAGGGAACGGAGTGAGGATCGAAGCGACCGTCGCGTTCGTGCTCGCGAACAAGCTCGTGAGCGCGATGCGATCGTGGATCCGGATGAAGTAGCCGTCCGCGGTGAGCGAGAAGTTATCGACCGGCCGCCACGCGATGCCGCCCGAGAGGTTGTCGGAGCGCTCTTCGCGCAGCTTCGGAATTCCGAACGCCTTGGTCACGGGTGATTCGTTGTTCGAGGTCAACACCTGCGTCGGGGCGAGCGTGCCCGTCGCATCGGGGACGAATTGCGTCGACACGTTCGAGAACCACAGCTGCTGGAGCGAGGGCGCGCGGAAGCCGGTGCTCGCGGCCGCGCGCAGCGCGAGCCCATTGACGACCGTGACGCGCGTCGCGACCTTGCCGATCAACGAATCGCCGAAATCGCTGTAGTGCTCGTAGCGCCCACCCGCATCGATCGCGATGTTCTTGTTCAGCTCGCTCTCGATACCGCCGTACACGCCGACCGCGTCGCGCGTGCGATCGACCTGGTTGCTCGGCTGGAAGCCCGGGAACACCTGGGCGCCGGGGAGTGCCGGTTGTGGGGGCGTATCGTTGGTGAGCACGCCGCCGCTCGCGTAGGACGACTCGTCGCCCGCGTGGATCTGATAGTTCTCGACCCGGAGCTCCGAGCCGAGCACGAGCGCGAGCGACTTGACCTGTGGAACATCGAGCTTGCGCAAGAGATCGAGGTTCGCGACCGTCTCGGTCGATTCGAGGGTGCCGGCATCGAACGTGGTCGGGCTCGCGGTGCCGAGTGAGGCGTTGACGGAGTTGTCGATATCGAACTTGAACTGGCTGGTGCCACGCGTGAGGCTCGCATCGACATCCCACGTGCCCTTGCGCCGGAAGCCGACGGTGATCGCCTGGTCATCCATCGTCGGCAGGATCAGCGGCAAGAACCCGTTCGGATAGAACGACGAGACCGTCTGCGTGCTCTGGTACGGGAAGCGATAGAACCCGCCCGCCGAGCCGCGCCGGTGACCGAGGTCGCCGAAGCTGTAAAATGTCGCCGCGTCGGACAGCGGAATCTCGAGGTTGTACTCGCCGATCGCCGAGGCGACCGAGGCCTCGCCGATCCGCATGGCGAAGTCGCTGCGGGTCAGCCGATTCTGCTGCAGTGTCATCGCATCGGCGCTGCCGTTCGCCGAATAGATCGGACCGCTGTACGTGCCCGTGCGGTTCGTCGCTCCACGCTGGAGGAACTCTCCAGTCATGTTGAGGAAGCCCTTCTGGCCGATCTTGAACCCGTAGTTCGCGGAGCCTTTGAGCTGCGCCCCATCGCGGCTCGCGGTGACCCCGGCTTCGCTCGAGATGTCGACGACGTCGGTCGCATCCTTGGTCACGATGTTGATGACGCCGGCGATCGCATCCGAGCCGTACTGCGACGCTGCACCGTCGCGCAGGATCTCGATCCGCTTGATCGAGCCCGAGGCGATCGCGTTCAGATCGGTCCCGACGGTGCCCCGGCCGAAGGTGCCGTTGACATGGAGGAGCGCGCTCTTGTGACGGCGCTTGCCGTTCACGAGTACGAGCACCTGATCGGGGCCGAGGCCGCGAAGGCTCGCCGGATCGACATGGTCGGAGCCGTCGGCGATCGTCTGCGGCACCGACAGGAACGAGGCCGACAAATTGTTGAGGATGCGGCCGGTCTCGGTGCGCCCGCTGCGCGCGATCTCCTCGGCGGTGATGACGTCGACGGGCACCGTGGTCTCGACGTTCGTGCGCGGCGTGCGCGAACCCACGACCACCACGGTCTCGTTGAGGAGCTGTGCGGTCGTCAGCGCGAAGTCGAGCTTCGCGGTCGCGCCGAGCGGCACGTTGACCACGCGATCTTCGCTGTGGAAGCCGGCAAAATCGGCACGCACGTGGACCACGCCCGGCGCGGTCTGGAGCGAAAAGTGGCCATCGTCGTCGGTCTTCGCCGAGATCGCGGTGCCGACGATCGTGACCGTGGCACCGGCGAGCGGCGCATCGAGATCCGGCGATTCGACGGTGCCGTCGATCGTTCCGGTCGTGACCGGCGCCTGCGTGGGCGCGGGCTTCGCGGGCTCCGGTTCGACCGGCGCCGCCGGCTCCGCGCCAGCACCCTCGCTGGGTTGGGCACGCGCCGAAGATGCGACCGTGAGGACGCAGACCACCACCGAGAGCGCTCGCACGTCGCCAGTATCTCAGATCTGTGAAGGCCGGCCCGGGACGGCGACCACTAACCGGCGCTAAAATTAATGGGGAAATGAAGGACCGCGTCTTCCGCGACCCCGTGCACGGGCTCGTCGAGCTCAAGGGTGAGGATCGACCGATCGCCGAGTTGATCGATACGCTCGCGATGCAGCGACTGCGTCGGATCAAGCAGATGGGCTTCGCGTGGCTCGTGTATCCCGGCGCCGAGCATTCGCGCTTCGGTCACGCCCTCGGCGCCTTTCACATCGCGCAGCGCGTGACGCGTCGGCTCGAGCTCGACCCGAAGATCGCGCAGCACGTGAAGGTCGCCGCCCTCCTCCACGACATCGGCCACGGCCCCTTTTCGCACGCGTTCGAGCACGTGTTCTCGGGTCAGAACCACGAAGGCTGGGGCGCGCGGATCGCGACCGAGGATCCCGAGCTCGTCGAGGCGCTCGAGACCCTCGAGCCCGGCCTGCCGGCGACCTTGAAGTCGTTCTGGGGCAAGGACTACAAGCCGCACTTCGCCCGCAAGCTGGTCTCGTCGCAGCTCGATGTCGATCGGCTCGACTACTTGCTCCGCGATGGTCACTACTCCGGCGCCGGCTACGCGACCTACGACCTCGACTGGATCATCCACGCGATCCAGGTCGCGCCGATCCACGATCGCGGTGGCGACGATCCGCTCGATCTCGTCGTCGATTATCGCCGCGGCATGTACGCGGTCGAGCAGTACCTGTTCGCGCGTTCGTACATGTACGCGCAGGTCTATCACCACAAGACCGTGCGCGCGGCAGAGTGGCTGTTCATCAAGACGCTCGAGCGCTTCGCCGAGCTCGCCCGCCAGGGCAACGAGCCACCGGGGCTCGAGATCGGTGCTGCGATGGCGCGGGGCACGACCGTCCCGGTGAGCGACTACCTCCGGCTCCACGACGTGACGCTCACGGTCGCGCTCGATCGCTGGGCCGGCATCGAGGGACCGAGGACTCCGATCGATCCCGTGCTCCACGATCTCGCGAACCGCCTGGTGCGCCGAAAATTGTTCAAGACGTTCGATCTCGGCGATGACCGGCCGATGGCCGAACGGTTGTGGCCGCAGGCCCTCGAGGTCGCGCAGCGCCGGTTCGGGGCGGCCGCCGCGAGCTACCTCCACCTCGATACCGCACGCCACGCCGCCTACCTCGCATCCGACGACGAAGAGCTCCACGTCATCGATCATCCCAAGTACGGCGCGGTCACGCTGTCGCGCCTCCTCGAGGACATGCCGCTCGGGCAGCCGACCGCGACGATCCGCCTGGTGTGCGCACCGGAGCTGGTCGACGATCTGCGGCCGCTCGTCGACCAGGAGCTCGGTCGCGGCCGCGGTCGCAAGTAGATGCGGCTCCGCAACCGCCACGGCGAGACCGTCGACGTGACCGTCGCGTATCACGACGACCGCGAGCGCGACTCCGGGAGCTGGGTCGTCGACGCGCTCGCCGGGAGACCGAGGCGATTCGCGAGCAGGTCCAAGGCACTCGCTGCGTTTCACGAGGCGATGCACGAGGCACACGACGAGGGCTTCGTGCTCGAGCACGAAGGCGTTCCACTCTCGCCTCCGGGGGAGACGACCTTCGGCTCGTTCCCCGAGCTCGAAGCAGCGGTGGACATCGAGATCGATCTGGCGAGACCAGTCGATGAAGATGCACTGCTCGTCCTCGGCGATGCGTGGGCAACGGCCGGGGATCCGCGTGGCGAGGCGCTGCTCGGCGAGCGGATCCTGAGCGGCACGGTCACGGACCCAGCCGAGTTCATGCGCAGAAAAAAATCGCTCGCGGTGAGCCGCGGGGTGTGCGACGCGCACGTGCTCGGAAGTCTCGGCGCAGATGCCTATCGCGTCCAGGTCAAGCTCCAGCGCGGCCTCGTGTTCGGGCTCGAGCTCCATCTGGAGACCGGAGCGCCGGGCCGGACGACGGCGCAGCTCGTGACCGAGCTCCTCGCGAATCCCTTCGCACGCTTCGTGCGCGAGCTCTCGATCCGAGATTGCGAGCCAGACGTCCTGCTCGCGATCGGCCGATCGCACTCGGCGCTGCGTCGACTCGAGCTGTTCGCGAGCGAGCCAGGCTCCACGCCACTCGACCTCGCAGCGCTCGACGGGTTGCCGCGACTCACCCAGCTCGAGGTCGGAGCGAACCGCGTGACCGGACTCTCGAGATTGCCAGCGCTGCAAGGCTTGAAGCTGCGCGGCCTCTACGCCGCCCGGGACATCATCGACGTCGATCCGCTGGTGACCTGGATTACACGTCATCGCACGATCGAGACCGTCGTCGTCCAGCCAGCGGCTCTGACGAAACCGCTCGAAACGTTCATGGCCGACGCGAGAGAGTGGCCGGCACAGCTGCGCAAGGTTCAGGTCGGCCAACTCGCTCGCAGTCGTTAGGGTTGTATGCGGCTGCGCAACCACGACAACGAGACCATTGACGTTTCGTGCTTCGCGAGCCGTGTAACCTTTTCGGGGCACCTCGCAACGCTCCAGCACTGGCCGGCGCAGCTGCGCAGGGTCCAGGTCGGCCAACTCGTTCGCAGTCGTTAGGGTTATCCTTATTCCGTGAGCGAGGATCCGACCGTCGCCGAGCCGCCGACCGGCGCCGCGCGACCGACCCTCGCGAGCGGTGTGATGGCGGCGGTCAGCCGGACGCACACGCCCACGACCATGACCTCGCCTCTCGATGCGCTCGAGCGCGACGAGATCCTCCGCACGCGCCGGTTCTGCGCGATCGGTTCGATCATCGGTGTCGTCGGCTCGCTCGGCGCCTCGCTCCTTCCCGGTGATCCGCTGGTGTTCAAGCTGTTCGTCGCGTCCGCGCTCGTCGCGATCGCCGGGCTCGGGTTTCTGTTCGCGCGGACCCGCAGCCTCGAGCAGTTTCGTCGCCCGAGCACGAATATCTGGTGGGTCGTGCCCGGCGCATGCGCGACCTCGGCGGTCCCCTTTTTCGGCGCGTACTCGCCGGTCTCGATCGTGCTCGTGCTCGGGATCTACTTCACCGGCTTGGGGCGCAGCCTGCGGCTCTCGGTCGGGCTGTACCTGATCTGCGCGACGGTCCAGGGCGCGACGGGCACGC
>JANXOP010000009.1 GCA_025357755.1 Kofleriaceae bacterium | reverse complement strand
CGAGGCCATCTGGTTGACGTTGTCCGTCAGCTCCTTCCACGTGCCGGCCACGCCGCGCACCTCGGCCTGGCCGCCGAGCACACCCTCGAGGCCGACCTCGCGCGCGACGCGGGTCACCTCCGAGGCGAAGCTGTTGAGCTGATCGACCATCGTGTTGACGGTGTTCTTGAGCTGCAACAGCTCGCCGCGGACCTCGACCGTGATCTTGCGCGTGAGATCGCCGTTCGCGTCGGCGGTCGTCACGTCGGCGATATCGCGGACCTGGTTGGTCAGGTTCGAGGCCATCTGGTTGACGTTGTCGGTCAGCTCTTTCCAGGTGCCGGCGACGCCGCGCACGGCCGCCTGGCCACCGAGCTTGCCCTCGACGCCGACATCGCGCGCGACGCGCGTCACTTCATCGGCGAAGCTGCTCAGCGTATCGACCATCGTGTTGATGACGTTCTTGAGATCGAGCAGCTCGCCACGCACCTCGACCGAGATCTTGCGCGTCATGTCGCCGCGCGCGATCGCGGTCGCGACGGCCGAGATGTCGCGGACCTGATTCGTCAGGTTCGAGGCCATCTGGTTGACGTTATCGGTGAGCTCTTTCCACGTGCCGCGCACGCCGACCACCGAGGCCTGGCCACCGAGCTTGCCCTCGGTACCGACCTCGCGCGCGACGCGGGTCACCTGATCGGAGAACCCGCGCAGCTGATCGACCATCGTGTTGATGGTGTCCTTGAGCTCGAGGATCTCGCCGCGCGCTTCCACCACGATCTTCTGCTGCAGGTCACCGTTCGCGATCGCGGTCGCGACCTTCGCGATGTTGCGGACCTGGTCGGTCAGGTTCGAAGCCATGGAGTTGACGTTGTCGGTGAGGTCCTTCCAGATCCCCGAGACATCTCGGACCTGCGCCTGGCCACCGAGCACGCCCTCCGTGCCGACCTCGCGCGCGACGCGCGTAACTTCGGATGCGAACGCATTGAGCTGATCGACCATCGTGTTGATCGTGTTCTTCAGCGTCACGAGCTCGCCGCGCGCCTCGACGGTGATCTTGCGACCGAGCTCGCCGTTCGCGACCGCGGTCGTGACCTCGGCGATGTCGCGGACCTGGTTGGTGAGATTTCTCGCCATCTGGTTGACGTTGTCGGTGAGCTCCTTCCAGATCCCGGAGACGTCCTTGACATCCGCCGTGACGCCGAGCGTGCCCTCCGTGCCGACGAGCCGGGCGACACGAGTCACCTCGGCGGAGAACCGGTTGAGCTTGTCGACCGTCGAGTTGATCGTGTTCTTGAGCGCGAGGATCTCGCCCTTGGCTTCGACGGTGATCTTCTTGCCGAGGTCACCGGCGGCGATCGCCGTGATGACATCGGCGATCGATCGGACCTGGGAGGTCAGGTTCGACGCCATGCCATTGACGTTCTGCGTGAGCTCGCGCCACACGCCGCTGACATCCGCGACCTCGGCCTGACCGCCGAGCACACCCTCGGTGCCGACCTCGCGCGAGACGCGCGTCACCTCCGAGGCGAACGCCGAGAGTTGATCGACCATGACGTTGATCGTGTTCTTGAGCGAGAGGATCTCGCCCTTGGCCTCGACGGTGATCTTCTTGCCGAGGTCACCAGCGGCGACGGCACTCGTCACCTCGGAGATGTTGCGGACCTGGAACGTCAGGTTGTTCGCCATCGAGTTGACCGATTCGGTCAGCTCGCGCCACACACCGCTGACGCCACGCACGGTCGCCTGACCGCCGAGCCGGCCTTCGGTGCCGACCTCGCGAGCGACGCGCGTCACCTCGTTCGCGAACGCGCGGAGCTGCTCGACCATCGTGTTGATCGTGTTCTTGAGCTCGTTGATCTCACCCTTGACGTCGATCGTGATGGTCTTGGTCAGGTCGCCCTGCGCGACCGCCGTGGTCACGCGCGCGATCTCGCGGACCTGCGTCGTGAGGTTCGACGCCATGAGGTTCACCGAATCGGTGAGATCCTTCCAGACGCCAGAGACGCCTTGCACGCGCGCCTGCGCGCCGAGCTTGCCCTCGGCACCGACCTCGAGCGCGACACGCGTGACCTCGGAGCCGAACTGCGAGAGCCGCGCGACCATGCCGTTGACGATCTTCGCGTGCCGCGCATACTCGCCGCGGCGCGGACCCTCGCCACCTTCTTCCATCGTCTGATCGAGGTCGCCCTTCGCGACCGCGCTGACCACGCGCGCGATGTCGTTCGTGTGCCCGGAGAGGTCGTCGATCACGTCGTTGACCGCACCGATGTACTCGCCCCATTGCCCGGTCGTGCCGAGTCGGCGCATCCGGCGATTCGCCAGGCCCTGCTTGCCAACGGAGACGCAGACGTCCTTCGCTTCGGTCTCGATCGAAGTGACCATCGCGACGAGCTCGTTGAACGTCTCGGCGATCTGGCCTTCGACGCCCGAGAGGTCGTCGCGCATCCGCGCGTTGAAGTCACCGCGCTTGAATGCACGAAGCGCCGCGAGGATCTCGGCCGGCTTCAACGGCTCTGCGATCACTGCGGCGCGGGGGGTGACGACTTTTTTGGGTTCACGACGGCGGGTCGGCTCTGTCATGGATTCTCCGTCTCTCCGTAGAGCGCACGCATGATCTTGTCCGCGCTCGCAGGCTTGACGATGTGCGCGTCGAAGCCAGCGTCCAGCGCCGCGGCCTTGTCGGTGGCTTGCCCGTAGCCGGTCATGGCGATCAGCCGCACCGTCCCGATCGGCATGTCCTTGCGGAGCGTACGCGCGACCTCGTACCCATCCATCTCGGGTAAGCCGATATCGATCAGCGCCACGTCGGGCCGGAGCTCGCGGATCGCCTTGACCGCCGCCGCGCCGTCCTCACACTCCGTGACTTCGTGGCCCTTCATGCGCAGCAGATCCGCGACGAGCTCGCGAAGATCCGCGGCATCGTCGACGACGACCGCGCGCAAGTGACGCCCTTGCGCCGCGGGTCGTGCGACCTCGTGGGCGGCCGCGCGGGCCTGCTCGGCCATCGGCAGCTGGACCTCGAACGTGGCGCCTTGGTTGGCGCCGGGGCTACTGGCTTGCATACGTCCTCCATGCAGCTCGACGAGTCGCTTCGCGAGGCCCAGGCCGAGGCCCAATCCTCCCGCGCCACTTCCTTGCACGCGCTCCTGCACGAACATGTCGAAGATCTTCGGCAGCAGCGCCTCGGAGACGCCGCGCCCGTTGTCGGTCACGCGAATGAACGCCTGACCGGGGACCGCGCCCCACTCGACCGCGATGCGGCCGCCCGGCTCGGTGTACTTGATCGCATTCGAGAGCAGATTCGAGATCACCTGGACCAGGCGCACCGGATCGCCGTTGACGATCGGTGAGGGTCCGCGCCCGACGACGGTGAGCTCGTGTCTACGGGCTGCGGCGGCAGGGCGCGATTCGCCAACCGCTTCCTCGACGAGCTTGCCGAGATCGATCGTCTCGCGCCGGAGCTCGAGCCGCCCCGTCTGGAACCGCGCGACGTCGAGCAGATCATCGACGAGCCGCCCGATGCTCTGGACCTGGCGCTCGATGATCCCGCGCACGCGGGGTGGTACCGGCTTGTTCTCGTCGACGGCGAGCAGCTCGACCGCCGTGAGCAGCGGCTGCAGCGGGTTGCGCAGCTCGTGCGCGAGGATCGCGAGGAACTCGTCCTTGCGCTTGTCGGTCTCGGCGAGCTGCATCATCCGATGCTCGCGGACCTCCGATTCGAAGCGCTCCCGCTGCATCGCGAGCTCGCGCTCGTGCGCGCGGATCTGCGCCTTGCGAAGCTCTTCACCTTTTTCGTGGAGCTCGCGCGTCCGATCTTGGAGCTGGATGAACACGCCTGACTTCGCGCGCAAGACCTCGGAGCGGATCGGCTTGACGAGAAAGTCGACCGCACCGAGCGTGTACGCGTGCATGACCTCTTCGTCCTGCCACGCGAGCCCGGTGACGAAGATGATCGGCGTGGCGCGATTGCGGGCGCGCGAGCGAACCAGGCGCGCGGTCTCGAACCCGTCCATGCCGGGCATCGCGACATCGAGGATGATCAGCGCGAAGTCTTGCTCGAGTAGGTGCTTGAGCGCTTCGTGGCCGGAGCGCGCGAGGACCAACGTCCGTTGCAGCGGGCCGAGCGCGGCTTCGATCGCGACGAGGTTGGTCTCGTTGTCATCGACGACCAGGATGTCTCGGCCGTATTCAGCGGCGGCGGTCCATCCCATTGGTCCGTCCGCTTCGTCGTCGAGATCACTTCCCACGGCACCGGCGTTTGCACGCGATGTGCCTAGAAATACATGGGTTCTGGCCCCACCTTGACAGGCTTAGCCGATTGTCACGAGCGTGTGCGCGCACCGTGCGCGGGCGCTCGCCAAGCTCATTTCCGGTCGGGCTCCCGCCTCACTCGGGAGCGTCGGTGGAGGGCGCCCAGATCGGGTTGTTGTTCACGACCGTGGGATCCTGCGCCGGCAGATAGAACGCCGCAAAGCTCGGGTCGAGTCCTGCTTGATAGTTCGCGAGATCGATCGCGGAGACCCAGATCTGACTGCGCCCTCCACTCGGCAACACCACGCCGTACGGCCGGGTCGACGCGAACGAGAGCCACGCGTAGGCGCCGGAGAAGGGTGCCCAGCTCGGCATCTGGGTCGCGGTCGTCGTGGCGGTGCTGCTCGCGACAAGATGGCTCGCATTCGCGAGCGGACTGACAACGCCACCGGCAGCGGCGACCAGCAGGAGCTCGGCCGAGGCCGCGCCCTTGGAGGATCCGTTCGCGTGGACGAACGCGAGCATCGTTCCATCGGGCGAGTACTTCGGAAAGTAGAAGTTGTCGCTGCCTGTCGCGGGCACGAGGATCTGCGGTGCGCCGAACGTCTGCGTCGCGGCATCGAACGGCAACCGCGCGATGCTCGCGGTCTTGACGTCGAGGTTCGTCGGTTGCGTCGAGGTGTACGCGACCGCGACGTACGCGCCATCGGGCGACCACTCGGGATGAGTCGCGAACTTGCCTGGCGGCAGGACGATCTTGCCGGTCGGCGAGTTGATCGGTGCGCCGCTGAGCGCATCGCGCAGCACGAGCACGCCATTGTTCGCGATCGCCACCACCGTCCCGTCGGGCGAATACGTCGCCCAGCCCATCTCGTAGAGCTTGGACTGCGAGATCGTCGACGACAGCGTCGGGACATCGATCGTCTGCAGCGCGGACACACCTTCGTTGCCGTAGCCCATCGCCATCGCGGTGCCATCGCGCGACACGGTGTGGCAACCGACACACGTCCCATCAGCGGGATAGAGCTTGCCGGCCGAGCTCGCACCGATCGCCGCGCGCATGATTCCGGAGGTCGCCGCGGACCAGTAGTAGAGCGGACCATCCGGCGCGTCCTTCGCGAACCTGAACGTGATCGGGGAGCCCTCGTAGATCGTGCCCGGATCCGCACTACTCGCCGCGTCGATCGAGACGGTCACCTGCTGGCCCATGTTCGATTGCGCGAGGACGTTCTGGAACGAGCCGGTCTCCCAGCGATCCGTCCCGGTCA
Organism: Kofleriaceae bacterium; assembly: GCA_025357755.1. Lineage (GTDB taxonomy): Bacteria > Myxococcota_A > Polyangia > Haliangiales > Haliangiaceae > JABFXX01. The sequence continues at coordinate 11,421 of JANXOP010000009.1, read as the reverse complement.
GCACGACGACATGCAGAAGATCGGTATCGAACGTCAGCCGAAAGGCGTCGTTGAGTGCGCCGCGCGCGAGCTGGAACACGGTGTTCGGCAGCGTCTGCGGAAAGATCGTGGTGGTACTCGGATAGATGATCTCGGGGCCGCGGATCGGATCGCCAGTCATCACCGGCTTGGTATTGTCGAACAGGTTCGGGTCCGAGGGCGGGAACGCGCCATCGACGATCGTGGCGTCGATCCGCACCGTGACATCCGCGGTCGCCCACACGGCATCTGCTTGGGCGATGACCTGGATGTGACCGGAGGCGGCGTTCGTGGTGGTGAACACGCCCGGGGTCAAGAAGCCGCCGGGCACGCCGTTGTCGACGTTCCACAGCAGCTGCTGCGTGATGTCGCGACGTGCGCCATCGGAGAACACGCCGATCGCGTGAAATGCTTGTTCGAGCGGCGGCTGCGACAGGTCACTGATCAACAGCTCGGCGCTCTTCGGCGTGAGCTGGATGCGCGTGAGATCTCCGAGCGGATCGGGAGCCAGCTGCACGAGCGAACTGCAGCTCGCGGTCAGAACGAGAAGTGCGACCTGGCAGGCGTTAGTCATGCGACGGCAACGGAGCGGTGCGCGCGATGCGTGCGGCGATGGCCGCGTAGCTCCCCTGAGGGAACTGTCGCAGATATTCTGCCGCCGCGACGCGAGCTTCGTCACGCTTGCCCGCAGAACGTAGGATTTCGATCTTGAGCCAGGCGATGTCCTCGAGCTGCGCGCTCGTGGCGAACCGGCGGAGGTACTCGTTGCAATCGGCGAGCGCTTTGCTCGAATCGGTCTTCGCATCGAGCTCGGCGAGGCCGTAGAGTGCGGGCGCGGCCCAGGCATCGTCGGTGTTCGCGACGGCGCGGTAAGCACGCGCCGCGTGCGTAGGATCGGTTGCCTCGAGCCGCTGCGCGGTTTGATAGAGCGCGTGTGGATCGGGTCGGGCGGCAACGGTCGGCGCGACCGGAGCGACCGGCGCGACCGGGCCGGCCGGAGGTGTGGGCGTGGCCGCGATCCGCACCGGAGGGACGATTGGCGCGAGTTGCGGGACGTCGGCCACGGGCTCCGTCGCACTACCCGAGACCGGCGGGGTCCACGACTCGCCCGCCGAGATCAACCACGTACCGCCAGGCGCACGCACGCGCACCTTGCCCCGCACCACGTCGACGCGGGGCGACGGCGTCCGCGCGACCGTGAAGCGCGTGCCGACGACTTCGACGAACACGTCGCCCGCGATCACGTGGAATGGCGGACGGTTCTTGCGAGGCGCGACATCGCAATCGACAGCACCGCGCGACACGACGAGCGTGATGCCGCCGTCTTCAGCGCGCTTGACGTCGACACTGGTGTCGCTCGTCGCGACGATCACCGCATCACCGACGGTGAACTGCGATTCGCCACCGACCGGCGTGACGATCCGCGACGGCGTGGTCTCCTCGACGATCGGTGCGGGCGCGGGATGCTCGGGCTTGTTCTCGACGATCACGAGCGCGATCGCGGCGGCGAGACCCGCACCGACCACACCGAACACCCACGGGCGATAGCTGTGACGAACCGGTGCTTCGGGCACGGCGGCGTCGGCGCGTTCGACCGCGCGCATGTTGGCGAGTTGAGCAAAGACCTGGCGCTCGATCCGATCGCGACGGACTTCGTTCGTGGGTGGGTCGACTTCGATCTTCACTTCACAAACTCCTTCAGGACGGGATCCTCGGCCGCGCGCTTCATCAGCTCGCGGCGAGCCCGCCAGATCCGTAGCTTCGCCGTGACGATCGACGTGTTGATCAGCTTGGAGACATCCGCGATCGATCGACCATCGATCGCATAGAGCGCGAAGGCGGTGCGCGCCTCCGGGGTGAGCTGCGCGAGCGCGCTGTACAGCCGGCGCAGGCCATCCCGCGCGTGGGCCTGCGCATCGAGCGTGGTCGCGTCCGTGATGTCCTCACCGATGACCCCGAGTGGCACCGGCGTGCGACCCCGGGTGCGAACGTGATCGAACGCGATCCGCACCGCGATCCTGTCGATCCACGTCGCGAGCCGCGCTTCACCGCGAAACTTCGCGAGGCCACGGAACACCGCGATGAAGGTCTCTTGCACGAGGTCGTCGACCTCGCGGCTGGGTCCCAGGATGCGATAGATCGTGGCGTTGACCCGCGCGAACTCTCGGCGGAACAGCGCGCGCTGCGCCGCGAGGTCGCCCTGCAGACACGCCGCGACGAGCTCGGCTTCATCCTCCGGCGTCGGGCGCTCGACGATCGACAGTCCCACGTCATCTAGAGAGGCCATGCCCGAGAAAAGTTACAGGACCCTGGCTGCCCCAGGAATAACAATCACATAGGGCCGAGGCCCGAGAGGGTCGCCAGCACCATGGCGGGTGTCTGGACCTCGAAGCCGAGGTCTTGCGGGAAGTCTCTGAGGTTGCCGGTGACGAGCAGGGTCGCGCGGCCGGCGAGCGCGACCTCCACGAACATACGGTCGTCGTCGTCCTTCATCGCGCCCGTCCACGGCGCGACGTCCGCGACGTGCTGACCGAGCGCGACGAGCTTCGCGATCAGGGCCGCCGCGCGCGCGGGATCGATCTTCTTGAACTTGGGGCGCGCCAGGACGGTGCGGTATTCGGCGAGGATGCGCGCGTCGTAGAGCACGCGGGCGTGGTGCGCGAAGCTGGCCGCGATCGCCGCGTCGGGGACGCTCCCGGGCGCCCACAGCGCGGAGACGAGCACGTTCGTGTCGAGCACGAGGCTCAGCATCGTCACGGGTGTCACTGGTGTCACTGGTGCAGGACGATCGCGCGGACCAGGTCGTCGAGCTCGGTCTTCATCGGCAGCTCGTAGTTGACGAAGGGCACGCGGCGCGTGGTCGTCACGGTCTCTCCGGTCTTGGGGTTCGTGCCCTCGTGTGGCTCCTCGCGCCACTGCACGGCGACGCCGCGCCGCTCCCACGCGGGCAGATCGTTGAAGTTGATCCCCGCCTTGAAGAGCAGCTCGTTGCGGTCGGCCACCGAAGCGCCGACGAGCTTCTCCGTGGCGGTCTGCTCGTCGAGGCCCTGGTTGCGGAGAAGCCAATAGGCGTGCCCGTTGAGCGCGTTGCGATGAGCGTCCTCCGCGCGCCACCGGAAGTAGTCCACCACGTCTTCATCGGTCGGCAGCTGAGAGATGCGCGCGTCGAACGCGCCCAGGCGGCCGAGCTCCAGCGAGAACTTCGCGCTGGCCTCACCCGCGAGCACCGAGATCAGCTTCCGGAGCTTGCGGCCGAACAGGCGGTCATCGCGCCGCAAGAGCAGGTTCAGCTTGTCGCTCTGGGTGTAGCCAAAGAGCACGTCAAAGCCGGTGCGGGTGCAGAGGTGCTCGAGCGTCGCCACCATGCAGTCGCGCATGCGCAGGTCGTAGGGCTCCGTCAGCTTCATCACGTCTCGCGTGAGCTGGGAGAACGAGCGGCCGTCGATCCGCGCCACGATGTGGACGCCCGGTAGCACGCAGTGATCGTGCGCGGTCTCGTAGACCCGCATGCGACGATCCAGCTGCTCGAACGTGGAGGACTTCCTCATGCCGGCCGCAGCAATAGCACGGCTCGCTACAGGACCCGGAACGTCCCCATCAACCCGACGAGCGCCTGGAGCCGAGGAACCACCAAGACCTGGACGTTTCCGGCCTCGTAGCGCGGACGATCGAGCAACAAATCGACGGTCGCGCCGAAGCCTACATCGAGATCGCGCCCGACCCGGTAGCTCGCGACGACTCCTAGCCGGGCCGCCAGATCCGTCCGCGTATCGTGGATCGGCTGCGCGGTCGAGAGCGATCCGCGCAGCCGCAGCGTGTGCGCCGCGAGCCCGAGCACGGGCGTGACCCTGAACCCCGGCGCGACCCACATCGGTGCGCGGGCGACGGCGGCGACCGCGATGTCGAGCACGGTCCCCGTGAACGCGGACGTCGTGACGTCCGCGCTCGGCGCGAGCTCGCCGCTGATCGCGAAGCCGATCCGATCGGGGCGCCAGATCACGGAGAGCTGCGCGACGAGGTCACCATCCGGTGCGCCGAAGCGGCCTCCGACCAGCGCGCTCACACCGAGGCGGCGCTGCTCGGGCGCGGCCACCGCGGCGCGGATCGCGGGCGCATCTTCGACGCGCGGTGGCGGCTGATCGACATCGACCGAGGTCCGCAGCGCTCGCAACATCGTGCGAGCGATGCGTGCGGCTTCCGCGGCATGGGGCGCCGAGAGCGGCAGCGTGAACGGTAGCTCCCGGACCAAGAGCCGATCGCGCTCGCGATCGTACGTGACGAGCGTGATGCCGTTCGGCGATGCGATCAACCACACGGTCGCCGTGGCATGCAACCGATCCGCGAGCTCGCGCGACGCGGTGGACAAGGCTCCGAGCGACGGTGCCGTCACGTCCTGCGCGCGGATCACGCCGAGGCCCGCCGGTGCAACCGCCTCGTCGAGCGCGGCCTGGAACACCGGATCCGAGCCGGCGAGCACGATCGATTCCGAGACCGGCTGCGCCATCACGCGCGCGGTCGCGAGAATGACCAGCAGCGCGAGCCCGATCCGCAACGGAGCTATCGTACTACATCAACCGATCACTCGATCGTGAAGTGATAGTTCGCCCCGGCTTGAGAGTCGTAATCGTGGCAACCCCAGACATCGCTTGTCGAGAACCACAGCGCGAGGTCGCTGCCGTGCGGCACCGTGATCACCGGATCCGCGGCGACGAGCATCGCGCCTTCGGTCCGCTCGACCGTGATCGTATGCGAGGCGCCACCATCGACCGCGTACGCGCCGCTGATCCCGTAGGAGGGGTGCCCGGCAGTCTCGCCGGCGCAGGTTGTAAGGCGCTCGGGCGCGTAGTGGACGACCACCTGATCACCGGCGTGGATCGCACCAGTCTGGGTCGGGTTGCCATCGGTATCGAAGACGATCGTCGCGCCGAGCCCGTGGCGATCGATCGCGTACGTGTAGTTCGCGTTCTGGTTCGAGTCGTAGGCGATGCAGCCCGAGGTGTCGTTGATCGAGAACCACAGCGCGACGTGCGACGCCGACGCTGGAATCTCCACGCTCGCGGTCACCGGCACGGCCTTACCGTTCGAGAGCCGCGACACCGCGAACGTCACCGGCGTCGCATCGTCGAACTGCGCGTAGCCCGTCACGCCGTACTGGTCCATGCCCCCCGATTCGGTCTTGCAGTCGGTCAAGCGATCGAGCGCATACGAGACGTTCACCGAGTCGCCCGCGAGCAGCGAGCCTTTCAGCGCCTGCGTGAAGTCGGCCTTGAATGTCAGCGCCGTGGTGCTGCCATCGGCCTTGCCACCGCCGGTGGAAGTTTGATCAGCCGCGTCGGTGGCGCATGCGCTAGCCAAGGTGGTTGCGAGAAGCAACGTGGAGTAGGTGATCGAGCTCATGGGGCGGGCTAGAGCAGGGACCGTGCCTGAGGATTGGCAACTCGATTAGCCACTGCAACTTGTTAGTTGCTCGCTAGAGATCGCGACGCACGTAGAACTGCGCCTGCGCGGCGAGCGTCGGCTCGGCGGCAAATACCTGATCCGCGCTCGGCGATGCGGTCCATTGATCGCTGCTCGGATTCAACCGCTGCGCGTCGTAGTTGAAGTTGCCCATCACGAGCGTCCGGATGCTCGCGCCAAACCGCGTGGCCTCTCCGATCTTGATGTCGCCACCGACCCCGATAAAACCCTCCGGCATCATCTTGTTCGCGTGCAGCGTGCCATCCGCATACGGCACCGACACGCGCGTGAGCTCCGCCCCGACCCCGAGCTGGACGTAGCCGACCAACCAGCGATTGAGCTCGGTCCGCACGCCGATCGCGGTAGACAACAGCGCACTCGAGCGCGAGACCGGCAGGTCCATCGCGTTCGGTTGATCGTTGGACGAGAAGTAGGCATCGATGCCGGCTTCGATGAACAGCGGCCCGCGCAGCCCGCGTTGCGCGAAGATGCCGACGCCATTCATCCGGCACTCGTCCCACTTGCCGGTGAACTGCGGATCGGCATCGCGGCGAAAGCCATAGCCACCGATCCGCACGCCGATATCGATGGTCGGTGCCTCCGTCTGCGACGTGAGGCTGAGCGGATCGGCATGGACCGCGGCTGGAAGTGCGAGAGCGAGGATGATCGGGAGGAAGCGCATATCGTCGCGTCGTACACGGCGCACGCCAGGTGATTTCGTGACCCTGCGCTGACGATCCGTCAACGGTCGGTCACGGTCGCGCACCGTGCGATGTCGCAAAACCCGGCTCCGCCCCGAGCTCGAGGCCATCGTGTAGAGCTTTGCGACACGGATGGAGCTCGCTGCGCAGGCTCCCGCCCGAACGTAGAACGTCCCACGGGGGGCGCTGTTCGTAGAACTCTTGGTCGCTCGAAGCTCCTCGATCGCAGCGGTCGCGAGAGCTGCAGGCTTGCACGTAGTCGATGCCATCCGAGCCTCGATCATCGAGTCCGCCAGAAGTGTCTCGGTCCGTGATCCTGCGCGCCATCGTACGCAGCTAGCCCATTCCCGCCGTGCACGAGACCCCGATGAGCTAGCGGTGACGCCATCGCAGCCTCGAACATCGAGTCCGCCGGTAGCGGCTCGGTGCGTGATACCGAACGCCATCATGAGCGGCTAGCCCATCTCCCGCCGTGCACACGCAAGCGCTGCCCTGATCAACAGCTCGAGGTCGGGCCTATCGACCTTCGCACGAGCCTCATCGACATAGCGCGCAGCCTCGGCTTTCGCGAAGCCGAGCGTCGTCAGCGCTTGTTTCGCCTGTGTCACGGCAACGACGCTTTCGAACTTCGAGCGTCCCACGGGGGGCGTCCGCACGGCGACTCGCGGTTGCAGGCGCGCCGCACGGAGCCTTTCACTCGCAACGCCCGCGTCGCCCGCGTCGCCCGCGTCGCCCGCATCGCCCGCACTGATCGCCGGCGAGATCGCGAGCGTTGGCGATGACGCAGGTTGATTCACATAGTTGATCGTGAGGTTCGGAGCGGAGCCCGTGATCTGTAGCTTGCCTTCATGCAGAGCGCGATGATGTGCCGAGCACGTGAGCGCTAAATTGTCGGCCTCGTGGCTGCCGCCATGCTCGCGATGCACCACGTGATGGATATCGATATTGCGCGAAGCACGGCAACCCGGCACGCAGCATCGGCCGTGATCTCGACGCCAGACGAACCGCCGGACCATCGGCGTGATGTCTTGCGTCGCGCGCTCGGGTTCGAGATCGGATCCGATGCGCTGCGCATCGCATTCGGCGCGCTCGACATCGATCGCATCGATCGCGATCACCCGACCTGCGGCATCTTGCCAGCCCTGGTTGCAACGCTCGCAAACGGTGACCATCAGCTGGTGCCGCGCGCGACCCTGATCCGCTTCGCCGCCAGCGAAGTACGCGGCGCACAGCGCCTCGATCAGATCACTATCGTCAACGAAGCCGCCGGTCTCGGCAGAAATAGCTTGCCTCGCTTGCCGCAGCTGCGCGGTCGCTCCGGCACGAAGCTCGAGCGTGATCTTCTTGATCGCGAGATCTGGATCCTTCGGATCGCTCGGTCGATCGCCTTTCTCGTGCCCAGCGACGAGCTCCTCGACCTGTCGAACATTCATGCCGCGCGCGGCCTCGCGCCACTCGTCCACCGTCTCGGTTGTCATCACCCGGGAGAGCTCGCGCAACGCGGTGTAGCTTTGCTCGCCCGATGCCAACATCTCGCCGAGTACGGGCAGCTCTTCGATCGCGAATGCCACGCGGACGTGTTCGCGCGCGACCTTCGGCGTGTAGCCGAAGACTTCCTCGAGATACTCCGACAACGAACCGCGACCGAAGTGGCTCCAGATCCGAAGCCGCACGGCTTGCGTCAACAGATGCGCCTTGTCGTGCTCGAGCCGGCGCTCCGCGTTGGCGATCCCGCGCAACGCACGATCGACGGCCTCGGGGCCCATCGCCATGTTCGCGATCAAGCTGTTCTCACCACTCGACTCCGTAGACGCTCGACCCACTTGAAACATCGCCCACTCCTGGCTGCGTTGATACGCTCAACCTAACACTGTGTTTTTCGGTTCAAGGGCGTGCGCTGTCGACGACGATTCGGCGGTGCAAGCGAGCGAATTGGTCTGCACGGGGAACGCGTTGCGAGAAGCGAAGCCAGCGCGTCTCGCGAGCGGAGAGATCGAGGTCGCGATGCGTTGGCAAGGTGACGCGATAAATCACGTCAATCGAAAATCGCATGCGGTCGATAAAATCGTCTAGTGGAGATCTTTTGGAGTCGAACGCTGTCCGTATTCCGGACAGCAGGGTGACTCGGCTCGATCGCGAGCTCCGATCGTTCCGCGCGGCGTGCAATTGAAGAGTGCCCCGGTGGGACGTCGTACTTCGAATACAGCGCCGGTCATCGCATCTCGGTAGCCCATTCGCAACGTCGGCTCGATGGCGCACCGACCGAGAGCGGAAGCGAGCCGGATCGTTCTTTCGGTCTGCTCTGCCTCCGCCCTCCCACCTGTAAATCCGAAAACGGAGAGCAGGCGCTCGGCACCAGCGCTGTGGGATCAGTGGTCAGGTGCGCCCACATCGAGGATCGAACGCTCGTGGCGCAGCTGGGCACCGAGTCCACAGCGCCGCCGGCGTTCTGCAGGGCGTGTCGCCGACGAACGCTCACGGGCAGATCGATGCAACCGAGACCGCGAACATCGGCGACACGCCGGTTATTACGAAGCTCACGACGGATCGCATGCTCGGACCATCGTCGCATCGATCGATTTCGTATCGAATCGACGAACATGAACGCCCCCGTGGGGCGTCGCGCTGCACGGCGTGCCGCCGACGAACGCGCACGGGAAAATCGATGCAACCGAGACCGCGAACATCGGCGACACGCCGGTTGTTACGAAGCTCGCGGCGGATCGCATGCTCGGAGACCATCGTCGCATCGATCGGCCTCGCACCGAATCTAAGCACGCCCCCCGTGGGGCGTCGTACTTCGAATGAGACGTCGTCATCGTCTCGCGGCAGCCCATTCGCAACGTTGGCTCGAGACGGGTAAGAGACCGAGAGCCGAGCGAGCCAGATCCCACAGCTATTTCGGGCTGGCGCAGCTGGGCACCGCAGGCGTCCTGCACGGCGTATCGCCAAAACGAACTCGTCTCGATCGTCAGAGGTTGTCCGTGTTGATCAGGCACGGGTCGTCGCCGGAAGGTTGTCGAAGATCGCCGCGCTCAAGCCAAGAACGAGAACCTGCCTCTTCTGCTACAAAACCACGTAAGATGATTCCCTATGAGGGGATTAGCGATAGCTGTGTTCGCGGTTGGCTGTGGCAGCGTCTCGGGAGGCACGGGGCAGCCCGATGCGACCCAGACCTGCGATGCGACGTTCGTGGTCGGAGACGATCCCACGATCGCCACGCCGCTCACGTTCACCGCGACGCACACGAGCGGTGCCACCTATGCGTGGAACTTCGGCGATGGCAGTCCACGAGTGCGAGCGCGGAGAGCGCGACGGCCTCGTTCGCGACAGTGGGAGATCACGAGGTCACGCTCACCGTCACGAATGGATCGTGCTCGATGTCGACGACAAAGACCGTGAGCGTTGCGGACTGCGCGGGCCAGATGGCGTTCGGTATGACTGGAACGGTGCAGACCTTCGTAGTCCCGGTCTGCGCGGTCCAGGTCACGATCGACGCGCTCGGCGCATCCGGTGGTGATAGTGCGGTGCTCGGCGGGTTCGGCGGGCGAGCAAAGGGCACGGCGACCGTGACGGGCGGCGAGTCGCTTTACGTGTTCGTGGGCGGTCGCGGTACGAACGTGAACGGAACCGGCAGCCTGCAGGGATTTGCGGGTGGGTTCAATGGAGGCGGAGCCGTGCACGAATACACGACGTGGACGACGCAAGGGGAGGGCCCATCGGGCACGGGTGGCGGCGCGAGCGATGTTCGCCGTGGCGGAATGGACCTCTCGAATCGAATCATCGTCGCGGCGGGCGGTGGCGGAGCCGGTGCCACGGGAGGGGGCGCCGGCGGTGGAGCCACGGGCGTAGCGGCGCCGAATCAAAGCGCTTCGGCACTCGGCGGTGGTGGTGGAACGCAAGCGGCGGGCGGCGTGGGTACGGCGGTCAACGCGACCTATCCGACCAAGTCTGGCGTGCTCGGTGGAGGCGGGGATGCATATCGCGATGGCTCTCCCTCTGGTGGAGGTGGCGGCGGTTACTACGGTGGTGGAGGCGGCGAGTTCGCGGGCGGGGGTGGCGGCTCGAGCTACATCACGGGTCTGATGAACGCGATGACGATCACGGGTGCGATCTCCGGCGATGGAGCCGTGATCCTCAGCTGGTCCGGACCCGCTACCTAGCGAACACGTCGCCCGCATCCAGTCCGGGCGCTCGGCCGCGTTCGCGACGGAGTAACCGAGCAGGGGTACCACGTGATGATCGTGGTCGCCTCGCCCGGTTCGCATCGGTGTCACGGTGCGCGTCCTTGTAGCCGCTATCGGGAAACGTCTCTTCCGAGGACAGGAACTTCGTAGCTTCGGCGTGGTGACGGGCTCCGGCTTGCAGTCAGCGCTTCATAGCTTCGCGGACGAGCACAGAGCGATCACGCGATCGCGGGTCGCGTCGTCGGGCACGTCGGGACACGCGCACTCGATCCACAAGGCGCCGAGCTTGCGCACCACGTACGTCGCGCGCTTGCCGTGCCCGGGGTCCGCGTTCAGCGTGCTCTCGAGCGAGAGCGCGAAGCCATCCGGCAGTGTCTGCTTCGTGACGAGCTTCGACGTGGTGTCCTTGGTCGACGCTTGCAAGAGCGCGAGATAGTCCTCGGGGCTCGGCGCGACCGCGGCCGACATCTGCGCGAGGTGCGTGATCGCGAGTGGGTGCTCCGGGACGCGCTGCGACGTGAACGACCACGATCCGCGGTCGTCGTACGCCGCGGTCCAGCCCGTCGGTAACGCGACCGTCAACCCGGCGAGCTTCGTGCTCGCCGCGATCGGCTTGGCCACGGCCACGGCCGAACCCTTCGCCGCTCGCGGCGGCGCCTTCAGCACGGCCTCGGTATCTTGACCACACGCGACGAGCAGCACGGCGAGCGCGAGATACTTCACTCGACGCCGATCAGCTCGCGCGCGGCGGCGAGCAGGTTGATATCAGTCGTGCCGGCGCCGAGCTCGAGCAGCTTGGCATCGCGTGCGAGCTTCTCGAGGCCGAGCTCCTCCATGTAGCCATAGCCACCGTGGATCTGGATCGCCTTCATCGCGCAGTCGACCGCGTACTGCGCGCACATCGCCTTCGAGGCGTTGATGAACGGCATGTCGCGCACGCCCTTCTGCTGCATCCACGCGGTGCGATAGACGACGCTCTCGACGGTGCGCAGCTTGATGTAGAGATCCGCGATGTGGAGCTGCACCGCCTGGAACGCGCCGATCGGCCTCCCGAATTG